>CAZBIB010000257.1:0-4260 GCA_964491575.1 uncultured Salinivenus sp. | reverse complement strand
GAGGTCGAGCACGGTGTCGAGCGCGTAGAGGCGGAAGAAGTAGCGGTGCGGGCCGCCGTAGCCGACGTCGCTGAAGTCGTTCACGCCTTGCTGGGGAGACGGGGTCTGGTCGGCAAATTCGGCGTCGATGTCTACATTTCGCGTCAGGCGCGTGGTGTCGCCCGGGAGGTTGAAGAGCACCCAGTGCGTGAATGTTTGACCGGGGGCGTCGGGGTCGTCCACGATGAGGGCGATGCTCTCCGTCCCGTCCGGCACGTGCGTCCATTCGAGGGACGGGGAGACATCGTCGCCCTCACAGGTGTATTCGCTCGGAATCGATTCGCTGGGGTTGAACGGGAAGGACGTAAAGCGGAGGTCGTTGGGCATGGGAGGTATTGGTGATTATTCGGGGCGATGGTTTGTCGCGAGTTGCGAAATAGAATCAGTTCCACGAATGACGGCCGACCGCGGCGGGCTCGCTGGCTGCACGCCCGAACGCATTCGTGGGCATGCACTCGGCATCGAAGCCATTTTTCAGACAGAGCCTAGCCCGTCGTTTCCAGGGCCCCGACCGCGGCCTGCCCGAGGCTGATTCCTCCATCATTGGACGGCACAACGCGATTTCCCCAGACGGAGAGGGGTACTTTCTCGTCCTCAATCCGATCCTTGATGCGCTGAAGGAGCAGTTGATTCTGGAAGACGCCGCCGGAGAGGACCACCGCCTTCAGGCTATGGGCGTCGCAGAGCGATCGGCCCATCTCGACAACTTCCCGGGCGAGGGCTTCGTGAAAGGCTCGGGCAATCTCCGGACGGGGACGTCCATCGAGTCGATCCGCGATGACGGCTTGGAGAAGGGGACGGAAATCCAATTCCGAGAACGGGTACGCGTCGACGGGCGGTGTGGTACGCGCTTGATGTTCGAGCCAAATGGCTGCTTGTCCTTCGAACGTCATCTCGCGAGTGAAGCCCAGCAGGGCGGCCACCGTGTCGAAGAGGCGTCCCATGGAGGTGGTGGGAAACGTGCGCATCTTCTTCCGCACCAGTTCGCGGGCCTTTTCGTAGCGATCCGGAAAGCGAAAGGGAGCAGCCATCAGATCGGGCAGGTCGTCGAAGGCCTCCAGAAAGCCGGCTGCCGCCTGGACGGGGGCCTTCGCCGCTGCGTCGCCGCCTGGAAGGACGGCGGACGTCAGGTGGTCGACGCGCTCAAAGCCGTCCCTCAGGCTTCCCACGAACACTTCCCCTCCCCAGATGCTCCCGTCTGTTCCGTAGCCGGTGCCGTCGAAAGAGAAGCCAACGACTGTCTCGGTCCAGGCCTCGCGCTCGGCCAGGACGGAGGCGATGTGGGCTTTGTGGTGCTGAACGGTCTGCGTCGAGCCCGGCATCTGCTGCGCGTGACGCGTAGAGGCAAACTGCGGATGGGCGTCGTGAATGATCCGCAGGTCGCTCGGCTCCACCTTGTACATGCGCAGGAGGTCCTGGATCGTTTCCCGAAACGCCTCAAGAGCTGAAAAATGCTCCAGGTCTCCAATGTGCTGGCTGACGAAGGCCTGCCCGTCGACGACCAGCGTGACGGTGTTTTTCAGGTCGGCGCCGAGGGCCAGGAGGGGACGATCGGTGGGCAGGTCCGCGACGGCACTGAGCGCGTGACCGCGGGCGCGACGCAGGATCGTGGGACCAAAGGGACCGCTGCGCGCCACCGAGTCGTCCACCCGTCGCGCAATCGGGCGTTCTCCCGCAAGGAAGGCATCGGCCATGCGCGAGAGGCGGTCGAAGGCATCATCGTCGCGGTAGGCGATCGGCTCGCTGGAGCGATTGGCACTGGTCATTACCAGCACCTCGGGGGTATTGCGGTCGAAGAGGAGGTGGTGGACCGGCGTGTAGGGCAGCATCACGCCCAGGTCGCGATTGCCGGGGTGGACGCCCGGCAGATCCACCCTTGCAGGGGCGAGGACGATGGGGTGCGGCGTAGAGGTGAGCAGCGCCTCGTCGTCCTCAGAAAGATCCACGAGACGACGAGCCACGTCCACATTCTTCACCATCAAGGCAAACGGCTTCTCCTTGCGGTACTTTCGCTCGCGGAGCGCCCGGACGGTCCCCTCCTGTTGGGCGTCGCACGCAAGATGGTAGCCGCCCAGACCCTTCACAGCCAGAATCTTTCCATTGCGGAGCCTCTGCGCGGCCTGCTCGATGGCTTCTTGTTCGGAGGCAACCCTTCGGTCCTCCTCCCGCAGGAAATACTCCGGACCGCAGGCGGGGCAGGCGACGGGCTGCGCGTGGAACCGTCGGTTCAGCGGATTCTCGTACTCGTGCGCACACTCCTCACACAGGGACCAGTCTTTCATGGTCGTCTGCGGGCGGTCGTAGGGCAGTCCCTCGATGATGCTGTAGCGGGGCCCGCAGTTCGTGCAGTTGATGTAGGTGTAGCGGTGGCGCCGGTCCGACGGATCGAAGAGTTCCTCCAGGCAGTCCTCGCAGACGGGGAGATCGGGGGAGATGCGGACGGTGGGCTGGTCCCGGCGCGTGCTCTTGCGGATGGTGAAGGCATCGAAGTCCTGCGCGTCTGCCGGTTCAGTGTCGAGGTGAGCGATCTGGGCCGCCGGTGGAGGGGCGTTCTGCACCTCGTCAACGAACGCCTCCAGGGCGGTCGACGGCCCTTCTACGTGAATGCTGACGCCCTCTTCTGCATTTAGAACCCATCCGTTCAGCTCGTGGCGATGAGCCAGCCGGTAGATGAAGGGACGAAAGCCCACGCCCTGGACGGTGCCCCGCACCTGCACGGAGAGCGCCTCGATGGAAGAAGGGAGGGGAGAGTCCATGAGTGGGCGCGCGAGAACTCGGTACCAGTTCGAACAGCAGACGGAGTCCCGATTCGCGACAATCACTGGTTCCGGGGAGTCTCAGGGCCGTCACACGTAACAGCCCCGGCCTTTCCAGCCGATCTGTTCGACCTCTCCGTCTTCGACCAACACCGGCACGGTGCGCTGCCCGTCAGTGAGGGCGATCATCCGCTCGCGGGCCTCGTCGTTTTCTTCCACGTCGTACTCCGTGAACTCCCGCCCCTGCCATTCCAACTCCTCGCGCAAATCGTCCGTGTACGGACAGCTCTTCATTCCGTAGAGTTCGAGTTCAGACATGTTTTGGGAAAAGGTAAGGGGGAAGAAGAGTGAGGAGGGAAGGGGAAATGGGAAAGGAAACCTCTTACCCCTTCCCTCTTCCCCCTTCCCTAACGATTTCAAGCAGGTCTCGAATGACGTGGTAGATGGAGGCGTGGATTTCCTGAATGCGAGGGATGTAGTCGCACCGGACGATGATCGGGAAATCGGCCACGTCTTGGCGCACGATCTCCCCGCCGTCGTAGCCCACGAACGCCGCCGTCAAGAGGCCCCGGTCGTTCGCTTCCTCCAGCGTAGTGACGACGTTGTCGGAGCTGCCGCTCGTGGAGAAGGCGATGGCCACATCTTCGGGCTGGGCCTGTGCGACGAACTGGCGAAGGAAGATGAGCTCCACGCCCACGTCATTGCCGATGGCGCTCAGATTGGCGGGCTCCATGGAGAGCGAGATCGCCGGGATCGAGTGGTACCCGTCCGGCGGCGTCACGCAGTCGACCGCCCAGTCGTTGGCGTCGGTGGCTGAGCCGCCGTTGCCGAAGAGGATGAGCTTCCCCCCCGCTTCGAGGCGGTCGCGAATCGCCAGGGTGAGTTCCGCAATCTGATCGGAGATGGTGTCGGCAACCTCCTCGCGCAGCCGTTCGTCTTCTTCGGCCTTGCTGACGATCGAGGACGCCACCTCGTCGACGACGCCGCTCGTGTCCTGCTCGTCCGTGCCGAGATACGGATACAGGAAATCCGAGTCGCCAACGTCGTGCCCCATCTCGCGGTGTTCAAAAAAGACGTGGACCGTCTCCCAGAGCGTGTGGTAGAGCACCTCCATCATCTCCTGGTGAAGGAAGGAATCCTCGGAAGGGGCCTCCACGGCATAGTCTCCCGTCTCGCCGGGGAGGGCGAACGTAAAGGCGCCGCGCTCGCTGGCCTCCGCCAGGGCCGCGTCCACCTCCGGATCGCCCTCGGGCGGACCGAAACCCATCACAATGTCCTTGGGACGGAGCACGCTTTCGAGCCAGTCCGGGTACGCCAGGCTCACGTCCAGCGCCGGCAGCGCGCGCTTGCCCACGATGACCGGATGGATGAACTCGACGGAGACGTGTTGTGCGTCGGTGGCGTACGGACCGCGTCCAAACGCCAAAAGCCGCCCCCCATCCAGAAATCGCTTGGCCATTTCCTG
>CAZBIB010000256.1:0-4474 GCA_964491575.1 uncultured Salinivenus sp. | reverse complement strand
CAGCAGTTCCTCCCCGACGGACAACATGTCCCAAATTATTGGAAGGTCTCCCCATTCCTCGTTGTCGAAGGAGGCACTCCGCTCTCCGAGTACCTGGTCCTCCCGTTTCCTGCTCACATACAATCCGCTTCCCGTCGCCACGTATGTCTTATCCCTGTGCTCGTGAATGTCCTGGATGGTACCCTCGAGTCCGGTGCGCTCGTCGTGTACTGTCAGGGGAGCATTGAGCCCGGCCCGAAATACCCCACCGCTGTTGAGCGCCATCCACAGCTGTCCCTCCCGATCTGCGTATACGTGGTTCACCACGTTATCGGGAAGTCCTGAGGATCCGTCCAGCACACGTACAACGTTTCCTTCGGCATTGATGACGATGACTCCACCCCCGAGCGTCGCCAGTGCGTACCGGTCCCCCGGAAGTCGACACCCGTGGTATAAGTCATTCTCCTGAAGATACGACGTGATCTCAGGGGCAAGGGAACGAAACGTTTCTCCGTCTTTCAGCAGGAGCCCTTTGTTTTGGGTACCGATTAGGAGATCGCCGCTCGGGTGACGGGTCATCATGTAGATGGGCGTCTCGCGAAAAGTGTCCCCCCCTGGCACGAGCTCCAGGGAGCCGCTTTTCATCCGGAGGAGCCCCCGCCCAAAGTCGCGCACGTAGAGGGTCCCGTCGACGACAAATGACGTGTGGAAGCCTTTCTCACTGGACCAGGATGTGATTTCCGTTCCGTCCCACCGGAAGAGTCGCTGGTTGGCCTGATAATAGACGCCGTCGTCCAGGACGTGCGTCCCCCACACGTCTTCGAAGTCACGCTCGTCTTCAGGAATATGCTCGTAGAGCGACGTGTAGCGCAGCACGCCCAGCGAGTCGGGGCGCAGGTACCCAAAGTCCCCTTTCGCCCCCACGTAGACGAGACTGTCCGCCGCCAGGGAACGCACAAACGTGCCAGTGGTCGTCGGACGGAGGCGCCACCGCTCGCCATCGTACTGCAGGACGCCTTTGTTATTCGCGACGTAGATCAGGCCCCGGTCGTCCTGGACGACATCCCAGTTCTGAGGAGCCTGTCCATACTCCGGCGGGGCGTAATGCTCGCTCGGAAACGGGAGGCCGAGCTCGTCTTGCTCTCCCGTCTGTCCGGCAGCAACATAGGGCACTACCAGGAGCAGAAGAACCGGAGTAATTTTTATCCATCCATGTGTCATAACTACCTGCCCATTACAAAAGTATAGAAGCTTCCGCGCAAGTCAGGGTTGGAACCAGCGCAAATTCCCAGTATTCTTAAACTGCTTGATCAAGCCAACTTCATGCCAACAACCCTGTACCACCATGGAACGCTCTCGTTTTTCCACCATCGGTTCTCTCTTCACCGCCGCCCTTTTCGCCGGTGCAATGCTGCTGGGCGGCTGCAGCGACAGCCTCACCGGCGCACAGCCCGCCAAGAAGGACGTGACGGTGCAAGATCGCGCTCAGCATAACACGAACGATGCAGATACCAATCCGCGTGCGGGACACAACACGTCTAACGAAGACTAACCCGCGCATCACCACCTGAGTCGCTTCCACCTCACGCGTCTTCTCCCCCCTCAGGGTTGATTCTTCAACCCCAAAGCCCTTGATGCGACGGTCCTCGCGTTGGTGAGGATTGTCGCTCCTGGGGCGTTCTTGAGGAGGATCGGTCACGGGACGTGGCCGCGCGTGAGGGGGTGGTGACATCTGCTGCCATTTATCTTGGTGGCACGACGCCCGATCGGGTTCGCCCGGTCGGGCGTTTTTGTGTATGTTTATGTATGAACTTCTTCATTCTTACGCAAGCAAAATCCGGACCTTAACTCAACGCTCTTGCGTACGGCCTATCGCTCACTTTTCTGCTTCGCTTTGCGACCCGGTTCGGACGCCTGACGATTGCATGCGCGCCAGCTACTGCGACGGCTACTACGTCCCCCTCCCCGAGGGTCATCCGTTTCCGATGGCCAAGTTTCCGGCTCTGCACCGCCTGCTCCGCCGGGAGGACCTACTTGATCCGAGCGACGTGGTGGCCCCTCGGCAGGCCGACTGGTCCGCCCTTCGCCACGTCCACACGGACAACTACCTGACGCGTCTCGCCGAGGGCACTCTCCCCGCGCACACCGAGCGGCGCATGGGCCTGCCGTGGTCGGAACGCCTTGTATACCGATCGCGGCTGGCCGTGCAGGGCACCATCAACGCGTCCTTCATGGCCCTAACGGACGGCCTCGCGGCCAATCTCGCAGGCGGCACACACCACGCCTTCCCCGACCACGGCGAAGGGTTCTGCGTGCTCAACGACGTGGCCGTGGCTGTCCGCGTGCTCCAGTCGGCGTGCTGGGTCCGACGGGTTCTCATTGTCGACCTCGACGTGCACCAGGGCAATGCCAACGCGGCGGTGTTCGCGGATGACGACTCCGTCTTTACCTTCTCGATGCACGGCGCCAAGAATTATCCATTCGAAAAACCCTCCTCCTCCCTCGATGTCCCCTTAGCTGACAGCACGGGGGACCGGGCTTACCTGGACACCCTGAAGATGTACCTCCCCCAAACGCTGGACGCTGCGCAGCCCGACCTCGTCTTTTATCTTGGTGGGATTGACGTTGTGACCGACGATCGGTTCGGGCGCCTTTCGCTTACACGAGAGGGCCTCCATGCCCGGGACCGGTACGTGCTGGAGCAGATCCACGCTCGCACCCTCCCGGTCGTGCTCCTGCTCTCAGGTGGCTACGCCGACACTCCCGAGGCCACTGCCGATCTGCACGCGGTCATGTACCGGGAGGCAGCTCGGGTGCTTGACGCAGCGACGATCCCTGCTCCCTGATCGGATCCCCATCACTCACGTGCCCCCGAAGGCAGCATCCCGCGGCGGACGGCCTCGGCAAACGCCCGAAAGTCCGACAGCCGATCCAGCGCGAGAAACCTGTATGGAAGCCTGGAGGGATGGAGGTGACAAAAAACTCTGTCCCCAACACTTTCACACCTCCACACGCCCATACGCATACAGAACGGCTCCACGTCATGCCCGTCGCCCCCACACCACGCGGGGCCGTCCGCTCAGGTCCTCGTCCACGCCTCCCTTCGTCAAACCCTCCCGGTGGAACAGGCGCTCAACCTCCTCGGCGTACGCGGCGTGGGTCTCAACCACGAGAGCAGCACCCGGGGTGCACAGCGCCTGTGCCCAGTCGACGAGCGCCCGGTAGAAGCGCAGCGGGTCGTCGCCGGCGAAGAGCGACACATCCGGGTCGTAGTCGCGCACGACAGGCGGCAGGGTGTCGGCTTCGCCGTCGGGGATGTAGGGAGGGTTGGAGACCAGGAGGTCCAACTTTTCCGACACGCCACCCGGCACGTCCTCGGCCAACACATCGCCCTCCAAGAACTGCACGTCGAGTTGGAGCGCCTCCGCGTTGGTCCGCGCCACCGCGAGAGCATCGGAGCTCACGTCGCAGGCGTGGACGATCGTGCCGGGGCGCTCGTGCTTGAGGGCGAGGGCAATGCATCCGCTCCCCGTGCCCACATCAAGTACGCGCGGCCGCTCCGTTGCCTCGATACAGGCGAGCGCCCGGTCGACGACCGCCTCGGTCTCGGGACGCGGGACCATCACGTCGGGCGACACCTGAAGCCGGAGGCCCCGAAAGGAGACATACCCCAGAATGTGCTGAAGCGGCTCGCCCTGCACGCGGCGCTCAACCATCCCCTCGAATCGCTGTGCGGCCTCCGGTGAGACGAGTCGCTCCGGATGGGCGTAGAGCTGCGCCCGGTCTCCGCCCAACACCTCCGTCAGCAGCCACTCCGCCGTCCGTCGCGGGGCCTCGCGATCTGCTGCCTCAAGTCGTTGGATTGCGTGGTCGAGGAGCTCCAACTGCGTTGGGGAGGCCTCGGCGGTCGCATTACCATCTGAGCTGTGAGAATCGGCCATAGTGGCCTCCTTCGGGACACCTCGCTGACGCTGAATCGCGGAGCGGTCGCCTACCGGCGTACCTGAAAGGTCTCAAAGTCATCGGTGGCGTCGGTCCAGTCCACCTCCACGTCTTCGACCTGGGCCATGCGCGGGCCCTGCCGAACCGCATCAACGAGTTGATCGAGCGCCTCCCGAGGCCCTTCCGCCTCCAGTCGAACCGACCCGTCGTGCTCGTTGCGCACCCACCCGGTGACACCGAGGCGATGGGCGCGCGTTCGCGTGAAGTTGCGGAATCCAACGCCCTGAACGCGTCCCGTAATCTGTGCGGAAAGATGCTCCTGCGTCTCTGTCTCCATGAGGGAAGTGTGGATACTGATTTGAAAAGCCTCATGCATGCTTTTCAACTGACGGCCTCGCCGATGTTTTCCTCGGCGGCGCACGCTCAAACGCACAAACGCCCCACCGACCGAATTCCAGCAGCGGGGCGCGGATTCTCATTTCCTGGGTGGCCTTCGAAGAGGGCGAAGCGAACGCTACAGCAGGCCTTTGCTCGTCGTCCAGTCGCGAAAGCC
>CAZBIB010000255.1:0-4480 GCA_964491575.1 uncultured Salinivenus sp. | reverse complement strand
GGGTGGATCGGATGCTCTACTCCTCGGTCGTCTACCCGGCCAACTACGGCTTCATTCCCCGTTCCTATGCGGACGACGGGGACCCGCTCGACGTACTCGTGCTGGCTCAGGAGGCCGTCGATCCGCTGAGCATCCTCCGCGCCCGCCCCATCGGGCTCATGAGCATGCTCGACGACGAGGAGGAGGACGCGAAGATCATCTGCATCCACATGGACGACCCGGCCTTTAACGACTACTGGCACATCAAGGAACTGCCCGACCACCGCCTCCGCGAGCTCCGCCGGTTTTTCCAGGACTACAAGGCCCTTGAAGACAAGACGGTGCGGGTGCAGGACTTCTTCGGACCGGACCGCGCCAAGGAGGTGGTCGAAGGGGCCGCCGAACGGTACGAAGACGAAATTGCCCCGGAATGGGAGGCGGGAAAGAGTGATGCGTGAGGAGTGATGTGTGAGTTGTCACATTTCACGAATCACCCCGACTGCTGTCGAGGACCGCTGTCGGGGTATTTCGTAGTTCACGTTGCCCTTACGCAATACGAAATACGTCCTTTTGTGCGGCGCTCTCCCGTTTCCGGCAGCCAGTAAAGGCGAGGCTGCCGGGTCGTTACAGAGTGAGCCCCACCCCTGCGCTGACCGTGTTGTTGGAGCTCAGGGCGTAGTCGACGTTGAACTTAAGGATCGCCAGGGAGAAGGATACTCCGGCCAGGGCCCGGACGTTGTTTGCGGCGTCCTGCTCGTACGTAAAGGTCGCCGTCTGACCGTTGGCACTGAAGGTGTAGTTCACGTCTACGCCGAACTTTTCGTATTGCACCCCGCCGTAGAACGTGAGGGGGAGCACCGGCACGTCCTTACTCGCCTGCGCATTGAGGGCCCACCCGGACGCGTCAACGATTTTTCCGGGATTCCGGCTTCCCTCCCTGCCGGAGAGGGAAAGGCGCTGCCACGACCCTTGCACGGCCACGTTGATGGGAGAGAGGGGGATGTACTGGCTGAGGCTGTGCCGCACGGAGACCCCGATGAGAGCGACGGTTCCGTAGTCGTTGAAGCTGGTCTCAGGGAGATACCGGAGCTGCGCGTCTGTGCCGAGCACTGTTCCGACGCCCACCTGGGGGACGACCAGGGGAGCGATCGGCGTATTGATGAGCGATCCGGGAAGCGTCACTTCGCCCACCTTCGTCTCTGTTTCCTGATCGATGATGTCCGCGGTTCCCGGGGACTCATTTTCGCTAAAGGCGGTGGGGAGATCGGTGTTTGGATACTCGATCCGGAGTGTGCGGACCGAGCCGCCAGTGTTGATTTCAACTTCGTCATTGGCCATCTGGAAGGACTTCGGCGATCCCGCCGTGAGGGCACCCATCACCGAGGCCCCAACGTACACGTCGATCCCGGGAAGGAGGCCTGTATCGCTGAATTCGGCCGTCCGGAAGAGCCCCGCGTTCATGTCGGCCCCGAGGGCGTCGGTCACGGGCCGCGTGTAGTTGGTGGCGTACTGCTGTCCAATGCGGCTCAGGGCATCGGCGAGCTCATCCGAGTCTTGGGCGTGAGCCGGGACCGCGGCGAGAAGCGTGAAGGCGAGCAGAGAAGCGAGCGCACGATGAACCGGGTCGCGCATATCACACAGGCATTAACAAAAGGAGGAAGCGAGACCCCGGACGGACATCCGGGACGTGATATGCGAGCAAGCTCCATGCCGCGGACGGAGATTCAAACTGCCGGGTCGGACGCCGTTCGGTCCAGATTCGTGTATGCCGCGAGCCGGTCGCGGTCGTGCGGGGCGGTGAAAAGGCTTACGCCAATGAAGACTGCTACGTTGGCCACGAGTCCGTACACGCCCTCATGCAGCGGAATGGGACGGAGGTGCGGCGTGACGAGAAACAGGGTGTTGACGCCGATGCCGGTGAGGAGGCCTGTCAGGGCGCCGGCCCCGGTGGCCCGCGGCCAGTAGAAGGCGGCAAAGACGAGCGGGAAGATCTGCGCCACCCCGCCGTAGGTCCCGAGCAGAAGGGCCACGATGCCCACCTCCGAGAACACCGCGAAGTAGTAGGCCGCGGCGCTGATGGCGACGACGAGCCCGCGAATCCACTGTCGCTGGCGCATGTCGCTCATCGATCCGGAGAGAAGCGGTTTGATGCCGTCCCGAAGCCCGATGGAGGCGGCGGAGTGAAGGATGGCATCGCCCGAGGACATCGACGCGGCCAGCGCTCCCGCACACACGAGTCCCACGAGGAGGGGGGAGAGCTCGATCTGCGTGAGCAGGTACGGCACAATGGTGTCGGGCGGGGAGACCTCCGGAAAGGCGAGCACGCCCGCGAAACCGATCAGCAGGATGGGCACCAGGAAGAGCTGAAAGGTCGGGTACAGGACGACCGTTAGCTTGAGCGTGCGGTCGCTGCGGGCCGTGAAGGCGCGCATAAAGAGGTGGGGCCACATCGAGAAGCCGACTGCCGAGACGATGACGGCCGAGCTGTAGCCGGCCCAGCTCCAGGCCGCCCCGTCGGCCGCCAAGCCGGGGGCTTCGAGCATCGCTTCTTGTCCACGTTCAGCGATGGCCTCAAACATCGGTCGGATGCCGCCGTGCAGCGCCTCCGGCAGGTAGAGTCCCAGGAACCACGCGACGACCATCATAAAGACGCCCTGGACGACGTTCGTCCAGCCGATGGCCATCATGCCGCTGGCAAAGACGTAGATCAGGACCACGCCGTAGGCCACCAGCGCCCCGAGCCACTGGGGCACGTGCCCGTCCGAGATGGTGGAGAGGAGGAAGCCCGCTCCCTTCATCTGCAGCGTGAGGTAGGGCACGAACGCGACCACGCTCAGCACGGCCAGCACCACAGAGAGCGTGCGGCTGTCGTACCGGTGAGACAGCATTTCCGCCTGGGTGACGAAGCCGAGCGCCTCCCCCACCTGCCGGGTGCGCGGCCCCAGAAAATAGAACGGCACCATGCCCACGGTCCCGTAGGCGATGATGTAGAAGGCCGCCGCGCCCCGCGAGTAGGCCCAGCCCGGCGCCCCCAGGAACGCGAACGACGAAAAGACCGAGGCACCGAGGACGAAGTAGAGCACGATCACCCCGAGCGTCCGGTCGCCCGCCACGTACCCCGTGACGCTCTTCGACACCGTGCGTCCCGACCACACCCCAAGTCCCAGCACGAGGACGAGGTAGAGGCCACAGATGAGCAGAATGACGGCCCACTCAGGCATCGGTGGAGAGAACGGGGCGAGAGGCAACTCAGTTAGTCACGTCACGCTCGTCCGCGCGGTAAAACAGCACCAGGGCAACGAACATGACGACCAGCCAGCCCACCACCCAGGCGAACGAGAAGGGAAGGCCCAGGACGTAAGGCCGAATGCTTCCGGCGAACGGGTACACGGGCCAGATGAGCGCGAGGCCCGCAATCAGGGTTACGGCTAGGAAGACGAGAAGGGAGGACCGCCGAGACTCGTCCCGAAGTCCCGGGAAAACGAGTCCTCGCGGAACGTCGTCAGGGGAATCAGACACGGGCAAGAGGACTGGTGGGACGATGGTTCCTACGCCGCGGAGAGGGGACGCGACTGCTGAGGCTCAGGGGAAGATGGAGAAGCATGAGCGAGGGTCAGGCGCATTCCGTCCGGAGTGGTCTCGGGAGAAATTGAGGAGTGTGTCTCTTCGGCCGGTGCGTCGTGGGTATTTTGCTCACGGTGTGGGTGGCCGCCGCTCCGGCAGGAGTAAAAGATGGAGGCGGCGAGAAGGAGCGTGGCGGCGCCCGCGAGGGCGTAGAACGTTCCGGCAAGAAGCGTGCGCTTCATGGGAGAGTCGAAAGTTGGTGGTGGTCGATGGAAACAGAGGGGGAGCGGACGGCCGGGCTGCGTTAAAACGGCACCTCGTCCTGATCCTCCTGATAATCAGGCTCGTGCTCAGTTCGCTGGATGTCAATGCCCTCGGCTGAAAACCCGAAGAGGTCTTCGGGCGAAAAGACGAGACGGAAGTCGTGCTTCTCGAAAAACGGCTCAAACTTGTCGGCAAATTCGTCCAGTCGCTTCAGGTAGTAGGCCGTGTTTTCGTCCGGATCGTCCGGGTCCCACTCCTCGGCCAGCTTGCAGTGCTTGAAGGCCGTGACGTCGGCGCTGTCGCCCGTGATGTAGTACGAGATGCGGTCGCCCTTTCGGACCGGCTGTCCCGTCTTCTCGGCCTTTTCCTTTGCCAGCTCGTAGGCCGCAGCGCGCGGACGCTGTCCCTCCTCCACGTCCCGCTCGTACTGCTCGATCGTGTCCTTGAGACTCTCGGTGCGGGCGAAGCTGTCGGCGCTCTCCCAGTCGTGCTCGATGATTTTCTCGCGGGTGTCCACATAGAGTTGATGCAGCCCCTCCACGTCGTGGTTGAGCAGGCGGCGGATGGCCTGTCGCACGAAGCGACGGCCAAACGCTTCGTTGGAGCGGGAGATGAGGGAGGAGCCCTTAAACTTGAGGTCGCCGTCGTAGGTGAGGAGGGCGTAGTTCTTCTT
>CAZBIB010000254.1:0-4493 GCA_964491575.1 uncultured Salinivenus sp. | reverse complement strand
CATGCCGTCTCCTGCTCACGGCGTGGAAAAACCAAGCGGGTGGTGACAGCGCTCGCAAGGGATCCCCGAAGTTGACTCAGCAGCGCGGGCGTATTTATATTTTTTATTCTTAAAATAACATATTTATCCTTTCCGTAGACGTTCAGAGAGCAGGTCATTACTCTTGCTCGAAACGGTCGCTCGCCGAAAGACCTTGTCGAGGAGTCCGAGTCGAAGGGGATGCCGATTCGAAACTACCTCAAGGTACACCGAGGGCCCGGCGTATATACCACCGTATGCCCCGGACGATTTGCCCCTTTTCTCCGGAATGATTTACCTGTCCCATAAGCGATGTCGTCTGCCATATTGGCTAGCGTCGACACTTCCGTCAACTGAAGTCGAACCATTTAGCATTCGCCCCACGAGGACGACAGGAGTCCATAGTCAGGTGCAACTTAGCATTATGTCGTGTAGAGCGTGACAATCCCCGAATATCCGGCAGGCAGTTGCGTCGAAAAGGGGCTTCATCCGCTCAGGAATGAGATGAGTATGCTCTTCTGGGTTTATTGGGAGCCTTCCGCGCCGAAGTTGAGGACATCCTCGACAGGGACAATTTCAACCTCATTCCGGCGCTGTACCGCGACGCGCTGGACCAGGATGGCCTCGTTGGGTGCGGAGGGAACGCCCGTGTCCTTCAATCAACCGTATTCCGCGTCGAGGGGCTCTTTCCCTGCACTGACGGAAGACTGAGGTCGGGCTCGTGTGATAAAATACCATCCGGTACCACCCACAATCAGAAGCAGTGGAATTGTACCGGGCTCGCTCTCTACAGAAATCATGTATATCAAGAGCACGACGCCTAAAACAATGGTTAGCACCGATGTTAGCGTGTGGACATGTAGGTTCTTCATGGTGTCCTGGATCGTTTTGAGAATGGGGGAGCGTGACTCTAGTGGGGAGGCGACTGATGTGGGCAAGCGATTCGGCCGCGTAGATCGGGAGATTATGCAGTGCCCTGTTCGAGTTCCGAGTGGGCCGCTTTCCAAAACAGCCAGGCCGACCCGACAAACAGTACGACGAAAATCCCACTGAGGCCCACGATTTCGTACGTGGTGTTGTACTCGGGGACCATTCCGGCAGCCAGCGCGATTACGGTGTTTAGCGCCTGAGCGACCGCCGTGGCAACCAATGCCTGCGCCATTCCCTTGGGCCGGAACCGCGCGAGAAAGGCACCGACGAGTCCGACTACAGGCACTCCGAGATATGCTAGGTCAGCGACACTGTCGGTGATTCCCACGGCCGCATTGATCCATGTGAGGAGGAGTGCGCCCACGAGCGCCATGCCGACACCGGTTCGGTAGACGACGTTGCGCGTCGTCCGCACTGCGATCTCATAGACGCCCAGAGATCCAAAGAGGAGGACGCCGGCGAAGACAAAATCGCTCGCGGTCCAGTTGACCTCAGCGCTGACCTGGTTCCCGACGGCGTTCGCCAGCAGGAAAAGCACGGCGACGGCCCAGGCCCCTATTCTCCAAGGAATCCCCGGTCCACCGTCATTTTTCGCATTTCCTGTAGTCGTCTTTTCCTTGTCTTTTGCTGCCATTGTATTTGTTTTTGGTGATGAGTTGAGCTAATTGAGCTGCACTTCACGTCGCAGAAGTTGCTAGGTCGGTGAATTTCCCTGGCGTCGGCGGAGACTGCTCCGCTACTTCGCAATCTTCTCTGAGCAACTGGGGGGAATGTGCGTAAGGGGCCCGTGAGCCGCTTGAGCCCGGTCTAATGTTTTTGTGAGCACTGAGATATGAACACTGAGGAGAGTGAAGAGAGGCCCGATCTCCCCCGCTACCGCTTCGGGGGATTCGAGCTCGACGTGGCCGACCGACAGCTCTGGCGCGGCGACACGCGGATCGACCTGAACGCCCGCTACCTCGACGCCCTTGTGCTGCTGGTCCGAAGGCGCGGAAAGCTCGTCGAGAAGGAGCAGTTCTTCGACGAGGTGTGGAGCGATGTCGTCGTGAGCGACAGCGCCCTCACGCAGTGCATCAAGGAAATTCGCAAGCAGCTCGGCGACGACGCGTCGAATCCACGCTACATCAAAACGGTGCCCGGCCACGGCTACCGCTTCATCGGAAGCGCCGAGCCGGTCGCCACCGATGGGCTTGATTCAGATGCGCCTCCACAAACGGCCGGCACAGAAGCGCCTAAAGTTGGGGAGGTCGGTTCCCGTAGCGCCGAGGAGGAGCGGATGTGGCGCGACAGCCTCAACGAAGTGGGAGCGGGAACCCTCGGGGGCGGAATCGCAGGTCTGTTCGGGGGACTGTTCTACGGGTACGGGCTCGCGTCCCCCGAGGCAGGCGTGGGGACGTTCTCGACGCTGCTCGTACTCGTCAGCCTCAACATGCTGGCCGGCCTCACGGGAGGGCTCGGCGTGAGCGTCGGCCTCGCGGGAGCAGGCGTCGCTGCGCAGTCCGTACCGAAGATGCGTGTCCTGTGTCGCGTCGCCGGGGCGGCGCTTGGAGGGCTTTTCGTTGGCACCTCGGCCAAGCTGCTCGGCGTGGATGCGTTCAACTTGCTTTTTGGACGCGCTCCTGCAGGCATCACCGGAGGTCCGGAGGGCGCGCTCCTTGGGGCTGCGCTTGCGCTGGGCGCGCACTCTGGGAATCGCTTCGGAGACTGGGTCGGCGACGCCGTGCACTGGCATCCAGCCGCAGGGGCTGGGCTGGGCGGAGCGCTGGCGGGCGCGCTCATCCCTCTGGCGGGAGGGCACCTCATGGGCGGCAGCCTCGCACTGCTGGCGAAGTCGTTCGCCGCGTCGAGGCTTCAGCTCGACCGGTTCGGGCTGCTTTTCGGAGAGTCGGACTTCGGCCCCGCGACGGAAGTGGTGCTGGGTAGCGTCGAAGGACTGCTTTTTTGTAGCTGCGTCGTCGGTGCCCTCACTCTGATGACTCGCTTTGCGTATGGACACTCGAGCACATGGAGGCTATGATCCCTCCGTTTGAGGATTCCCTTGTAGCTCTTCCATCCGGCAACGCGAGTGGGCCGTTCCATAACCCGAAAGGTCCGGCCGGTCACTTCGAGGGGACGAAAACACCGAGAACGGCCGTATATTCCTGTAGGTAATCAACGTACCACCCAACCGCTGCCTTCGGGCCGCAGGCCACACATCAATACACGACTAGGAATACCTCGAACAACGTCTCCCTTCTTTCCTCTCGTAATGCTACCACCCGCGAATGGAAGGCCGCTCGATTGGCCACAAGGCAGAGCTTCGATGCGGCTCGCCCCCTCTTCTTCGCGGGGCCCTCCTGCTGATGCTTCCGGCCCTGGGCGTCGCTCTCTCCGACACGAGCAACCCCCTCGAGCATGCGCAAATCGCGCCAGACGGGACGGCAGGCGCAAACAGATTCCCTCACTCAGGTGAAGGAGATATCCTGTGAGAGATCAATGGGCGGAACGTGGTCTTGAGCTTCGGTCTCCGCGATCAGGATGGGTAGGTACACCTCAACGAGCACCTTGCTGGAGCGAAGGTCCTCCCGCCGAAGAGCACGGCGAATTCTCTTCGCCCTCGTGTTCTTGCACGTTCGGAGATATTGAAGGCGCCGGTTCGGGCGGTGACGGAAGACCTTGTTGAAGAGTCGGGACTGAATACGATTGCGGTTCATAGCTTTGCACCTCGCTTTAGAGAACGCCCAAACCAATCTTTCACAAACAGAATCGACCAGGCTCAAAGCATTTGACTCCCCAAACAGAAAGGGTTCCTCCGCCTCACATATTTATGGACGAGGTTTTCAGTCCGCAGCCCCCTCTGGGTCGATTCTGCTACTCTCTGCGTTAGTGTGATGGTGGTGAATCCTTGGCCTGTCCCAAACGACAGTTTTTCTATTTCTACTCACGTCTCTGCCCGTCTCAGAACCGTTTCAAAAACGGCTCGATACCGTTGGTGAATCCCCTCAAAGCGAAACAAAGGCCGTTAAAGCAAAGCAAATTGTTCTCCTCTACTCCATCTCGGCTCTAGAAATACACGGTTGGCCTTGCTCGACACCGATGTAGGATGGGCCTTCTACCTCGAAATAGGGTTCGCCAACAGTATCGGACGGTTTTTGAAACAGGATAAGCAGTCCTACACAGAGTCCAACGAATTCTGCGCTGTGGAACCGCCCTTCGTGGGCGCTGGGTCGTCCCGTCAGTGAACGGGCGTTTCCGCCAATGCGGACGTTTAGACGAGAGCTTGCCTTGAACCCGCCGTCTCAATTCCAGTGCTCCTGAACCATTCCATTGCTCGATAGCTTCCTTTGCCGAGTTAGACCACAAAGAGGACGTTGGCATCGCAGACAGAAGCGAGGCGCTTTCCCGAGGTTGCAGTCCAGCAACGATTTGGCCTGCAAATCAGATCAAAGAACTGACGTTTGATGCCTCCTGTTCTCCCTTTTCGTGGTCGTTACCAACCAAATTCTTCAACTCGACTATCATGTGGCCGCAGGAATTTCAGATTACCTGGCACGATGCAGGGGTCG
>CAZBIB010000253.1:0-4502 GCA_964491575.1 uncultured Salinivenus sp. | reverse complement strand
CACCACTAACGGCTCCAAAGGCCGCTGTCCTGCCATTAGACGACCGGGCAGTATCGGGACGGCGAACGCCCCACTATTCCTCTCACAGGGTAGCAAGCGAATGGGGAGGAATCAACGAACGTCGGGGGCTTCGGTTCGTGAAGAGCTACTGAGAAGCAAGGAGGAGTGATACGTGAAACGTGACGCGTGAAAGGAGGCGGAATCAAGGAGAAGCATCGTTACGCATCACGCAACAGGGTTCTCGTGGATTGAGAGAAAGACGGGCAAAAACCTCAAACGTGAGCGGGGATGCTGTGAGGATACAAGCACTCACGTCCAGGCCCGCAGTCCAGAGAGCTCCTCTGCCACGGCCCCCACCTCGTCCGTCGTTAGTGCACCACGCTCGGTGAGAAGACCGCCGGTGACGAGTTCGGCCGGAGTGGTGTCGAAGCGAGGGGCCCACACCGACAGATCCTTCGGGCCGTCGTACACCGTCCGCGACGGAGCCGACTCGTCGGAGGCATCGTCGTCCACCGAAATCTTGTCGACCGCGCAGGTGGCGTAGACGGGCACATTGGCCCGGAGGGCGGCGAGAGCGGTGCCGTAGGTGCCCACCTTGTTCACGACGGCGCCGGACGGCAGCACCGTGTCCGCTCCCACCAGTACCGCGTCGATCGGGGCCTCGTCCAGGCGGCGGACGATGGCAGTGTCGGGAATGAGCGTGACGTCGAATCCGGCATTCACGAGATCCTCGGCAACCTCTCTCCCTTCGCCGCCGGGCTTAGAGACGGCCACCGTGACGGTGGAGGACGGGTCGGCCCGGCGCAGGGCCCCCAGCACTGTGCCGGAGCGGGAGAGCGTCAGCACGTGCGCTCCACTCACGTGCCCCGCAGCCGCTTCGGCGGCCTCGGCATCCGCAGACAGGGCCTCCTGGATCGCCTCATGGGCGTTGATTTCGATCGTCTCGGGGGGCAGTTCAGGGCGGCTCGCGTGCATAACGCGGTGGATGCGGTTGGCCAGCGCCGCCATCGACGGGCGGGCCTCCAGAAGACGGTACGCCGTGTCGACGAGCCGCGCCCGGGCGTCCTCAATCGTGGAGGCGTCGGACGTTGCCAGCATTCCGGCCCGGTCGCGCAGAACTTCCAGCGCCCGAATCGAAAGGTGCGCCGAGCCGTGGGTCGTGTCGTCCGTGATGCCGATGATGGACGGGGCCACGCGGCGGTACGAGGTCCAGAGGTCCGGCACGGTCTCGCGCCGGAGGAGGGTGGTGGGGGAGACCCACTCGGCCTCCTCGGTTTCCCAGTTCGTCTTGATCGAGCGCGTGTCCGTGTCGAAGAGGAAGGGATGCACGCGCCATCGAGTGCCCCGGTCTTCGTCGTCGACCGCAAATGAGGAGCCCTGTTGCACCAGCGTCACGTCGTGCTCGCGCAGGCCCGTCTCTTCCTCGATCTCTTGAAGGGCAGACGCCCCCGGATCGTTGTTCTCCACGTGCCCGGCGACGGCGCTCCACAGATCGGGATAGGACCCCACGTCATCGCTGCGGCGAAAGAGCAGCACCTCCCCTCGGTTGCGAAGAAAGACGGTCACGACAGGCGTCGGGTCGGGCTCGGACATGCGTCGATCAATTTATGACCTGTGAAGACCGTTCTGCACCTTCGCACGCACACGATTGCCGACCGATCCGCGTCTCGACTCGAAACGCTCCGTCCCACACACATGCAGAAGAGCGAGCGGCCGAAGGGTCGCAGGAAGGACACAGAAGAACGCTCGTCGGATGAAGGATAGGAGAGGATCCAGCGGAGGAGTGCCCTGTAAGAAGGTTGTGCAAAGCGGACGGTTTCCGTGCAGAGCGCGACGACGTTCGGCGTCTTGCGGTCAGCGGGGCGTCTCCGGATGGCCTCGACGGAGCAGTCCGAATTCCAGTTGAGTCCAATGAGAGGCCCCGTGCCCCAAACGAATCCCTTCAGTCCCATGCGACGAACCGGCGTTCTCTTCGTCTTCCTTGCTGTCCTGCTCGTTTCCAGCGCGGCGGCCCAGTCCGCGGTCTCGGTGCGGGGAAACGTGGGCGCGGCGTTCTTTCAGTCGCCAGAGGGATTGAATACCATCCTCAACTCTGGAATCGACCTCGGGCTTGGGACGGGCATTCAGGTGTACGGGGGACTGGAGGTCGTGGTAGAGGGAAGCTACGACCGATTCACGATGAACGAAGACAACATTGCGCTCCTCAACGAGGACTTGTCGGTTGGAACCGAGGTGAGGGGGGGCGCCCTCAACGTTTTGAACGCCACGATTGGACTGCGCTACACCTTTCAGAATCAGAGTGATGCTCATCCGTACGTGGCGGGTGGAGCGGGACTGTACCACACCGTGCTCGAACGAGCATTCATTCCGCAGAACAACCAAACGCTCGCCCGAGAGGCCACGACCAGAAGGGGGTATCACGCGGCGATCGGCTCGAAATTTCGGATCAACGACACCTACAGCTTCTTCTTCGAGCCGCGATACGCCATCGTCGACACGGAGGATACGGACCTCGAAACGAGCACGTCGACCCGCTACGTGACCGTTCGGCTAGGGCTGGACGTGCGGCTGTAGAAAGTCGGCGACCGTGACTTTCTGAAAGGAGGTGGGGGGGGTCGGGCCTCTGGTCTCGTTCTACGCCGCTGTCGTGGCATTGACGGCCTCGACTCGCTTCACCTTCGGCACCGAGCGCTTGAGGGCCTGCTCAATCCCGGCGCGCAGGGTCATGGTGCTCATGGGGCACGAGCCGCAGGCCCCCAGCAGTTCCAGCTCCACGACGTAATCGGAGGTGACGTTGAGCAGGCGGACCGATCCACCGTCCGCCATGAGGTAGGGGCGGATCGTATCGAGCGCCTCCTCGATGTCGTCGCGCAGTTCCGGATCAATGGTCGGGGTCGAAGACGCGTCGTTGGACATAAGGCGTCGGGGCAGTTGCGTGAAGCGGCGGGAGGGCCGTCGGTCGCCTGTCAAACACTAACGGATGCAGCAACAAAAAGATCAACGGACGAGGGTCCGGTCCGTTCAGAGGGGGAGGACTCTTCTCAGGGCCGTTACTCGTACAAAATCTCGATTTTCTGCGTCGGGTCGGACTCGGCGTTGCGGAGGGCCACCTGCTCCACGAGTTGCTCGGCGATGTCGTCGAAGGCTGTAGCGGAGGCGCTCTCGGGGGCGGATCGGACGATGGGCGTGCCCTGGTCGCTGCTCTCGCGCACCTTCTGCTCGATAGGCACCTCTCCGAGGAATGGCACGTCCAGCTCCTGTGCCAGCTCCTGCGCGCCCTCGCGACCGAAGAGGTAGTACTTGCGGTCCGGCTGGTCGGGAGGGGAGAAGTAGGCCATGTTTTCGACCATGCCCACGACCGGCACGTTCACGTTGTCGAACATGGCCTTGCCTTTTCGCGCGTCGGCCAAGGCAAGATCCTGCGGCGTGGAGACGATGACGGCGCCGGTGAGGGGAATGGTCTGGACGATCGTGAGCTGCACGTCGCCTGTGCCGGGGGGGAGGTCGAGAATCATGTACTCGACATCGCCCCAGTCCACGTCGCCGAGGAACTGGCGCACTGCCTTCGTCACCATCGGCCCGCGCCAGACGACCGCCTGGTCGGGATCGACCATGAAGCCCATCGACAGGGTTTTGATGCCGTGCTTTTCGAGGGGCACCATTTTCCGCTCGTCGTTCACGCGCGGCTTTTCGCCTTCCATGCCCATCATCTTCGGGATCGAGGGGCCGTAGATGTCGGTGTCGACGAGGGCCACCTCGTAGCCCTGCTCAGAGAGGGCCATTGCCAGATTGACAGCCACGGTGCTCTTGCCCACGCCTCCCTTGCCGCTGGCCACGGCAATGGTGTTCTGGACGCCGTCCTCCCCGCTCGTTTGCTGCTTCTCCCCGCCCTGATCGCCCACCATCACGTCGTCCCCGAGCGGAATCATCTCGCTGTCGAGCTCCACGTCCACCGCCAGCTCGCGGCTGACCTCTTCGTGCAAGACGCGCCGGCATGCCTCCTCCACTTGATTGGCGAAGGGCCCGTCCGGATTTTTCACGACGACGGTGAAGGAGACCCGGTCGTCCTCGATCGTCAGGTCCTTCACCATGTCGAGCCGGATGATGTCCTTGTTCTGCTCCGGATGCACGATGTTACGGAGGGCATCCAGTACGTCTTCGCGGCTGACAGGCATGAAGGCGGTCGGCTGGTGGAACGGAAAATACGGCACTACAGCCCACCGCAGGGGCGGAGTGTTGTTCCTCTCGGAGGGGGCAGACTTGTCGAAAAACGAACCTCTACGACACTGGATTTTGCCCCGAGGACGAGTCCAGCAGCATCTCGTCGACGGTGTCGACGAAGTCCTCGGCGCGGTCGAGCCACTGCTCGGCTTCGTCAGCCGTAAACGAGGGAGTCATTTCGTAGTCGGCATCCAGGCGGTCATCTTCGGCCTGAGCTAGCAGGCTGTCGAGGGGACCGTTCTTTACGTACGTCTCCCAGAGCTGATGCTGAACACCACTGT
>CAZBIB010000252.1:0-4516 GCA_964491575.1 uncultured Salinivenus sp. | reverse complement strand
TCGTCTTCGCCTCCTTACGTCGACACGCCGTACGGCATTCTCACGGACGGGGGGCGGTGGTACCACGTTACGGAGCAGGACGTGCAGGACTACGCCGGAGCGGTCCTCGATCACGTATCGCTGGAGCAGTTGCTTCGGTGGGCGGACACGTGGGTGGATTCGGCCAAGACGGTCGCGCTGTGGGGCCTTCCGCTGCTGCTCTGGGGCTTGCCTGTAGGCTGGGCCGTGGGGGGGGCGCTTGCGCTCTTTGTAGGATGGGCTCTGCTGAGCCCGGCGCTTCCGAGCCTCCTGGCGGTCCGCGTTGTGACGGTGCTGGATCACGTGCTCGCCCAGGCCCTCTATTACGTGGTCACGATGAGTATCTTCGCTGCCGCCGAGATGTACGTCGCCGTGGGCGTCGGGCTGGGCGGATTCGTGCTCCTTCGGTGGGGGGTGCTGGAGTGGGCGTTGGGATTCCTTCTTCGCCCCCTGCAGCAGACGCTGTACCCGCTCCCAATTGCCGATCAGGTGTTGCGGGGGCTCATCGTGCGGGTCGCGCTCAAACACCGCCTCTCGCTCCCCCAGGTGGACGACATTACCGAAGACATTCTTAACAACCTCCACAGTCACCAGGACACGGACGATACCGCGTCGTAGCCCTTGGGACTGTCTCTGAATTCCGCGTTTTTGCGATCAATCCTCCTTCGGCATGGACAACGGTACATTTCTGCCAGCTGTGGACGCTTCCACGACTCTCTACCTCGTCCGCCACGGCGAGACCGAGCACAATCGCCGGGGCATCATTCAGGGCGGAGGGGTGGACAGTGAGCTCAATGCGGTCGGCCGGGCGCAGGCCAAAGCCCTGGCGCGGCGTCTTCGGTCGGTGTCGTTCGACGCCCTGTACGCCAGCACGCTCCAGCGCGCCAGGCAGACCGCCGATATTCTGGCGCGGCCTCACGAGCCGCTCTCGCGGACGCATTTGCACGATTTGAGTGAGATGGACTGGGGCGTGTTTGAGGGCGAACCGCCTTCTGAAGAGCGGGATGTGTCGATGAAGGCCCTCAAATCCAAATGGCGGGACGGAGCCTACGACCGGGCCGTGGAGGGAGGCGAGTCGATTCGGGACGTGCAGGAGCGGGCACAGCGCGCCATTCGGCACATTCTCACGCGGGAAGGGGGCCGGACGGTCCTCGTGGTGACCCACGGGCGGTACCTCCGGGTGCTGCTTGCCACGATCCTCGACGACTACGGGCTGGAGCACATGCAAGAGCTCGATCACTCCAACACCTGCGTCAACCGCGTGGTCATTACGGACGGGCGGGCCCGGGCCGATCTTCAAAACTGTACTGCACACCTGTCGTCCACGGAGGCGTCGGTCTCCGCCTGATCGGATCGGCGCTTTGGATTTCGGAGCAACTCCATTTTCTCCGGTTGCTTGCCGGTTCACCTCTCATTGATTATCATCTGCATCTCACCGCTCTCAACATGCTCGCCCTCGATCCCGCTGTCATTCGAGACATCGACGCCGCCGACGAGGTGCGGAGGACCCTGTCGGACCGGGTTCGGGAGGCGGTTCGGTCGGGGGCAGGGCCGTCGCACATTGATCGGGTGAGCGTGCCCGTGCCGGAGCCGGTCCGGCCCATCGACTGGATTCGGGCACAGGATCGACCGAGCGGTCGATCCTCCGAGGCGGCCTACTGGTCGGGTCGCGAGGAGGCTCGCACTGTCGCGACGATCGGGGCGGCAGACGTCGTGTCCAGCACGTCGGCTCCGGTGGACTACGAGGATCTGGGCGCGGCCCTGGACGATCGGCTCGGCGACGCGACGCCGTCGGTGCGGTACTATGGCGGCCTCCGGTTCGACGCGGCGCAGCCCCCGGCCACGGATCGACCCGATCGCCGGTGGGCGCCGTTTGGGACGTATCGGTTCGTGCTGCCTCGCTTTGAGCTGGTCGAGACGGACACCGAGTTGCGGCTGGTCTGCAACCTCGTGCGGCCTCGGGACGCCGACCAGGTGGCGGCGATCGAGAAGGCAATCCGTACGCTGGCGCTGCCTGTTTCGGAGGATCGGGCCCCGCTGCCCCGGCCTCATCATCGCCGGGATGTGCCGGACCACGAGGGATGGACCCGGATGATTCGCTGGGCGCTCGACGCGATCGATGGGGATGCGCTCGACAAGGTCGTGCTGGCGCGGCGCGTGGCCCTCGCGCTGGGCGAGTCGATGGATCCCTTGCTCGTCCTGAGTCATCTGGAGGCGGCAACGCCGGGCTGCTATCACTTTGCGATGCGACCGGCAGATGGGCCCGCCTTCGTGGGGGCCTCGCCCGAACGAC
This sequence comes from uncultured Salinivenus sp., assembly GCA_964491575.1. GTDB lineage: Bacteria > Bacteroidota > Rhodothermia > Rhodothermales > Salinibacteraceae > Salinibacter. Next base: position 2,205 of record CAZBIB010000252.1, on the reverse strand, counting down.
TCTTTCGCCGGGCGGGACGAAAGGTCGTGAGCGAGGCGGTGGCGGGCACGCGGCCCCGGGGCGACACGGAGGCGGAAGATACGGCCCTCCGCACGGAGCTTCTACAAAGTCCCAAGGAGCGCCGCGAGCACGCGTTCGTGGAGGAGGCCATTCGAAACGATCTCGAACAGATCTGTACGACGGTGCAAAATCCGAACGGCACGGGCGATCTGGCCTTGGCTCGGGGACGGCACCTCCACTCCCGGCTCACCGGTATGCTCCGCCCCGACACGACCACGACGGACCTGCTGGAGGGGCTCCACCCGACCCCGGCAGTGGGCGGCGTGCCGACCGACAACGCGGTGGCGGCAATCCGCGCGCAGGAGCCCTTCGATCGAGGCTGGTACGCGGGGCCGGTGGGCTGGATCGGGGACGACGCCGCCGAGTTTGCAGTGGGCCTTCGGGCCGGACTCGTGAAAGAGAACCAGATCGCGCTCTTCTCGGGGGCCGGCATCGTGGAGGGGTCGACGCCGGAGCGGGAGTGGGAGGAGATCGAGCAGAAGATCGGCGACTTCGCCGCCATCATGGGCGTCGCTGATTCCCGGACGACCTCTGGGTGAACTCCGTACCGAACCGCGTTGCTCTCGTGGCTGATCGTTCCTTTGCTGTCCTCGACGCGCCGAACCGCACCTATCTCTGGACGCAGCTGCTCATCGAAGAGCTGGTCCGGAACGGCGTCAAGACCTTTTTCGTCGCGCCCGGCTCCCGGTCGACGCCGCTGACCGTGGCTGTGGCCCGTCATCCCGAGGCCGAGGCGGTGCTGCACGTCGACGAGCGGGGCAGTGCGTTCGCCGCACTGGGGGTAGGACGTGCCACCCAGACGCCCGCGGCCTGGATCACGACCTCCGGCACCGCCGTCGCCAACGGGCTGCCCGCTGTGGTGGAGGCGTCCGTGGATGGCGTTCCGCTGCTCCTCCTCACGGCCGATCGTCCGCCCGAACTGAGGGACACCGGTGCGAACCAGACGATCGATCAAGTCAAGATCTTCGGCGACTACGTGCGCTGGCAGGTGGACGTGCCCCCGCCGTCCGATGAGATCGATTCCGCGTACGTTCTCACCACCGCCGATCAGGCCCTGCACCGGGCCGTACGACCGCCCGCCGGGCCCGTGCACGTCAACTGCATGTTCCGGAAGCCCCTGGAGCCGGTCGAATCGGATGTCTCCGTGACGGTGCCGGACGTAGTTGAAAAATGGGCTGTCGGCACGGAGCCGTACACGCAATACCCGACGCCCGTCCCCACGTCGCCCGGCCCGGAGGTCGAGGCGCTGGCCGAGGCTTTCGGTACGACTGAGAAGGGGCTCGTCGTGGCGGGGCGACTCGACACCGCCGCTGCGGCGGACGCGATGCAACGAGTCGCGGCGCACCTAGGATGGCCCCTTGTGCCCGACATTACATCTCGGCTTCGATTGGAGGCGGAGCAGAGGCCTGGATGCGTGCCGTACGGCGACCTCATACTTACCTCTGAGACCTTTCGGGACGTCCACGCTCCGGAAGCTGTGTTGCAGGTCGGTGGACGCTTTGCCTCCAAGCGGTTGCGCCTCTTCCTGCGCGACAGTGCGCCAGACGTGTGGGCCGTGGTGCGGCCAACTCCCTCTCGCATCGATCCGGATCACCGCGTCACCCACCACGTCGAGGCGGACGTGCCAGCGTTTGCCGATGCCCTCATCACTCGTCTCGACGACCCCCCAGGACGGACCGACTGGCGCACGGCCTGGACGGCGGCGAGCGACCGGGCGGAGGCCGTCGTGCGGGACCACGCAGAGGACGCCGACACACTAACGGAACCACTGCTGGCGACGGTTCTAACCAGCGAGATGCCCTCCAGCCACGCGCTCGTGGCGGCCAGCAGCATGCCGGTGCGCGATCTGAACCGGCATGGGTTCGCGGAGGGCCATGGCGGACCCGTCTATGCCAATCGGGGAGCAAGCGGCATCGACGGGACGGTGGCGACAGCTGCGGGCGTGGCGACGGGTCGGGACGGTCCGGTCACACTCCTCATCGGCGACCTCGCCCTCTGGCACGACCTGAACGGACTCGCCCTCCTTCGGGGCCGCCAAGTGATCGTGGTCGTCGTCAACAACGACGGTGGGGGCATTTTTCATTTCCTGCCCATCCGCGAGTACGACGACTTCGACCCGTACTTCACGACGCCGCACGGCCGCGA
>CAZBIB010000251.1:0-4527 GCA_964491575.1 uncultured Salinivenus sp. | reverse complement strand
ACGCCGTCCCGCTCGATGAGCTGGAGGAGCGCTCGGGGACCGATCAGGGGCCCACCGACTACGTGGTGAGCAAGGTGGGACAGCAAAAGGACTGGTACAAGGTCCGCATTCCGGTGGAGGCCTTTACGCGCCAAGTGGGGAATATTGAAAACTTCGACGACATCAAATCCATCCGCCTGTGGACGACCGGACACAAGGCTCCCGTCACGATGCGATTTGCGTCCCTGGAGCTGGTGGGCAGCCAGTGGCGCACCTCGGGGCCGGTGGCCCAGCAGCCCGTGGAGGACGATAGCACCGTCATGAATCGCGGCCCGGGTGAGCTCCGGGTGGCCAGCATCAACAACGAGGAGGACCTGCGCTATGAGCCGCCCGCCGGGGCCGTGGTGGGCCAGAACCGTACGTCGCGCGGCGTGCAGCAGCGAAGCCGCGAGCAGGCGCTCCTGATGAACGTGGACCAGCTGGGACCCGGCCGGCAGCGGGGCGTCTTCAAGACGTTCAGCCAGGGGCTCGATCTGCTCAAGTACTCAAACCTGCGCATGTACACCCATCTGCACGGGGCGTCGAACGCCTCGGGGGTGAAGGAGGAGCTTCGCGAGAACCTGCGGCTGTTCGTGCGGCTGGGAGCGAGCGAGACGGGCGATTACTACGAGTACTCCCAGGAGCTGAAGCCGGGAGACATGCCCACCGCCGGCGGCTCGCAGGACCTCTGGCCCGAGGAGTTTGAGATGAACCTGGTACTCGAACGGCTCAACCGGCTCAAGCTCCTCCGCGACCGAAGCTCTGTGCCGACGGACGAGACCTATGCGAGCGACGAGCAGGGCGTGAATCTGAACCTCGACTTCGCGCCGCCGGGAACGGTGCTCAAGGTGCGGGGAACGCCCTCGTTGAAGAACGTGAAGACGATTGTCGTCGGCGTGCGGCACGCGGAAGAGACCGATGAGGTGCTCCGAAACTTCGAGGTCTGGGTGAATGAGCTTCGGGTAAGCGGATTCGATGAGGAGAAGGGATGGGCCGCCAATGCCAATGCGACGATCAACCTGGCCGACTTTGCCTCGGTGGAGGGGAGCTTCCAGCGCCGCACGAATGGATTCGGGTCCCTCTCCAGCACTCTGAGCCAGCGGGAGCAGTCCAGCAGTTCAAGCTGGAACGTCCGCACTGAGCTCAGCCTCGGGACGCTTCTGCCTCAGGACATGGGATGGCGCATCCCCGTGACCCTGCAGATGCAGTCGAGCCGCAGCGTGCCGCAGTTCGATCCCAATCGCGGCGACGTGGCGGTGGGCAGTGTTGTGGGGCAGTTCGATGCGCTGGACGTGGAAGAAGAGTATGGGGACCAGCCGCGATTCAAGGGTCTGTCCGCTGCTCAGATTCGCAGCCGGCTCAAGGACAGCGTGCGCACGGCGGCCCGGACACGCAGCATGCGCCGCACGATGACGGTCGACATCTCGAAGCAAGATTCCGACTCGTGGTGGCTGCAGAAGACCATCGACGGAGTGTCGCTGAACTTTTCGTACCTCGACCGGTCGCAACGCAATCCGCAGTATCAACTCAACGAAGAGTGGAGCTGGTCGGGGGACTTCCAGTACCGGCTCCAATTTGGCCAGCCTCAAACGATTCAGCCGCTCTGGTTTTTGCCCGATGTTCCGCTCCTCGGGGCACTGTCCGGCCTCTCCTTCAACTACGTACCTCGTGAACTCTCTTTTTCGACGAGCGCTGAGCGCCGGGCCACGACCACCCGGAACCGACCCTCAGGTCAGCGGCGGCAGAATGCCCCTCCCTACCGAATTGCCTATGAGTTCCGGGACAATCAGCGGTTCAACCACCGCCGCAACTTCAGTCTCCAGTATGATCCCTTCAGCTTCCTGAGCTTCAGCTTCGACACCAATACGCGACAGAACTTCGACGACATCTCTGCGCGCACCCAAACGAACGTCGTGTTTTCGGAAAACTCGATGGTGGGCAAGCGCATCCTTTCCAACGTGGACATGTCGGCCTTCCTCAACAATCCGCAGGACTTCATTGGGGACCTGGAAGGATACGCGGTTCGTGACAGCCTCAACAACACCCTCTTTTTGGAAAGGCGGCAGATCCACCGGTCGGAGCACCGCATCTTTCGGGATCTGTTCGTGGGACGGTACGGCCCGCGCACGGGCAACTACGGGCAGCGCTTTTCGGCCACGCTGAGCATGGGGTGGACCGATCGGCAGTGGCTCAACTGGATCGACCTGCAGGATGTCTCCTACCAGTCGTCGTTCAATTGGTCGAACGGCTCGAAGGGAAGCCTCCGGGGCGCCGGCATCAACAACTCGCTCACCCTCCGCACGGGGGCCACCCTGCGCCCCAACAAGATCTGGGAGCGGTTTGGATTCTTCCAGCGGCTGAAAGAGGCCCAGCGCCAGTCCGGGGACGACGAGCGGGACGAGGGTCGGTCTTCCGGGGAGGAGGGTGAGAGTGAAGACGGGGACGGCGATGGGGAGGAATCGTCGGGCAGTGGTGGGGTGAGTTGGGACGACGTGCCCCTGCCCGATCCGATGGGAATGCTGCGTGGGCTCGCCCTCATGGTTCTCGACATCAACGACTTCAGCGTCACTTACAACGGCGACTGGAGCGCGCGCTCCTCCAACGTGGGCCGACCGAATTCGGACACGACGGACGTCAAAGTCCATTACCGCCTGCTCGATGCGATGCGGGACGACGGGCCGTCTATCGGCTATCGCCTCGGCCTGAAGCGCTCCATCGGTGCCGACGAACGCGTCCTTCTGGATCGGTTCCAGGTGTCCGACGCGCTCAACAACCGCCACCGCCTGGAGGGGCGCACAGCTCTGAGTCCGAGCGAATCCTTCCAGATCGACCTGAGCTGGAACGTGGAATGGAACCGGCAGACCAACGTGACCCTCCGCGACCCGGAGGGGGAGGCCGGCGTGGGGCGGTTTACGACCGAGAGCGGGGACAACGCCGCATCGGTATGGGGCTTCGGCTCCCTCGTCTCGCTAGTAGAGAAGCAGGTGAATCGCTTCCAACGCGTGAAGGGCGATACGTTGCGGCCCGCCGCCGCAGTCCCCCTCACCAACGTGTCTGTTGCGAATGACTTTAAGTCGGCCTTCCTGGCCGGTGGCGGGAGCGTGGGGTCGCACGGCTTTGCGCCCTTCCCCTTGCCGAGCTGGACCGTCCGCTACTCGGGCCTCTCCGACTGGCCCCTCCTCGGCCGCATCGTAACGAGCGCCTCGCTCCGGCACGGCTACAGTGCGGAGTACCGATCGAGCTACTCGTCCGTCGCGACGGCGGGCGAACTGGAAAACGCCCCGCTGCTTGAAGGCTTGCAGTTTCGGAATTCGAACTTCAAGGTCGGCTCGGCTCGCGTCAGCGAACGATTTCAGCCTCTTCTCGGGGTCAATGTCACGTGGCCCGGGAACCTGGAGACGAGCGTCGAATGGAGCCAGCAGACCGAGACGTATCTGCGCACTGCCAACCTGAAGGTGGAGGAGGTGAAGACCAACCAGCTGTCCGGAAGCGTCTCCTTTCGGAAGCAAGGGCTCCGCATTCCCGTGCTTGGGTTCGGGCGCCTCGAAAATCAGATCCAGTTCTCACTTACGATGTCCCGGTCGGTCAACGACGAGCGGAGCTACAACCTCCGGGGAGCGCTCACGGATTTTCAAGAAAGCGACACGCTCGACCCGGCGCAGATAACGGATCCGACGAACAATTACGTGGAGGTGCGAAAGCAGACGGCGCGGCTTACGGTGACGCCGGAGCTTACCTACAGGCTCAGCGACCGGGTGACGGCGGATCTCCTGGTCGAGTACGAGCAGTTCAACGGCGACAACCGACAGCCGTCCTACACGCGGGTCAACGGCGGCTTCAACGTGCGGGTGAGCATCGCGCAAAACTAGGCGGAGGGCTGTGGGTACAGCACAGTCCGTGGTCGTTCCCGCCGTAATCAGGGGAGGGGTCCAGTCGTTTTGCCTGAAGGGTGGAGACCGCGGTCCGCAGTCCCCGACGGCTGTCGGGATCGGCCCTTCCGCCGATACGAACCACGCAGGTCGCAACTTGAGCCGGTTCGGCTAATGTCTGCCCAAGAGGAAATTGTCGTGTGTCACCTCGGCCGCGTCGCCTACGAGCCGGCGTGGGCGCTGCAGGAGCGGGTGCAGGAGCGCCTCGTCGCGGCCAAGCGGGCCGAGCCGTCGGAGGCGGTGCCCCACGTGCTGCTTTTGCTGGAGCACCCGCCCGTCTACACCCTCGGCAAGAGCGGCGACGCCGACAACCTGCTGGTGTCCGAGGATCGGCTCGACGCGCTCGGCGCCACCTTCCATCGCATCGGGCGGGGAGGCGACGTCACCTACCACGGCCCTGGCCAACTCGTGGGCTACCCACTCTTCGACCTCGACCGTTTCTTTACCGACCTGGGCCGCTACCTGCGCACGCTCGAAGAGATCGTCATCCGCACCTGCGCGGAGCACGGCGTGACGGGCACGCGGGTGGACGGGCGCACCGGCGTGTGGGTGGGGCCGGACGAGCGGGGGCCGGAGCGCA
>CAZBIB010000250.1:0-4536 GCA_964491575.1 uncultured Salinivenus sp. | reverse complement strand
GACTACTTCCAGCGCCTCAAGAAGACGATGCAGGAGGTGGCAAACGCGATGGGCGCCGACTTCCTCATCAACCCGAGCTGGTTCCTCAAGCGGGTCATTACTGTCCACGCGTTGGGAGGCTGCCCCATGGGCCGGACCGACGAGGAAGGGGTCGTCGACGAGTACGGGGAGGTGTTCAATCACCCCAACCTGTACGTGGCGGACGGCGCCATCATGCCCGGCCCCGTCGGCCCCAACCCGTCGCTCACCATCGCGGCCCTCGCCGAGCGGATCGCCGATCGCATCATTGAGGATACCGGCGAGAGCCCCACCGCCACTCGCGAGCCGGCGTCCCGTACAGTCCCCAACGCGGAGACGCCCTCTGCAGAACCGTCCCCCTCAAATGGAAAATCAAGGGCCCCCATGTCTTCCTCCCCAGCGACCGTCTCCAGCAAGAGTGCTTCCCCCCTCCAGGAAGAAGTGATTCCGTTTGTCACGGAGGACGGCTACGAGTGCAACCTCGTGCACCTGCGCGGCGACGATCCGCCCACCAAGGGACCGGTCCTCGTGTCGCACGGGTCCGGGGTGCGGGCCAACATCTTCCGCGCCCCCGTCGAAACTAACTTCGCCGAGTACCTGGTACAGCGGGGCTATGACGTGTGGCTCGAAAACTGGCGCGCGAGCATTGACCTGGAGCCCAACGAGTGGACGCTCGATCAGGCGGCCCGCTACGACCATCCGGCGGCGGTCGAGACAGTGGTGGACGAGACGGGGGCCGACAGCGTGCAGGCCGTCATTCACTGCCAGGGCTCCACGAGCTTCGCCCTCTCGGCGGCAGCCGGACTGCTGCCCCGCGTCCGCACCATCGTGAGCAATGCCGTCTCCCTTCACACCGTCGTCCCGGACTGGTCGGTGTTCAAGATGAACTACATCCTGCCGATCGTCGACCGATTTACCGACTACCTCAACCCCCAGTGGAACGCGGAGACGAAGAGCCTCCCGGGCCGCCTGCTCTATTACCTGACCGAGCTCACGCACCACGAGTGCGACAATTCGGTCTGCCGACAGGTGAGCTTCTACTACGGCAGTGGCTTTCCCGCCCTGTGGAGCCACGAGAACCTGAACGACGAGACGCACGAGTGGCTCCGCCACGAGTTTGCCAATGTGCCCCTCAGCTTCTACCGGCAGATCCGGAACTGCATTAACGCGGGCCACCTCGTGAGTACTGGAAAGGTCGAGGACATTCCCCGTGACATCGCTGCCCAGCCCCCACAGACCGACGCCCGATTCGTCCTCTTCGCGGGCGAGGACAACCTCTGCTTCCTCCCCGAGAGCCAGGTCGACACCTACACGTTCCTCGACGAGCATCGATCGGGCTACGACTCGCTCCATCTCACGTCCGGCTACGGCCACCTCGACATGTTCATAGGCAAGAACGCGGCCCGGGATGTCTATCCGCAGATGGTGGCCGAGCTGGACGAGGACAACTCATGACTGCCATGCGCCCCGGACTTACTTTCGACGAAACGATGAGCGGTGCCTTTGCGATGGGCGAGGACGACCCTGAACGGGGACACCAGGTGGGCCGGCAGAACGACACCGAGCTCGCCCTGCACGCCTCCGTCTACATCGACGACGTCGAGCGCTTCGCGAACGACCCCGACCACGAAGGCCAACTGACGGGCTCAGTCGAGTTCGCCCCGTTCGGCGACGAGATTCACGGCACGCGCGGCGTGTTCAAGTTGTTTTCGCCCGGGGAGGAGGCGAGTCTGAAGTGGATGGTGTACGAGCTGGCGTTCGAGCACGAGGGCCAGCCCTACTACCTCGCTGGCAAAAAAGAGGTGCGGGACGACCCCGGCTTCGACCTGTGGTCGGACACGACCACGCTGCTCACCCGCCTCCACGAGGGCCGCGATGCCTCCGGCCCCGTCGTGGGAGCCGGCATCCTCCGCCTCGGGATCGACGACCTGGCCAGCCTCGTCTCGACCATGCGGGTGCCCAATGCCGACTCCCTTAGCGAGAAAGCCGCGGCGCTCTCGACATTCGGCCGCCTCTTCCTCGGGGAGCTGTGGGATTCGTATGCAACCCACGCGCCCGTTGACTTGAGCTCGGACGATGAGACATAGCAGAATCGTTGACGCCGGCTCTCCCTCGCCCTTTCTCCGATTCCCCCGTGCTCCCCCCTTCCCCCACTCGCCCCCTCCCAACTCGTGCCCGCCTCCGACCCCTGCCCCGAACGCCCCCAGTCCGACGACGACCTCGACTTTGCCCCCCAGTCGATGGTGCGCTGGTTCCATCCTGTGGAGCTGGTGCGCACCGGCACAGAGGCGGTCCTGTCGTCCCTGTTCGGTGCCTACGCCGACTGGCGGGAGGTGCAGGCCCTCCAGGCCCGCGACCGCGCCCTCGACGGAATCGCGCAAGCCTCCGACATCCTCCGAACCGTCTCCACGGACGGGACCGGCCCCACCGAATGGTACGACCTTTCGGACGACGAATCGCTCTGGGTGGACTACACGGCCGATCTCGGCGACGGCTTCAACCCCACGTACACCGTCGCCCGCCTCCTCGCCGAGCGCCGGCTCACTGTGGACGACCACGAGACCGAGCGCGGCCGCCTCCTCGTGCTGGGGGGCGATCAGGTCTACCCCACAGCCTCGCGCGTAACGTACCGCAACCGCCTCGTCGGGCCCTACCGGGCGGCCCTGCCCTGCGTCACCGACGAGGCCCCACCCTACCTCTTTGCGGTACCTGGCAATCACGACTGGTACGACGGGCTCACAAGCTTCCTCCGCCTCTTCACCCAGGACCGGTGGATTGGCGGCTGGCGGACCCGACAGCGACGCAGCTACTTCGCCATCAAGCTGCCGCACGACTGGTGGCTCTGGGGCATCGACGTGCAGCTGGAGTCCGACATCGACGAGCCGCAGCTCAACTACTTCCGCGCCCTCGCCGCAGACAAATCGATCATGCCCGCCGGCTCAAAGGTCGTGCTCTGCACCGCCGAGCCGACCTGGGTCTATGCCGAGACGGAGGGGCCGGACGCGTATCAGAACCTCGGGTACTTTCGGGACGAGGTCATTACCGCGAACGACCATGAGCTTGCCGTGGGCCTGGCCGGCGACCTGCACACCTACGCGCGCTACGCCGAAGACGAAACGAACCGGCAGCGCTTCGTCGCGGGCGGGGGCGGGGCCTACCTGTACCCGACGCACGACCTGCCCGATGCGCTCGACGTGACAACGCCCAACGGCGACCGCTCGCACCTCCGCCTGCAGCAGGGCCGAGCGGGCGGGGCCGCGGACAGCCTGTTTCCGAGCCGCAGCAAGTCCCGACGCCTCACGTGGGGTGCCCTGCTTCTTCCCGTCAAGAATCCGACCTTCGGTGCGCTCGTGGCGGCACTCTATCTGCTCTTCGCCTGGCTCCTCGAAAGCTCGACCGTCATCCCCACGTTCGCAGCCGAGGGCGGGTCGCCAGACGGAACCTCGTTTCACTCCCTGCTGCAACACATGGCGGACGGTCTCGGGCTCTGGACCAGCGTCGGCGCAACCATCCAGACTCTCAAACACACGCCCAGCGCGGTCGTCCTCGTGCTCGGGCTCTGGGGCGGCCTCGTGGCCTTCACCGACCTGAAGGGGTTCGCGCGCAAGCTTGGGATCGGCACCCTACACGCGGGCGCTCACCTGCTCCTCGCCGTCGCCCTAATGTGGGGCTTCGCCCACCTGAACGTCAATGGCCTGACCCTGACGGCGACCGGGCTTCAGCAGGCCGCCCTGTTCGCGGTAGAAATATTCCTCGCCGGCGGGCTGCTCGGCGGCACGCTCGTGGGACTGTATCTGGTGGGGATGAACCGGGGGCTCGGCGCCCACACCAACGAGGTCTTTTCCTGCCAGCACATCCCCCACTATAAACACGCGGTTCGCCTCCACGTCGATGAGGACGGCGAACTCACGATCTATCCGCTGGGCGTGCCCACCATCGAGACTCAGTGGTCGCTCCGTTCCAACGGCCGGCCCCAGGATCCGTGGTTCGAAGGAGAAGGCAATCTCTCCGATCGGGTGGAGCTCATCGAGCCGCCGATTTCGGTGTAGCGGCGTTTAGATCTCCGAGGTTTCCGAAATCCCGGAGGTCTTCTGAGGCGTACGTCATAGTGAATCAAAAACGGGATCAGAACCGGACCCGAAGTCCCACCCCGAGTAGCTGATTCACCATGTCGAACGGCCCCCCAAAGCTCCCCGTTACACCGTCAAGTGCATCCGCGTTGCTCCCGTCGATTGCGTCGTCCGGCAGGGTAAAGTTGAACCGGGATTCGACGTAAAACGAGAACGAATCACCGACTGGGATGTCGACCCCTCCGCCCACCGACGGGCCGAATCCCGTTTTTGCGACGCCCTTTCCGCCAAAGGTTATGTTGAGCCCGCCGTCCAGGTAGAACACGACGGACTCGCCGAGCGGACCGAATGCGCGGCGAACCAACACCTGCGGGGTGTAGCGCCACGAATCCGAGATCCCATCGTCTCCCGTGTCGTACCCAATGATCGGGTAGTTTCCGACTTGAAA
>CAZBIB010000249.1:0-4549 GCA_964491575.1 uncultured Salinivenus sp. | reverse complement strand
CCTCGGTGTCGACCACCTCAACGGTCGAGTGCATGTAGCGGAGCGGCACAGAGAGGAGCACGCTGGGCACGCCGCTGCGCGTTTTGAAGATCGAGTCGGTGTCGGTGCCGGTGCGGCGGCTGCTAGACATGTGCTGCAGCGGAATGTCCTCGGCCTCGGCTACCTCGACGACGCGCTCCACAAGTTGCGGATGGTTCGAGGTGCCGTGCGTCACGGTCGGCCCCTCCCCGAGCTCAATCTCACCGTGCTTCTTGCTGTCAATGCCGGGCGAGTCGGTGGCGTGGGTGACGTCGAACGCGATGGCGGCGTCCGGATCGAGGCGGTGTGCGATCATCTTCGCCCCATGGCCGCCAATCTCCTCCTGTACCGAGTTGGCCGCCTGCACGCTCCACGCGGGCCGGTCTGCCGCGAGACGCTTCACGGCCTGCGCAATGATGAAGCCGCCGAGCCGGTTGTCGATGGCGCGGGCCGTGATGCGGGTGTCGGTCAAGTTCATCGGTCCCACGTCAAACACCATGGGGTGTCCCACCCGAATGCCACGCTCGTGGACCTCCTCCTCACTCGATGCGCCGATGTCGATAAACAGCTCGTGGACCTTGGGTACCTTCTCGTTTTTGGTGTCGCGGATGTGGATGGCCGTGTTGCCCACGACGCCGGTCACGGGCCCGTCGTCGCCCAAGATGCGGACGCGCAGGCCCCGTGCGATGGCGCGGTCCGACCCACCGATGCGGTTGACGTGGATGAAGCCGTCGTCGGTGATGTGTCGCACCATGAATCCAATCTCGTCGACGTGCGCGTCGAGCATGACGCGGGGCGCGTCGTCGGCCGTGCCCTCCAGGTTCGCCCAGGCCGTGCCATAGGCGTCGCTCTCCAGCGTGTCGGCGTAGTCGCGCACGTACTCGGCCCACACGCGCTGCCCTGGCGCCTCGAATCCGGTGGGACTGGGGGTGTCGAGGAGGTCAAATAAGAAGGACGTTGCGTCGTCGGTCATGCGAGAAGAGACAGCTTGTTGCGAAACGAGTGCGGAGAATTTCCATCGGTGAGAGAACGCCGATCATACGGGCCGGCTCGCCACGATATCCAGACCAGAATTCGAATTTTTGCGTGTATCTCTGCCCCCAACCCGTTGGAACAGATCCGCCATTTGGAAGACGAACCAGCTATGGATATCTTGTAGATTGCTCAGCTTGACTGAAAATGTCATCACGTTCGAGGACACCCTTTTTACGAGACGAAGTGTCCTTTGGAACCTTCCAACCGTCAACAGCCTGTCTCGACCGCTGTCGGGGTCGAACGTTCACAGGTTGAAGGTTGGGCAGGCCTTCCTCTCCCGGCACACTGAACCTCAAAGCACGCTGGCATTTTGATTCGGAAGCGGTATCCGAATTTCCCCCACTGATCTCTCTTCTCCCGACTGTCTTCTCATTGACCATCCCACTTCCATTATGCCGAAGACAACGGACCGCACCTACCACATGCTCATCGTGGAAGATGACGCCGACATCTTGATGGGGCTTGAGGAATACTTTGAGCTCGACGACTACATCGTGGAGACGGCGGAGAATGGAAACGAGGCGCTTCGGAAGATGAAGGACATGGACGAGTGCGACGTGGTTCTGCTCGACGTGATGCTGCCGAAGAAAAACGGCTTTGAGGTGCTCGAAGAGTCGCAGGAGATGGGCTTCAGCGCACCGATCCTCATGATTACGGCGCGGGGGGAACAAGAATCGAAGCTCAAAGGCTTCGGGCTCGGCGCGGACGACTACATCACCAAGCCGTTCAACGTGGAAGAGCTGGCCGCGCGGGTTAAGGCCATCCTGCAGCGAACCATGCCCCCTTCGGATGCTCCGATGGATGTCTACGAGATTGGGGACGTGGAGGTTAACTTCACCACTCACGAAGCGTACCGAGACGGCGAGGAGGTCAACTTCACGGCTCTGGAGTTCGACATTCTCCGCTACCTCATTCAGCACAAGGGACGCACCGTCACGCGCAAGCAACTCCTGCGGGACGTCTGGGACATCGACGAGAACATCATCACGCGCACCATCGACCGCCACATGGCCTCGGTCCGCAAAAAGATCGAGCCGGACCCGTCTGATCCCACCTACATCGAAACCGTCTACGGCATCGGCTACCGGTTCGAGGAGGAGTAGTCACATTTCCGGCGCGTCTATTTCGTCTGTGGGACGATGAGAAGCTGTTCGGCGAGTGGGAGGCCAGACAGCTTCTCACCCGTGCATGACCGCGAGCGGCTTCAGCCGGGCCACCTTGCTCGCAAGCCGTGCCCCCGCCACCGTTTCCACGACCGCATCGATGTTCTCTTTGAGGCGGACTCCACTGGTGGAGGTGGAGCCGTCGCCGGATCGCACGCGGACTCCCTTTCCCTCTAGGTCCTCGTCGAGCGCAACCGGCTCGGCGTGATGATGGGCCTCCTCGTGGCGACTCATGGTGCGTCCGGCCCCGTGGCAGGCGGAGCCGAAGCTTTTCTGCATGCTTTCGCGCTTGGCCAGCATGACCCACGAGGCTTCGCCCATGCTGCCGGGCACGAGGACGGGCTGCCCGAGCGCGCGGTACGGAAGCGAGATGCCCGGCGTGCCGGGCCCAAAGGCCCGAGCGGCGCCCTTGCGGTGCACGTAACATCGCATGTGTTTGCCGTCCACCTGGTGCATTTCCACCTGCCCCAGGTTGTGGGCTACGTCGTAGACCGTCTTGAGGCGCTGGCCGGCCCCGTCGAGAAGCTCATCGAAGACTTCGCGGACGCGGTGGGCGAGCACCTGCCGATTGGCGTAGGCGTAGTTGGCCGCGGCGCGCATGGCCCCCATGTAGTCCTCGGCCTCTCCCGCGTCGAGCGGCACCGACACGAGGTTCGGATCCGGAGGCGTGATGTCGTAGGAGGGCGCTACCTCCTGGAACTGCTCAATGTAGTCCGCACAGATCTGGCGTCCGTAGCCTCGGGAGCCACAGTGGACCTGGGCGACGAGCGTTCCTTCCTTTAACCCCATCGTCACGGCCGCCGCCCGATTGAAGACCTCTTCAACGGCGTGAATCTCGATGAAGTGCTCGCCGCCGCCGAGCGTCCCGAGCTGCTTTGCCCCGAGCGAGCGAGCCGTCTCGCTCACCTTGCTGGGATTCGCCTCGTTGAGCCGTCCCCCCTCCTCAGCGCGCACGAGATCGTCCTGCTGAGCCATGTCCTTGCGCAGGGCCCACTGCGCCCCAGACTGCGCCACGTGGTCGACCTCGCTCTTGTTGAGGGAGATCGACCCTTCCGCATCGACACCGCTCGGAATGTGGGCCCTCAGGGCATCGGCGAGGGCGTCAAAATTTCCCTCGGCCTCCTCCACGCTGATGTCCGACCCCAGAAGCCGAACGCCCGCATTGATGTCGTGCCCGATGGCGCCCGGCGCAATGGTGCCCACGGGCCACTTCGACACGGCAACGATGCCGACCGGCGCGCCCTGCCCGCTGTAGACATCCGGCATCACGACGAGATGCCCCACCAGCCCGGAGAGCATCGACGTGCGGATGGCCTGGTCGATGGCCTTCCGCTCGAGGATCTCATCGATCAGCTCTTCGCTCGCGAGGATGCGCACGGGCACCCGCATCGCCTCCTGGAACGACTCGGGAATTTCCCATGTGAAGTCGTCGATCCGCGTTAGGTCCGTGCGCTCCATACGCTAGAGACTCGCGGACGCGTGAGGATGGTCGTCCATCCCGGCGTCGCGTCTGGTTGTTCTTAGGACGTGAGTGGTGGGAATTTTGAACCTCCCTGGGAAATTCAGTGTTCCACCCCTTGCCTGGACACTTGTATCTTCCCTGTCCAGCGCCCGGTTCACGGCGCTAGTCCCCCGGGATGCCCGCTCAGGTCTCTTCTTTCTGCCACGGTGGACGATGATCACGCAGCTGCCTTGGCCGTCCGTGTTGCCTCGTCGGCCTCGGCGCTCCCCACCTCGTGGATCCACCCGCCGCCGAGCACATCGTCGTCCTCGTAAAGCACGAGGCTCTGCCCCGGCGTGATGGCCCGGCGCGGTTCCGCAAAGGCCACTTTCAGGGTGTCGTCGTCGGGCTGCCACGCGAGGCAGCCGGCCCCATCGTCGTTGTAGCGAATGGTGCCCCAGGCGGGGCGCTCTTCCTCAATCTCGGGGTACTTCACGAGGTTGACCTCGTGGGCCGTGAGGGTCTGCTCCATGAGCTCCTCCTTCGGCCCCACGGTGATCGTGTTGGTCTCCGGGTCGATGTCGGTGACGTAGACGCGCTCCCCAAGCGCCAGCCCGAGGCCCCGCCGCTGACCGATGGTGTAGAAGGGATACCCGTCGTGCTCGCCGACCACGGTGCCGTCGCTGAGGACGAACTTGCCGCCGCTTACCTCCTCCTCCAGCCCGTCGACGTGGTCCTTCAGGAACCGGGGGTAGTCGTTGTCAGGAATAAAGCAGATCTCGTAGGAGTCCGGCTTGTCGGCCACGTCGAGGCCAAAGTCGGCGGCCATCTGTCGGATCTCGGGCTTCTCGTACTCGCCGAGCGGGAAAATGGAGCGAGCCAGGTGCTCCTG
>CAZBIB010000248.1:0-4552 GCA_964491575.1 uncultured Salinivenus sp. | reverse complement strand
CCTGTAGTGGAGCTACCGGGCGAGTGCAGAAACCGTTTTGCACGAGATCCACGAAGTCGTAGGTCTCAGACCGTCCGCCAAACAGCTTCTCAACCCTCCCTTCCCCTTGCCCAATCCCGTCCGCGCCACACTTGAGGGCATTGGCCGCCTGCTCGTCCGACTGAATCTCATCGGGCGACCGCGGGCGCAGCGCATTTCAGATCTGGCATGGCCCCGCATCGTAACGGGCCTCGCCCGCATGTCGAAGGCCACGGCGGACGTGGCCATGGTGGGAATTGCCCTCGGCCCAGCTGCCATCGCGGGCGTTGGATACGGAGTGCCGTACTGGACGATGACCTTCATGCTCGGCGGAGGCATCGCGGGGGGCACCATTCATCTCGTCTCGCAGCGGTACGGCGCCGGGCGCCACGACGATATCGATCGGGCCGTGAAGGTGAGCACCGGCGCAGCCCTCCTCGTGACCCTCCCCCTGGTCGTCGTCTTTTTGACGCTGCCGGAGCCCTTGATCCGGCTGATTGGGACAGGCGAAGAGGCCATTTTGTATGGAACACGCTACCTGCGCGTGGCGAGCCTGGCGATGCCGTTCGCGGCCCTCAACCTGATTGGCAGCCGCACCCTGATTGGGGCGAACGACGCGTGGACGCCGATGATTGTACGGGCCGGAGGCGCGGTGGTGAACGTGGGGGTCAACGTGGTCCTGATCTTTGTCTTCAACCTCGGCGTGGTCGGGGCGGCGCTGGGCACGGTCGTGGGCAGCATCGGCGGCGTGTTCATCTTTGGGTGGGGCCTCACGAAAGGCCACCTTCCGTTCGTGGGCGATCTTCCCGTCCGCATCGACTGGTCGGCGCCGTACTGGGATCCCGAAGACGCCCGACACCTGACGCGCGTCTCCACGCCCCTAGCGCTGCGGAAGGTGGCGCAGAACGGCGGGCAGTTTCCACTCCTCGCCATCGTGGGCCTGTTTGGTGCCGACGTCGTGGCTGCCTTCGTGGTCGCCCTCCGCGTACGGGCCCTCATGAACACGCCCGGCTGGGGCTTTGGCCTCGCCTCCAGCAGCCTCGTGGGCCAGTCGCTGGGCGCGGGCCGCGAGACGGACGCCGACGGCTACGCCCGCGACACCCTCCGCTTCACCGTCGCCACGTACATTCTGGTAGGCGTAACGGTCTTCGCGGTGGCCGCTCCGATCAGTGCCCTCTTCGTGACGGAGGCCGTCGTGCGCTCAACGACGACCGCACTCATCCGGGCTGCCTGCGTGAGCGTGCTTCTCTGGGGGGTGATGAACGGGGCGATGGGTCCGCTCCGTGCAAGCGGGGATACAAGGTGGCCGTTCTACGGACAACTCGCGGGCCTCCTCGGCTTCGCTCTGCCCCTCGCCTACCTCGGCGCGGTGACGCCGCTGGGCCTCTGGGGGCTATACGGGGCGCTCCTCGTCGAAACGGGGATCCCCGCCGCCGTCATCTACTACCGCTTCCGGACCGAGAAGTGGAAGCTCATCAGTCGGATGCACCGGGACGCCACTATGGGAAGCACGTCGTGATGATTGAAGAGTGATGCGTGAGGAGTGACGCGTGAAGACGTGATGCGTGATGGGTGACAGCCTTCACGTCTCACGTTTCACGCCTCACTTCCTCCAGTCCCCACAACCAACAGACAATGAACAACAATCCACGAGCAGAGTCCATCCGATCCCTACTTTCATTCCCACTCCGCCATGATTACACTCTACCGCCGCCCCGACGATGCGTGGGCCGACGAGATCCAAGAAGCCCTCGACGAGATGGTCATCGCCTACGAGACTGAAACGATCGAGGACGACCAGTCTCCGCCAGACGACATCCCGGCTCTGCCCGCCCTCCGCGACGAGGGAGAGATTGTGACGGGCGAAGACGCACTGCGCGATCACCTCAATCACCTGCGTACTCTTATGGCCGACTGGGATCGATTTCAATCCGACGCCTGCTATATCGACGACGACGGCTCGACCTGCTGAGGCCCGATTCGAACGCACGCAGTCCAGTCCACAACCGCCTGCGACTCTGTGGAGCTACGTCACAGCCCTATAGATAATCAATAGCAGGATCGACCCACCAATGGCAATAAGAAAACTTGGGAGATTGAAGCCGGACACTCCAACCCCAAGAATAAGGCTCCCCAGCCATCCACCGAGCAGGGCGCCGACGATTCCGATGAGGATCGTCACGATAAACCCTCCAGGGTCGTCCCCCGGCATTAAAACCTTTGCAATTGCTCCTGCAATGAGGCCAAACAAGATCCAGAGTAGAATTCCCATTAGATATGGTTGGTTTTGTTAGAAATGATTAGAGAGATGATACTGAACACAACAGGGGATTCCCTATCAGGTGAGAGTACATCTAGAAACGAAGGCTGAACCACTTTGTACTCTTTTACCCCAGATTAGAATTTCCCTTCCTTCGTATCAACCTTAGACGAAATGAAGCACCATGATACGCTCCTGCATCAACGATGAAATATTTCGCACAATTCGCAGAATGTCAAGCCGGATTGGGGTAGGAAATCGGGCACTCTCATCTTACCGGCGCGCCTGCCTTCGTTGTTCTACAGGGGCAGATATTTGGTAGGCTCGCCCCCGGTTCGGCCTGTAAGGGCAGAATCGGCAATTGAGGGTGAAACCCTCGGCTGCGCGACCGGAGTGTCAGCATGTAATCGCCCAGGAAGGAAACGCCGACCTGGATTCGCAGTCCATTTCTCGGGCCTTCGCAGCCGATCCGCGGTCAGAGTCTCGGGCCTTCACATTCACAAGAGAATTCCGCCCACTGGCACACGGAAGCCCTTCTGAGCAACACGACGCGACCCTGTTAAAATGCGGCAGATCGTGCCGCACGCGCTGCGCGACCACCTCGATCATCTGCGCACCCTGATGGCCGACTGGGATCGCTTTCAATCCGATGCCTGTTACGTGGAGGACGACAGCTCAATTTGATAAATTTGCTAAACGAAAACGGCGCATGACCGCAACACTTGCTGTTCTGCTCTTCGCCGGCCTTCCGGGCGCGTTCATGGTGTTGATCGGTGTGGGCCACGTGTGGAACTACATCAAACTAAAGCGGACCGACCCGGTCGACATTCAGCACCTGACCGCCCCCTCGGGTGAGGTCGAGCTGGTGGGCACGGCACGCGCCCACGAGAACACTGGTCGAACCCCGTTCACCGACACCGAGAGCCTGCTCTACGAGTGGAAAGTCACGGAGTACAGGCCGTCGCCCTCTTCCAGCGGCTCCAACTGGTCCCGGCTCGATTCCGGCGACCAGGCGCATCCGTTTGTGCTTGAGGACGAGACCGGCACCGTCCTGGTCGATACCAATGGTGCGAGCCCCTACCTGCAAACGACCACGGTCATCGAGGTGGAGGGCGACGAATCGCCTCCCCCTCCCATCGACGAGTTTCTCCAATCGACCGACGAGCTCGACCGCGAGCACAATCGCACCCGCCGGTATCACGAATCGCGGCTCGACCCGGATGACGATGTACACGTTCTGGGACCCGTTCGGGAATCGGACCCGCAGGCCATCGATGCCGTCATTGGAGTGGACAACCCGGACCGGGCCATCGTGGTGGGCGAGGACTCTCTCTCCACGATTATCGACAAGCTCAAGTCCGAGAACAGGCAGTTCATCGTCACCAATGCCGACGAGCACGGGGCGGAGCAGCAGATGCTAAAAACCGGCGCTCTGTTTTCTGGCGTGGGCCTCCTCTTCCTCGGCGTCGCGGCATTCGTGGTTGCGTAGTCTCGGTCACGCTCCCCGCGATCGGGCGCAGTCCTTGACGGTCCCAAAAGGATTCTGTTGCGGGCTTTTCAGCAATTCCGGACAACCCGTGCGCCTGCCGGGCATACATTCTTCTGAGCAAATCGTCTGCTCCGAGGCTTTTCCTTCACCGATTGCTCTATCTGCACGATGTCCATCGATCTTTCGTTCACCGACACGTTCGCACAGCGCCACATCGGGCCCACCGATGCCGACGTGGACGCGATGCTCGACACGCTCGGAGTCGAGTCGCTCGACGCGCTCGTCGACGCTACCATTCCCGATTCAATCCGTACCGACGAGCCGCTCGACCTCCCCCCGGCCCGCACGGAACAGCAGGTACTCGCCGACGCCCAGGAACGCGGTGCGGACAATGAAAACTGGCGATCATTTATCGGAATGGGGTATCACGGCACCCACACGCCGCCTGTCATTCAGCGCAACATCCTGGAGAATCCGGCCTGGTACACGCAGTACACGCCCTATCAGGCTGAGATCGCGCAGGGGCGGCTGGAGGCGCTTCTCAACTTCCAGTCGATGACGATCGACCTGACGGGGCTGGAAATCGCCAATGCGTCGCTCCTCGATGAGGCCACCGCCGCGGCGGAGGCGATGATGATGCTCGAACGGGTCGACCGCCGCAGCGACGCCGCCACCTTTTACGTGGCAGAGGACTGCCATCCGCAGACGATTGAGGTGGTGAAGGGCCGTGCCGAGCCGATCGGGGTGGACGTGATCGTGGAGGATCCGGAGAATTTCGTGTTCGG
>CAZBIB010000247.1:0-4567 GCA_964491575.1 uncultured Salinivenus sp. | reverse complement strand
CGCCGGAGTAGTTGAGGATGGGCTTTTCGCCGTCGAGGACCGTCTCGAAGCACCACGACCACGACTCGGGGTCCCAGGGGCTGCCGGTGGAGCCGATGGTGCGCAGGCTTGATCGGTCCGACGCGGCTACATGCTCGTCCTCCTGCGTCTTGAGGGCGCGGATGAGGGTGGGCGAGACGCCGAGATGAGTCACCTCATGGTCGTCTACCATGCGCCAGAGGCGGCCGGGATCGGGATGGTCGGGGGCCCCGTCGTAGATCACCATCGTGGACCCGATGGTGAGGGTGCCAAAGACGAGCCATGGTCCCATCATCCACCCCATGTCGCTCATCCAGTACATCGTCTCCCCCGGCTTCAGGTCCATCGGGTGATACATGTCCTGCGCGCCCTTGATGGGAAATCCGCAGTGCGTGTGCACCGTCCCCTTCGGCGGTCCCGTGGTGCCGCTCGTGTAGATGATCATCACCACGTCCTCGGCGTCGGTCCGGGCCGTTCGCGCGTCCGTGTCGTGCCCCGTCACAACGTCGCTCCAGAAGTGGTCGCGTCCGTCCGTCATGGGCGTGTCGTCCCGTCCCAGATAGCGATGCACGATCACGTGTTCGACGGTCGGGCACTGCTCGACGGCCTGATCCGCCGTTTCTTTCATTTCAATCGGGCGTTCCCGGCGCGCGAAGCCGTCGGCCGTAAAGAGCGCCTTGGCGTCGGCGCCCTGGAGGCGGGTGACGATGGCTCCCACTCCGTAGCCGCTGAAGAGGGGAAGAAGGATGCCCCCGATTTTCACGATCGCCAGGAAGGCAATGACGATCTCCGGTGTCATGGGCATGTAGAGCCCAATCCGGTCTCCCTTCCCGAGCCCCATGTCGCGGAGCGCATTGGCACAGCGGCACACGCGTCGGTGAAGTTCGCCGTACGTCAGCGTCTCGGTCGCCCCGTTCTCGCCTTCCCATCGCAGCGCCACCCGGTCCTCCACGGGCGTACCCTGCCACTTGTCGAGCAGGTTATGCACAATATTCATTTCTCCGCCCACACACCAAGCTGGCCGCTGAATTCCGTTGGAAAGATCAACGATCTCGTCGTAGTCGCGATAGAATTCGATGTTGAGGTCGTCGAGCACCGCCTCCCAAAACCAGCCAACATCGGACGTGGCTCGCTTCTGCAGGGCATCGAGATCCGACAGATCGTGCTGATCCATGAACTTGCGCAGATTGGAGTCGGCGACAACCTCGGGATCGGGTTCCCACACGACCTCTTGGCCGAAGGGAAAGGAATTCGTGGAGTGTTGAGGAGATTCAGGCATGGTGGACGGGAGGCTGTGCGAGTTGGTGGAAAAAAGCGGATTGTTCGGTCAACCGGAGAAGGGCTAGAGCCTGTATTCAAACAGAATCGGAAGGGCTGCAAATGGCTCTGCACGCCGTCTCCGGCGTTCCGCTGTATCGACGATGCATTGCATCGCCTGCTTCGCGCGCCTTGGGGGGCGACACGCAGCGCTCATTTTCGCTTGACTTCCTTCGATTGAATACAGGCTCTTACAGAATAATCCATACTTCGGAATAGAAGCAACCGAATTTCGTGGATCTATCCCCGAAACGTCCGTGTAACGAACCTTCTCTGCAAAGATGAATGCTCTCCACCGAGGACCGCCGGGACACAATCTCTCCCAGTGGGTGTATGAACGATTGCCCGTGATCAGTAGCCGGCGTCTGGACCGTGCGGATGGCGTGTTCAACCGGGCGACCCTCGATGATCGTGACCAATGAATTGAGTTAACGTGGCTGACCGAACTCCTCAGAACGAGAACGAAAACGGATCCGGATTGCCGAAGGGGTCCCCGCCCGGTGCCAGTCGCGGGCGTCTGATCATCTGGATCATTGCGGGGACGCTCCTCGCGCTGTGGGCGTACAGCTACTGGGGCATGGGCCCTGCCGGGGGCGAGCGCATTAGTTACAGCGAGTTTCGCACCCAGCTGCAGCAGGAGAACGTCGAGCGCGTCGTGGTGGAGGGCAACACCATTACTGGTGAGCTCAAGTCCCAGGCCAGCCGGACGCAGGAGGGGAATACGGTGAAGTATCAAGAGTTTGTGACCTATCTCCCCTCGTTCGGCGACGACAGGCTGATGGACCTGCTTGAGGCCCAGAATGTGGACGTGGTCACCAAGCCGAAGAGCGATTTCCCGTGGGGGCTGGTAATCATGGGCCTCCTGCCCGTGCTGTTGCTCTTTGGGGTGGGATACATTTTCCTTCGCCGTATGCAATCGCAGGGACAGGGGCTCTTTTCGGTCCGGAAGAGCAAGGCGGAGCTTTACGACAAGGACGAAGAAGACACTACGTTCGACGACGTGGCCGGGGCCGACAGCGCCAAGGAAGAGCTGCGCGAGATTATCAAGTTCTTGAAGAACCCCGAGCGCTTTGAGGGGCTGGGCGGAAAGGTGCCGAAGGGCGTCCTGCTCGTGGGCCCGCCGGGCACCGGAAAGACGCTGCTTGCCAAGGCGGTTGCCGGGGAGGCGGACGTGCCGTTCTTCAGCGTCTCGGGATCCGACTTCATGGAGATGTTCGTCGGCGTTGGGGCCTCCCGTGTCCGCGACATGTTCAGCGAGGCGAAAGAGACGTCTCCTGCCATCATCTTCATCGATGAGCTCGACTCGATCGGCCGGAAGCGTGGGGCGGGACTCGGGGGCGGCAACGACGAGCGGGAGCAAACGCTCAACCAGCTTCTCTCCGAGCTGGATGGCTTTGAGGAGAATGAGGGAGTCATCGTGATGGCGGCGACCAACCGGCCCGACATCCTCGACTCGGCCCTCACGCGACCCGGCCGCTTCGACCGCCAGATCACCGTCGACCTTCCGACCAAGCAGGCCCGGTACGAGATCCTGAAGATTCACGCCCGGAATAAGCCCCTGAGCAACGACGTCAACCTCGAAGAGATTGCTCGCAGCACGCCGGGCTTCAGCGGGGCGGACCTCGAAAACCTGCTCAATGAGGCCGCGCTGCTGGCGGGCCGCTACGAGCACGATGCCATTCGGGGCAGCGACATCGAGGAGGCGCGGGACAAGGTGATGATGGGCTTGAAGCGGGAGGGGCTCGTCCTCGACGACGAGGAGAAGAAGCTCCTGGCCTACCACGAGGCCGGTCACGCCATTGTGGCGGCCGTCCTTCCCCACGCCGACCCGATCCACAAGGTGACAATCGTCCCACGGGGGCAGGCAATGGGCGTCACGCAGCAGTTGCCGGAGAAGGACAAGTATCTCTATCGGCTCGACTATCTGCTCGACCGGCTGGCCGTCATCATGGGCGGGCGTGCGGCCGAGGAGATCATCTTCGACACCGCCACCAGCGGCGCGGAGAACGACCTCAAGCAGGTGCGCAAAATGGCTCGTAAGATGGTCCTCGACTGGGGGATGGGCGAGAAGTTCAAGCACATCTCGCTCGGCGAGGATCAGGGCAACGTCTTTCTGGGCGAGGAACTGGCGAAGGGCCGTGAGTACAGCGACGAGACGGCCCGAGAAGTTGACGAAGAGATCCGCCGCATTACCGAGAATGCCTTCCAGCGGGCCGTCGACACCCTGACCGAGCACCGGGATGCGTTCGATAAACTGGCCGAGATGCTGGTTGAACGGGAGGAGGTGCCCGGGAGCGATGTGCTCAAACTTGTGAATGGAGAGGTCGAGGATCTCGATCAGCTTCCCTCGACCAACGGAGAGGTCGCTGAAGGCGACGGGACCTCGGAGGAGGTTGAGGCCGAAGTCTTGGATGAGGATCGAACGTCGGACGACCGCACACAAGACTCTGACGATGTCTCCTGAGTCGGATTCTCCCTCGGCATCCGGTTTCCGCGTCCGGGATGATGGGTTTGGGGATTTGTGCTATCGAGGGAGTCGCCGGTAATTCTTAATCCGCATTGGAACTCGATTATGGCTAAGATTGACCGCACCCGCCCCTCGGACGACACCCTACGCAAGGAGCTTACCGACAAGCAGTACCACGTAACCCAGGAGGCCGGGACGGAGCGTGCCTTCACCGGCAAGTACTGGGACCACAAGGCGGACGGGACGTACCGCTGTGTGGTCTGCAACACGCCGCTCTTCGACTCCGACACCAAGTTTGAGTCCGGCAGCGGCTGGCCGAGCTTCTACGACGTGGTTGAGAGCGGGAACGTTGAGCTCAAAGCCGACCACAGCCTCGGCATGCGCCGGACCGAAGTCGTGTGCGCAGAGTGCGGCGCCCACCTCGGGCATCTGTTCGACGACGGGCCGGAGCCTACGGGCCAGCGGTACTGCATCAACTCCGCGGCTCTTGATTTTGAAGAAGAGGGGCAGGAGGAGGAGTAGGTTCTTTTCCCTTCCAGCCGCCCTGTATCGTCCGCATTGATTTTCAAGAAAGGAAGTTGCGCCCAGCAGCAGGGGGCTCTTCATTTGAAATTCGACCCCCTTCCGGGCAACTTTTTTGCCCCCAGAATCTTGAAGAAGACCTGGAAAGACGGGGTGTGCGGTGATTTGTGCATTCGCGTTTTCCACCAGGGTCGGTAGCGAAGTGGCCAAACGCAGCAGACTGTAAATCTGCCGGCTTATGCC
>CAZBIB010000246.1:0-4582 GCA_964491575.1 uncultured Salinivenus sp. | reverse complement strand
TAGACCTCGATGTCGAGCTGCAGGCGGTGCAGGTCGTCGAGCGTCATGTCGAGCATGCATGTCCGCCCGGTTTGCATGAGGTACTGCTGGGCGGGCGAGCCGACCCGGTAGATTTCCTCAGGCTGTTGTTGATCGCTGTCCGTTCGATCCTCGACCTGTCGGATTGCGTTCCAGTAGTCGTTCCAGGTACGGAAGACCACGAGGTGTTCGTAGAAGTTGGAGCCTTTCAGCCGCTTGAACTGAAAGGTGTCGCGGAGGCCTCGCAGAAGGGCGATGTCCGACAGAAAAAAGAAGGGGTAGAAGGTGTCCTCGTGCTCGATGACGGAGGAGAAGTCCTCCGATCGCTGGTAAAGACGCACCCGCGCCGGCTCTCCCGACTGCTGTCGGGACCCGTCCATGATGGGTTCCACGTCCACAAGGCGTGGCATCGGGTCCTTCCCGAAGAGGGCTACGTCGGCCGCCGGTTGTTTGTCGGGCGTCGGGGTGGTTGCGGCCGTAGGGGAAGACGGGGCCATCGGGGAGTCATCAGATCCATTTGGAATGCTCGGACCGACTCAACGATTCCCCAGTCGGGTTGTGCCGATTTGGCGACAATTCCTTTGGGTTTTGCGGTCGAGTCTCGTACGTTCTGCGTGGCGGGAGGCCCACGCTCTGGGATGATTGCTTTGCACCAACGGCATGTCCACCCTCACGGTTGATCAGGTCGGACACCACTTTGGGCGCCTGTTGCTCTTTCGGGACCTATCGGTGTCCCTGCGCGGCGGCGAGACGCTGGCGGTCACGGGAGCCAACGGGGCCGGCAAGTCGACCCTGCTCTGCATCCTGGCGGGCGTGCTTACGCCTCGGCACGGAACGGTCACGCTCACCGTGGAGGGAGAGCCCATTTCGGAAGAAGAGCATCCGCTGCGCACGGGCCTCGTGGCGCCCGCCGTTGGGCTCTACGAAGAGCTCACTGCCCGCGAGACCCTTCGCTTTCTGGCCCGGGCCCGTCGCCTGGACGGTGCGAATCGGCGAATCGACACGGTGCTCGAACGGGTGGGCCTCGCCAACCGGGCCGACGATCGGGTGGGCACGTACTCCTCCGGGATGCAACAGCGAGTAAAATATGCGGCGGCCCTGCTCGCCGACCCGCCGCTCCTCCTGCTCGACGAGCCATCCGCCAACCTCGACGCGGCGGGGCGCGACATGGTGGCGTCGATCGTGGACGAGCAGCGAAGTCGAGGGAAGCTCCTCGTCGTGGCGACGAACCGGTCCGACGAGGCCGATCGCCACGACCGGCAGCTCCGGATCGAAGATCACCGCTGACACGGACGTAGGGGACACGCATTCTCCGTCACCAACTTGCAGCCGAGGCATGGCCCACGACACGATCGAGATTTACGTTCGCGCCCTCTCCGAGCACGAGGCTACCGACTGGCTGCGCGAGGTGTTTGAGGGACTGGAGCAGGTGCAGGAGGCGCCCATCGTCACCTACGAGGGGACGCACGAGGGCGTAACCGTGCCGGTTCAGATCACCGAGCACGTGAAGAATGGGCCGTACACCAGCCTCTGGTTCAACGGGCCCGATCTGCCCTGGGCTTCCGCCCGCGACTGTGCACGGGCCGCCCACGAGGCCCTCGGGGCCGAAGTGCTGTGCTACCTCGGTCGGCCTGAGGAGCCGTGGATGCTTCTCCAGATGAAAGATGGGGCGGAGCAACGCATCGACAAGCGCGAGGTGAGCGGTCTTTAGGGAGATGATGACGAGCGGGCGTCGAGTGGGCGCAGCTCGATCGTTCCCGAAAAGGTGTCCACGGAGAGGTTGGGGCCGCCGCCGTTGAAGATCCACCGGTCGTCGTTCCTCGTTGGACGGCCAAATGCCTCGTCGATCGTGAGCTGGCTGCTGTCGGCGTCCGTCTCCAGTACAAATTCCGTGTCGGCCGGGAGGAAGAAGCGGAGGGAGCCCGAGTGGGTTTCCGCCGTGCTTGACGCCGAAAACTCCTCGAAGGCCGCCATAATGCGTCCCGAATGGGTTTCCAGCATGGCGGCTCCGCGAAGCCCCGTCACCTCGGCGGTGCTGGAGAACGTCTCCAGATTCAACCTTCCTTCTACACCGTCCACATTCACCGCGCCCTGATGGGTGTCAATTTCGACGTTCGCTTTGACGTCGGAGACTTCGATTGTCGATCCAAAGTCGTCGATTTCGAGCAAAGCCGTCCTCGGCATTACGATTTGGTAGTGCCCAATCGGGTTGCTCGTCCCGCCCGGTGAAATGGTGAGCACCCCCGGAATTCGAAGGGACCAGGAGTGATCGTGACCAAACGAGAGCTTCTCCTCGGAATGATCGATGTCGGGCTCCGTCACCACCACCGAGTCGTCCTCGGTGGGGGCGAGGGTGACCTCGTAGCCCACTTGGGGACGGTCCCACGTGGTGACGGTGATGCTGCCCGTTCGATTGTCAATCTCGACGGTTCCGGTGGGACTGGAGTCGACCGTGTCACTCCGTGTTTTCGCGCCGGTGGATTGAGCAGTGACGGAAGGAGGGGCCCACAGGTAAGGCCCGGCGACCAGAAGGGCGATCAGGGAGAACAGGACGCGGAGCATTGGGGGCGGAGAGTCAGATTCCGGGGGCGCCGCGGAGAGACGGTGGAGGTCTCTCTCCTGTTTAAGCAAAACGGTGGCGGGAAGGTTGCGTTCGTGTCGGCATTCCGGATAGGGCGGCTCGGGGAATGCGTCGACTCAGCGCGAGCGAAGCGTAAAGTCGCCGTCGTGCGATTCGAGGCGGATTTCCGGGCCACCGCCGTTCACGTCACCCCGGTAATTGACCTCATCATCGTCATCCTCGTCGACGATTCGAATCGATCCCAGATCGAAGTCGGATCTCAGGTCGGCGTCGTCATCGAAGTCGGTATCGAGGTCGAATCCAGTGTTGGCGGGCAGCATCAGCGTCACGTTCCCGTCGTGTGTGTCGGCAAACACGTCGTCGGAAAAGGTGGCGAAAGACACCGATGCGGAGCCGTCGTGAGACTCAAACCGGAATCCCCCGTCTAGCTCCTCGGCCGTGAGATCTCCGTCGTGGGTGTCCACGGAGAGGCGGCCTGTAATGCAGCGGAGCTTCATGCGTCCCTCGTGGGTGTCGAGCCTCACGTCGCCCTCCTGGTCGGTGATGGAGATGGGGCTCTCGTGGCTATCGATGGTGATCTCGCCGCGCTGCTCGACCACGGAGATGGTACCCTCGTGGGTGTCGATTTGGAGCCGCCCGGCGAGCCCCATCACGTCGATTGCCGATTCGTGGTCGTCGAGGCGGAGGGCCGCGGTGCGGGGCATTTTGATCGTGTAGCGGACCGCTGGGATGTTGATGCCGCCCCACTGGAACCCGTCCTCGGAGAAGCCGAAGACCTTCGATTCGTCGTCGCCCTCGTCGTGCTCGGTGGCGAGCCGGAGTTGGTCGTTGCTGGTGCGGGTGCGGATGGTCACCTTGTCGGCGTTCGGGTCCTCCTCGGTCGGCATGATTTGCGCCTCGTACCGCACCTGGTCGCGGTCCCAGGTGGTCACCGTGATGCTGCCTTCGTGGTTATCCACCGTCACCTCGCCGTCACGGGCGAGAGGCACCGTGTCACTGACGGTGCGGGCGGGATCCTGAGCGAGAGCGGCGGGGGCGAGACTAAGGCCGACGATCAGGACCACCAGGGGAGAGCGGAGGGGAGAGCAGGGGAGGGGCATGGGGAAGGAGGGATGGTTGAGCAACGGACGTGGGAATGGGGACCGAGGTCGCTCTCGGTCGTCACCACACCAGACAGGGGCATTCGGAAATCCGTTGCATCCCCGTCCGATTACTGCGCGACGGGTGCCAGCGTGGACGGTACTCGGCTGGTTTACGTGCCCAGAATGGTGGCGCCCGACACGGGATCGAGGGAAGGGAGATCCGCCACTGCTAATTCGTCCTCAGGCCCGTGGGTCTCGTGCGTATTGTACTGTTCGCCCTCGGGATTGCGGTAGACGTGCACCTGCTCGTCACGGAGGTCAACCACCCAGTACTCTCGGATACCGGCTCGGGCATAGAGGGAGAGTTTCGTGCTCCGATCGAAGGACTCTGAGGTCTCCGCCACCTCCACCACCAGGAGCACCTCGGCGGGGCGAGGGTGGCGGGCAGCGTAGTTGTCCTCTCGGGGCGACAGGAGCGCAAGGTCCGGTTCCGGCTCTGAAGTCTCGCTGAGCCGGATGGGACTCTGTACCCGGACAATTGCGTCGTCTCCGACGCTGAGGACGAAGAAACGGTTGAGACGGTCGACACAACTCGCGTGCTCGCTCCCGATTGGTGACATGAGATAGATCTGTCCGTCGAGGAGTTCGACATTTTCCTCTGAGGGGAGGATGCCCGCTTCGGCCATCCGGTAGTATTCCTCCACCGTAAACCGACGCTGAGTGGGCGTTTTTGGGGGAGCCGTCGCTGTTGTCATTGCGCAATCGCGGGCCACTCG
Organism: uncultured Salinivenus sp.; assembly: GCA_964491575.1. GTDB lineage: Bacteria > Bacteroidota > Rhodothermia > Rhodothermales > Salinibacteraceae > Salinibacter. The sequence goes on along the minus strand of CAZBIB010000246.1, from coordinate 125 downwards.
TAAAGGATCGACTACACGTGCTCCTCGGCGTGGTAGGACGACCGCGTGAGCGGACTGCTCTCCACGTGCCCGATGCCCTTCTCTTCACCGACCTCCTTGTACCAGTCGAACACCTCGGGCTCCAC
>CAZBIB010000245.1:0-4585 GCA_964491575.1 uncultured Salinivenus sp. | reverse complement strand
ATCGGATTTTTCAAGGTAACTGGAGGGACCGAAGCAGCGGAGCGGCATCCTCGCCTATGTCGCTTCGTTCGCCCGGTTACTCCTGGACGTTCTGCGACTCCAGCGTGATCTGACTGTCCAGTGGGCCAGAGACGCTGTAGTCTTCCCCGATTCGGACCTTCATCGTCGGATTCGCTCCCGACTCGAACGGCGCATTTTCCTCGACCACCACCAGGAGCGGCTTCGCCTCGCCGGAGGTATCGGGGCGGACCGTGCCGGTGAACGCGGCCCAGCGCTCGCCCCACAGATTCGTGCCCTGCAGCTTTCCCAGCTCATTGCCTTCCACATTCACGTGGAGGTCGCGGGACGGATCGTCCAGCCGGAAGTGCCCCTCGGCGTGGCGATCTGCACGCGTCTGCTCCACCGCAAAGTCCACAGTGACGGGCTTCTGTTCGCTGGCGTCCTCGGATGGCCCCAGCGTCCCCGCCCCGGCGACCCGTCGGTCCATGTCCGCGCTCATGGGCCGCGTCGGCATGTGCGCAGTGCGGCGCAGGACGCGCCCCGACTGGACCCTGGTAACTGTGCCACGGCGCAGGGCCGGGCGGCCGCGGACGAACACGTGCTTGATTCCCTTGGCGTATTGTTTAGGATTTTGGTAGGTGGCCCGATCGATCACCGTTTTCGGATCGAAGACGGTCAGGTCGGCAACCATCCCCTCGGCGATGAATCCTCGCCGGACCATCCCCAGCATGGTGGCGGGCAGTCCCGTCATCTTCTGAATCGCAAGCTCCCAGGTCAAGAGCCGCCGCTCGCGAACGAATTGGCCAAGCACCTTCGGCCAGGATCCGTAGTAGCGCGGGTGCGTGGAGCGCGCCGCTGTGGCACCGCAGTCGCAGGAGACCGCCACCATCGGGTTTTGCAGGAGCCGCACCAGGTCCCCCCGGAAGCCGTAGAAGAGAATTGCGTTGAGGTTGTGTTCTTCCCGCTCGAACAATCGGAGCGCCGCCTCAGCGGGGGGCACCTCCATGTTCTCGGCCACCTCGGCGAGGGTCGTCTGGAGGTTGGGAAGCAGCACATTTTCGGCCCCGCCGTATTTTCCCCCAATGCGATCAGCGACCACGTCGCGGATCCGTGCGCGCTGCTCCGGGTCGGAGATGCGCCTGAGCATCGCGTCGAAGCCGCCCTCCTGGGCCTCGGCCGGCACCAGGACCGTCAGGCTCGTCTGGCCCGCCAGGTAGGGATACACGTCCGCCGCGGCATACGTCCCCCGGCGACGCGCACGACGGAGCAGGTCGAGCGTACGCCTGGTTTCCCCCCAGTTCTTGCTGCCCACAACTTTCATGTGGGTGACGATGGGCGCCAGGCCAGCCTCCTCACCAATTGTAATGGTTTCCCGGGTGGCCTGAACAACCCGCTTGTACTCGCTTCGGATGTGGCTCGTGTACTGCGTGCGCCACGGCGCGGCGGCCTTGACCACGCGGCTTACCTCATCAGTTTCGGCGTAGAATCCTGGCACGTACTGAAGCCCCGACGAGACGCCCCATGCCCCGGCCTGCATGGCCTCCCGCACGAGCGCCTGCATTTGGGTGAACTCATCGTCGGTGGGACGCCGATCTTCGTTCCCGACGACCGTTCCCCAGACGGCGTTGAACCCAATGTAGGCACCGACGTTGAGCGCGAGGTCCCGCTGCTCGAGCGCCTGGAGCTGGCCGGCAACATCCGTTGGGCCGGCGCCGTCGGGATTGAGGATCTCCGTGGTAACGCCCTGTGTGAGCATGTTTTTGGCGCTGCCCAGCACATCCGTATCCGCGTGGCTGTGGACGCTGACGAATCCCGGAGTCACAAACAGACCGCTGACGTCGTAGGTGGTGTCCGCGCTGGCCGTTTCCAGGTCGCCGATTTCGGCGATGAATCCGTTTCGGATGCCCACGTCCGCCCGGTAGCGCGGCGCGCCGGATCCGTCGATGACGGTCCCGCCTCGCAAGATCACGTCAAAGGGTTGCTCGGCCGACAGCGCGGGGACTCCACTGTCGACGGTGAACATGGAGGCCCCGACCAGAAGGAGCAGAGTTGCCGCTCCGGCCGCGATTCCGAACATTCGGGATTGAACCGTCATGTGTCGAGATTCTCCTGTATTGGCTCTACCGGAAAGAGGCTCTTCTCAGTCTGCATCGTTCCCCTGCTGTGGACGTCGGGGCGGGCCGTCGTCGATCACCCATACGGCCTCGCTCGACGGATCGGGACCCCGCCGCACGGTGAAGCGCGCAGGCATGCCGTTCCACAGACTCATTTCTCGCTCGCTGTTCGTTCCGGCGGACGGCTCGGGGTGAATGTAAAGGTCGCGCGCGTCGAGGGTATCCCGCGCACCGGAAAAGCCCGACAGCACGCCGACGTTTTCGACGTGCCCGCCGGTGCGTTCGAGCGGCTTGTCGTAGTTGATGGCGATGTCGGCGCGGTAGGATGGCACCTCGGGCGCGACGACCGTGCCGCCCCGGATGAGCAGGTCGTAGATGTCGCGGCCGTTCTTGGGCAAGCTGGTGTACTGGCTCACGTCGGCCTCCTGATAGCGGCCGGTGGCCATCGCATCGAAGGCGCTGAGCAGGCCTACGAAGTTCACTTTGCGCAGGTACTGCTTTTCGGGGTCGTTCTTCCAGCCGCCCGATTCGAGGAGCACCGTGCTCACGCCCCACCGCTGCATGTTGTCGCCGAAGGCACGGGGCATGAAAGAAGCGTCGTAGCGGGTGATGTGCCCTCCCACCATCGGCTCGATGGCCCCGCGAATGAAAGCGGCGACTTGCTTCGCACGGGTGCGGACAGCGTTCTCGCTGCCGGCCTCGTCGAATTCCGGCGCCAGCAGCCCTATCGCTGCCCCTCGGTCGCTCCCGGCCACGCGGGTGCGAACGTTCTGGTCGTGAAGATTGAAGCCGAATTCAGGCTGGAAGCGTTCCTGCACGCGCTTCAGGGCGCGGGCTTCGGGGGTGGCCCGGCGGCGCGCGTCGCGGTTTATGTCGATGCCCTGCGCGTTGCGCCGCCGAAAGTGCTTTGCACCGTCGGGGTTGAGCATGGGAATCGCCACCACCGTCAACTCCTCGGCGATGCGCCGGACGAGCGGGTGGTCGGGGGCCGCATCGAAAAGGTGGAAAAGGTCCGCCAGCGCCATTGTCGCCGTCGATTCGTCGCCATGCATCTGCGACCACAGCAGCACCGTCGTCGGCCCGTCGCCGTAGCGCACCAGGCGGAGCGGACGGCCGCGGGCGGAGCGCCCGATCTCCTCGCGGGTGGGACCGCCCGGACGGTCAATGATGGGACCGAGTACCTGCCAGAGCGTGCCGGGCGAAAACTCCCGTTCCTCCAGCCCGGCAACGCAGTAGCGCTCGTGAAGCTCGGCGAGCGTATCAGCGGGCGGCATGGCACGGGACTCGGCGGAGGCTTGTGCCTCGGTAGGATGCGGTCCGGCGATGCCGGCAAGGGCGAACGCGCAGACCAACAGCGAAGGAAGAAGGAGATCGATGTTCATCACAAAGGCCGAAGGCGGAAAAAAGCAATGGCGACTTCAAGAGCGACATTTCTGTTCAGCGTTCGGCAGAGGGGGCATCACGCCCGACCGCCGCGTGCGGTTCATGACTGGTCGTTTCCAGGAGGTCGTCGGCCAGCTCCTGGGGCGTGCGGCGCCGCCGCGTTTGGTCGAGCGATCCGTCGGGGCGGATCATCACCTCCGCCGGCAACGGGCGCAGGTTGTAGGTGGAGGCCATCGCCTGGCCGTAGGCCCCAACGTCCAGGATCCCCAGCACGTCGCCCTCGCGGATCTCCTGCACCTGCCGCTCACGCGCAAACACGTCACCGCCCTCACAGACATTGCCTACCACGTCGTAGGTTTCCAGCGCCCCATCGGGGTTCGACAGGTTGTAGACTCCGTGATAGGCCCCGTAGACGGCTGGGCGCATCAGGTGGCCCATCCCCGAATCAGTGCCGGCGAAGACGCGGCCCGAGGCGCGTTTCAGCGTGTTCACGCGCACCAGCAGCACGCCCGCCTCGGCCACCAGAAAACGCCCCGGCTCGAACCAGTACGAGAGCTCCTCCGACGGATGTTTTTCAAGGAAATCGCGGAGCGGCTGCACGACCACGCGCTGAAAACGGTCCGCGTCGATGGGGGTCTCACCGGGACGATAGGGAATGCCGAGGCCTCCACCGAGGTTGACGAATTCGAGTTCGGGAAATGCCTCGGCGGCGTCGAGCATGACGCGAACGGCCCGACCGAACGGCTCGACCTCTCGAATGCCGCTCCCGATGTGCTGGTGAAGTCCTACGACCTGGAGGTCGTACTCGTGGGCGATGGCCCGCGCGGAGTCGATTTCACCGACGGGAATGCCGAACTTCGATTTCTCGGCGGCGGTGACGACGTGTTCGTGGTGACCGGCCTCCACCTGTGGATTGAGGCGGAGACACACCCGTGCGCCGGGATAGGCCTGCCCAAACGCCTCCAGCCTGGGGCGCTCTCCGATGTTGAGTAGTACGCCGGCCCCCTGCGCGCCGTGCATTTCCGCGTCGGTCATGTTGTTGGCCGAAAAGAGCATGCGCTTCGGCTCGAAGCCCAGGCGCCGTGCCA
>CAZBIB010000244.1:0-4587 GCA_964491575.1 uncultured Salinivenus sp. | reverse complement strand
ACCATCGACAACGACCTCTACGGCACCGACGAGACGATCGGGTACGACACGGCCCTCAACACGGCCATCGAAAACATTGATCGCATTCGCGACACGGCCGACGCGCACAATCGGCTCTTTCTGGTGGAGGTGATGGGACGGGACGCGGGCTTCATCGCGCTCAACTGCGGCATCGGGGGCGGAGCGGAGCTGATCTTGATCCCCGAAACGATCACGGAGATGGGGATGGTGAAGGAGCGCATCCTGTCCCTCATGAGTGCCCAGCGGCGCTCTACGATTGTCGTGGTGGCCGAGGGGGACGAACTCGGGGGAGCCCGAGGCATCGAACAAGCCCTGCGCGACGATGAGGCCTTTTCCGAGATTGAGCTCCGCTCTGCCATTCTCGGCCACACGCAGCGCGGCGGCGCCCCCACGGCCAGCGACCGCGTGCTGGCGAGCCGCCTGGGCGTGGCAGCCGTTGAATCGCTGCTCGATGGACACTCCGACGTGATGGTCGGCGTTGCGAATGGAGAAATTAAGCTCACACCCCTGCGCAACGTCTACGGCCGACGCAAGTCGATCGACTACGACCTGCTGAAGCTGACGCAGATCTTGAGCTGAAGGAATGCTACTCCGCTGGTGTCGATCACTCTACTCTTCTCTCAACGTATTGCGTAGTGCGTATTGCGCAAGAGATCTATCAATACGCAGTACGAAATACGCAATATCACATGCCCAGCAACCATCCCCCCATCGGCGAGGCAGAGGGCAAGGCCGAGGCCGTCGAATCCATGTTCGACGCCGTGGCTCCGAGATACGACCTCCTCAACCGTGTCCTCAGCGCTGGCATCGATCGGTACTGGCGATCGCGGGCCGTCCGGATGCTGAGCGACGAGCAGCCGCAGCGGGTGCTGGACGTGGCGACGGGCACGGCGGACCTGGCGATCAAAATTGAGCGCACGCTCCACCCCCGCGAAACGGTCGGCGTCGACCTCTCGGCCGAGATGCTGGAGCGCGGGCGGGCGAAGATCGAGGGGAAGGGCCTTTCTCCGCGCATCTCCCTCCGGAAGGCGGATGCCGCCGATCTCCCGTTCGACGCCGTTTCGTTCGACGCAGCGTTCGTGGCGTTCGGCGTACGCAACTTCGAGGACCTCGATGCGGGCCTCAGTGACATTCGGCGCGTGTTGCGGCCGGGAGGCTCACTCGTCGTGCTCGAATTCAGCACGCCCCGCACGTTCCCCATCAAACAGCTGTACGGCTGGTACAGCCACCACGTCCTGCCCCGCATCGGCGGGCTGCTGAGTCCTGATCAGGGGGCGTACGAGTACCTACCGAACTCAGTCGCGGCATTCCCAGACGGGACGGACTTTCTCCAGCGCATGCGGGGCGTAGGCTTTGCCGACCTGGAGTGGACTCCGCTCACGTTTGGCATCGCGTCGCTGTACAAAGGCCGCGTGCATGGTTGACGAGAACGGCCCCGGCACACAGATCCGCGATGGAATGGATACCATCGAACTGACGCTCGCCATTCCCCCCTCGGAGCATGACCGGTTTCTCGCGCAGTTGGAAGAGCACGCCACGGGCTTCGTGCAGAACGACGCCGAGTTGCGAGCCTACGTGCCCGCCGATCGATGGGCTGCAGTCAACCGCGAGCACCTTGAGGCCCGTCTGGCCGCCGACGGCTACCTCGACGCGCTGTCGGTTCGTCCCCTCGCCGCCAAGAACTGGAACACCGTCTGGGAAGACACTCTCTCCCCCGTCCGGGCCGGCCCCTTCCTGATCTGCCCCACGCCAGCCGACGTGCCGCCGGATCACACCGACGCGACGGTGCTCCGCATCGATCCGGAGATGAGCTTCGGCACGGGGCAGCACGCCAGCACCCGGCTGGCCCTTCAGCTCCTGGCCGAGTCCCGACGGCTGTCGGGAGAGCGGATGCTCGACGTGGGCACCGGTACCGGCGTGCTCGCCATTGCCGCCTGTCGCGCTGGCGCCGCCGTGGCCCTGGGCGTCGACACCAATCCCGACGCTGTGCGCAACGCCCGAGAGAATGCCCAAAAGAACGACGTGGCCGACTGTGTGGCCGTGCAGGAGGGCTCGATGGAGGTCGTGCCGGACACCCTCTACGACATTGTTGCCGCCAACATCACACGCCGCGTGCTGCTGGACCTGCTCCCGGATCTCGTCTCGCGGCTCGCCCCCGGCGGCACGCTCCTCCTCTCCGGCGTGTTGCAACCGCACCGCGACTCGATTCTCGATGCCACCGCGTCCCACAATTTTCACCTCGACGCGGAGGCGACGGAGGACGGCTGGTGGGCAGCCCGCTTCACGCCCAAACAACCCCGTAAAGTACGTTAACTGAGAGAAAACGGAGATTTCCCGGAATTCTGCTCTCTTCGTGAGAGACACGCTTTCCTTCAAACATCCCCCCCATCCTTCCACGCTTCTATGCGCCTCGCCACGGTCGACATCGGCACCAACACGGCTCAGCTGCTCGTGGCCGAGCGTGAGGGTACAGAGATGTGGCGCCTTCACGTGGCCGAGCGGTTCGTGCGGCTGGGAGAAGGAGTCGACGCGCGGGGTCGCATTGGAGACGCTGCTCAGAGCCGCCTCCTCGATACCCTCCGCGAGCACCTCCGGGCGGCCCGCGAGTACGATGTGGAGGCTCTGTCGGTGGCAGGAACGAGTGCGCTCCGCGACGCGGCGAACCGGGACGAGGTGTGTGCGGCCGTGCGAGATCAACTCGGAGTGTCGGTCGAGATCCTCTCCGGAACCGAGGAAGCGGCGTGGAGCTTTGCTGCAGCGTGCGCAGCGTTCGACGACCTATCGGGCTCCTGTCTGGTCGTGGACATCGGTGGAGGCTCCACGGAGCTCGTGGCCGGAATGGATCCGTCGCGCCACCACCCGACGTACCCAGACGCAATCACGGATCGAGCGAGCCTCGATGTCGGCTGTGTGCGTCTCACCGAGCGGTGCTTCGCGTCGCAGCCCGCTGCGCCCGAGGCGGTCAACGCCGCCGAGCGGATCATCGACGAGGCCCTCGCCTCCCATGCGCTGGAAATCGGGGCGTCTCCTACACTCATCTGTACGGCAGGCACCGCCACGGCGCTGGCCCGTGTCCACGCCGGTCCCGACAGCACGTGGGACGCCCTGCACGGTGGGGGCTTTTCGCTCTCCCACACCGACGTACGCCACTGGCGCAAGCGTCTCCTCCAGTTGTCTGTGGACGAGATCTTGGCACTCCACCCCGATGCGATGGAGGGACGAGCCGATGTCTTTCCGATCGGCGTCATCCTCCTCGACCGCGTCATGGCTCACTACGACCGAGACACCTGCCACGTGAGTCCGTACGAACTGCGGCACGGGCTGGCCCTTCGGACCCTCGCATCCGAATCGGCCTCCGCGTCCTGATCGCTCTTTTTGCGTAGCACCTTCCGACTCCTTCATGCACCTCCGCTCCCTCTTCCTTACCGCTCCGATCCTTGCGCTCCTGGGTCTTCTCCTGATGACAACCGGAGCCCCGTCTCCCTCGTCGGCCTCCCCTCCTCGCCCACAGCCCGACACGACAAAGCCTCTCCGTCCCTTGATGGTGGAACTGGCGCAGGACATGGACCGCATCGCGACCGGCCTCTGGCACGAAGACTACGATCTGATCCGGCAGGGCGCCCGGAATATCGCCCAGCACCCAAAGATTTCTCCCTCACAAATCGCAACCCTCAAGAAGGCTCTTGGGCCTCAGTTCCAGACGTTCGTGAAGTACGACAAGCACGTTCACCACACGGCGACCAAACTCGTGGAGGCGGCTGAGGCCCGAGACTGGTCCACAATTCTTACTCTCCACGAGCAACTGAAACGTGGTTGCGTCACCTGTCACACGGCGTACCGGGACACGGTGCGAACCGTGCTACATCCGTAGTCCGAGTGGGGGAGGGATGCATTTCTCTCGTCCTAAGCTCGTTGGGGTATAGGAGCTGCTTTTCAGCCTTTGCCCGTCGTCATGTCCACGCTCACGGCCAATCTCCGGGATTCCCTCCGCGACCGCTTCCGGGCGGCCTTTGGGGAGCGTCTGCACCGGCTCATCCTCTACGGTTCACACGCTCGCGGGGACGCTACGGAGGATAGCGACATCGACGTACTGGTCGTGCTGAATGAGGTGCCCGACTGGTCGGACCGCGAGAGAGCGCATGAGGTGATGCACGACTTGCGAAAGAAATACGGCGCCCACGTGTCGCCCCTCGTCACCTCCCGGGAACGATTCGACACGTACAATCAACCGCTCTACCGAAACGTGCGGGAGGAGGGGGAAGTGCTCGTGCCCGCTGATGAGCCCGAAGCCGAATCGGCCCTTCGCCACCACACCTATCCCCCCGACATTAGTCCCCATGGCATGAAACAAGCAACTGAAGACGCCCTGGACCGTGCCCGAAACAATCTAGACGGTGCCCACCGTGACTTCGAGGCCGAGGATTACAACCGAGCCATCTCGGGAGCATACTACGCCATGCTGTACGCTGCTCGGGCCGCCCCCAACGAAGCAGGAGAGGCTCCGAAGTCACACAGTGGTGTTCAGCATCAGCTCTGGGAGACGTACGTAAAGAACGGTCCCCTCGA
>CAZBIB010000243.1:0-4604 GCA_964491575.1 uncultured Salinivenus sp. | reverse complement strand
CCGTGGTGTCCACGCGGGCCTCAAGCTGCGTGAGCAGGTTGAGGAGGCCCACCAGCGCCTTGTTCAGGAAAATGAAGTGTGGGGAGCCGGTGGCGGCACCAAGCTCGGAGGCGGCCTTGAAGGAGGCCTGCATTCGCTCCTGGAAGCCCGGATCGCCGAAGTCGAACGAGGACTGGCGGTACGGCTCCACGATGAGCGAGCCGTAGCGGTCGAAGAAGCGCCGCAGTTTGGCCTGCGTCTCGTCGGGCAGGTCGTCGTGGAGGATGTCGAGCGCAAACAGGAGGCGGGTGATCTCGTCCTCGTCGTCGACCATGCGAGCGCGGAAGAGGCGGAGCATGTCGTCGCGGAACGCCTGCGGAAATGTCTTCACGCACCCGAAGTCGACCACGCCGAGCCGGCCGTCGTCGCGGAAGAGGAAGTTGCCGGGATGGGTGTCGGCGTGAAGCGTGCGGGCGTTGCTCGCCACCTGTTCGTGGAGAAAGTTCCAGAGAAGCTGCCCAAAGTGGTCGCGCGTGGCCTGATCGGGGTCGGTGTCCAAAAACGTGTCGAGGTGCCGGCCCTCCACGAAGGTCATGGTGAGGACCGTTTCGGACGTCAGCTCATGGACCGGGCGGGGAATCACGAGTTGGTTCCCGGCATACTGCTCGGCGAAGTGGTCGATGTTGTTGGCCTCGTTGAGGTAGTCCGTCTCCTCCCGGAGGCGAGCCTTCACCTCCTCGAAATGATCGTCGAGGTCGTCGCCCTGAACGAGGCGCTCGAACAGCGTCCGCGCCACCGAAAGATCCGATTCAATGGTTTCTCGGACGTTGGGGTACTGCACCTTCACGGCCACGTCCCGACCATCGTCCAGCCGCGCCCGGTGGACCTGCCCGAGGGAGGCAGCGGCCATCGCCTCCGGCTCAAACTCGTCGAAGAGCAGCTCCGGAAATCGCCCCAGCCCGTCCCGGATGCGCTTGCGCACCAGCGCCTTGTTCATCGGCGGCACGCTGTACTGCGCTTCCGCCATCACCTCCATGAACTCGTCCGGAAGCAGGCCGGTGTCCATGCTCATCGACTGGGCCATCTTGAGCGCTGTGCCGCGCAGCCGAGTAAACTCCTTAAAGAGGTCGCGGGCGTTCTGGGTGTTGAGCTCCTTCTTCCGCGTCTCCGGATCGGCCTCGCCTGTGGCCCGGTCCATAAGGTAGCGGGCGTAGTTCTTGCCCACCTTCAGCCCCGTTTTGGCAAAGAGGCCGCTCCGTTCGAGCTTGGAGGCGGGAAAGTCGTCGGAGTTGTCTGAACTCATCGTGGGTGTACGGTGTGAAGGAGTCCTACACGAAAGACCTGAACGGCCCCGTCGACTGTGGGATTGCGTATTTCGTAACCGCTCCGATGCGCAACACGCAATACGAGCCGTCGGATCAGAGGCAATACAGCTAGGGGAAGAGCACTCCTACTTCGGAGGGGCCTACTCTCCGGAAAAGAACCGCCCCACCAGCGGCAGTCGCCCCAGCCCCAGCGAATCGTGCTGCACGATGTGCCAAGCGAGAGCCATCCCACGAGATACGCCGCGAAAAGTTACTAGTTCGGCCACAAACGCAGCGAGCTTGTCGACGAGGGCTGTGGTGGCCTCCTGGTTCTCCGTTTCGTCGTGGATCCAGTGGCGGAGGACGGCGAACGTGACCTCGGTGAGCACCTCGTGCACCGGCCACAGCCCCGTCACGAGCTGGTTGGTGTTCGGCACCACGTCCTCGTCCGTCAGAAGGTCGCGGAGCGCCGCTCGCACCTCCGCCCGGAACGAGGACCGGTAGCGGACCCGCGTGTCGAAGGTGGCCTGTACGAAGGCCCGCTGCTCCCCGAGCGCGTCGAGCAGGATGTAGTAGAACGACGCCAGGCGCTCCTCGAAGGAAAAGTCCTCGTAGCCGGTCGTGGCCTCGGTGAGCATCCGGTACTGCGCCAGCGCGAGATCGTAGAAGGCGGGCCGGAGTTCGTCGACCGTCTCGAAGTGTTTTTCGAAAACCACCGTCTCTACTTCCGCCTCGGCGCACACCTCCGGGACGGTGAGCGACGTGTCCGTCTCCGCATCGAGACGGATTGCAGCCTCAACGAGCTGTTTCTGTTCCGCAAACGCGTCAGGGTCGGGAATTACGCTGGGAGAACTGGGACGGAAGACGGGCGCACATCTCTTTACGCACGACCGAGGCGGATTTTCCGATTTTCCGAGACGGTCGGGACGTAGGGCTGGAAGTGTGGAAGGCTGGAGGGATGGAGGTCGGGCCCCTGGAGGAAGAATGTGGTATCTCCAGGATCTAGCCCCGAGCCGAATCTTCGGGCACGCCAGTGGCCGTGGGGGTGTCTGGATGACTACTCCACTCGTACCACCCGCCGTCGTAGACGGAAATCCGCGGCCATCCCATTAGGTAGGCATTCATGAACGCCTCGCTGCCGCGCCAGCCGGTGCCGCAGTAGAAGGCGATATGCTTGTCGGGCGTGATGTCCATCTCGGCCCACGCCTCGGCAATTTCCGGAAACTCCCGCGTCGTGTAGTCGAAATTGCGGTAGTTTTCCATGTGATAGGCGTCGCTCCCGCAGTTGCCAAAGACCGCGCCCGGAATGCGACCTTTCTCGTCGATGTAGTGGTAGCCGCTCCGTTCTCCGACAAACTCGGCCCAGCTGCGAACGCTCACAAGGTCCCCGTCGTCCGCGTCCAGGAGTGTCTGTGCCTCCTCCAGGTCCAGCATGTACTCGGGATGCACCGGCACCTCCGCGCCAAAATCCGAAACGGGCGTGGGCATCACGTCCTCCGTGGACACCTCGTAGCCCGCCGACTCCCAGGTGTTGAGCCCACCGTTGAGGATTTTCACGTCCTCGACTCCGGCGTACAGCATCAGGGCCGCGCACCGCATCGCTCCCAGGTGCCCTGCACTCTGCGCGGGAAAGTCCTGGTCGTAGGTCGGGTAGGAGAAGCGTCCGTAGAGCACAACTGTGGTGTCGTGGCGGATGCCATGGGCTTCGAGGGCGGCCTTCAGCTCGCCCGGCGGGCGCCGGTTCCAGGTCTCCGGCGACTCCAGGGCGTTCGTGTTCAGGGGAATGGCACCGGGAATGTGCCCGTCCTCGTAGTCCTGGCGGTAGTTGAAGTGGGCGTGGCACAGGACGTAGTTGTCGCCCGTCATCCCCTCCAGGTGCTTGCCGGAGATGAGGTCGTGCACCCACTCCGGATAGACGAGTTGCTGGTAGCGCTCCAGCCGCCGCAGTGGACGATCCGGGTCGGGTGCCCACTCCTCCAGAAAGCCGTCGTAGATTCCGAGCGCGTCGAAGCCGAGTCGGGTGAGTTTGTCGACCATCTCCTCGGCGGCCTCCGTGGTATACCCGTAGACGGTCACGGGCGTCTCCGGGGACAGGTTTTTCTCGTCGAGCACCTCCACCCAGTCCATGTACTGCGTCCACGGGAGGGGGAGGCTCTTGGCTCCCGGCACGTGTCCCCCACGCGATTCTTCCTGGAGCGGCCAGCCGTTGTACGCCGCGATGGGACGGACGTCGAGAATCTCGTGCGTCGGACTGTCTGCCTGCGCGGCGAGCGTCTCGGTAGAGACGGAAGTGATCGTTTCGGTCATGATCCGGTCTCAGAGGAGAGGAAGAAGTGCGACGCATCGACTGGAACTTGAGGGTTCAGGCGATAAGACGCAACTCTGCGAGGCGGTCCTGATCACGGACAAGTGGGAAAACTCCGCAACGTGCTTCAATCTTGCGCACGTGTGAGTGCATGTCGATTTCCAGTTCGCTGAGCCCGTCCGTCGCCGCACAAAAGTATCGATGAGGAGTCAGTCGAGCGCAGCGAGGCGGAGGTCAGGAAGTTCGGCCAGGGTGGCGTTCCGAAGCATGGTCTCGACCCACCAGCGTTCTTCGATCCACTCTTCGTGTAGGGGGAAGGGCGTGGCCTCGCCGCTGGAATCTACGGGGACGCCACCGCTTCGGATGTTGCAAGCTCCGGGGGCAGCCATTAGGTTGAAGCGGGTCGTTCACCCGTCGTGTGCGCCCGATCCGCTCGCGTTTGCTGTGTACCTTCCCCTGCCCAGCGATGGACATTTCCGTGTGCATCAAAGAAGTTCCGGATGTCGAAGCCCCGTTCAGGGTCCGGGATGGAGAGCTCGCCTTCGATACCGACCGCGCCGTGCTCAACGCCTACGACGCGTCGGCGGTGGAGGCGGCACTCGTGCTCACCGAAGAGCACGGGGGCGAGGTGGAGGTCGTCACCGTGGGACCGGAGGACGTGACCGAGACGATCCGAAAGGCGCTGGCGATGGGTGCGGACCGGGCCGTCCACCTCACGACGGACGAGGCCGACGCCTACGACGCCCGCGCCTACGCCGACGTGCTGGCCGGCTACTACGAGACCTCGGACGCCGACGCCATCTTCTGCGGCAAGCAGTCGCAGGACACCGACGCGGGCCTCACGGGACCGATGGTCGCTGCCTTGCTCGATCGGCCCTACGCGGCGAACGTCGTGGGCATCGAGCTTGAGAAGGGCGGGCTCGTCGTGGAGCGGCAGGACGACGCGGGAACCGAGATCATCGAGCTTGCGCCGCCGTGCCTCGTCACCTGCTCCAACGACATGAACAACCCGCGCA
>CAZBIB010000242.1:0-4647 GCA_964491575.1 uncultured Salinivenus sp. | reverse complement strand
CCTCTCCTCTGTTGCGCAGCTCACACCCCGCTTGTGGAAACCATTGACACTCCCCCTTCCCCGCCCGCTGAGACCTCCCCGGCCGTCTACAGCGTTCCCGCCGAGGCTCATCTGCTCGAACAGGTGATCGTGCATACTCCGGGGCCGGAAATGGAGCTCGTGTCGCCCGAGAATCGGGAAGAGCTACTCTTCGACGACATTCTCTTCGTGGGCCACGCGCGGCAGGAGCACCTCCTCATGTGCTCGGTGTTCGAGAAAATCGTGGGGCGTTCCGATACGGTGCTTCAGATCGAAGACCTCCTGCTTGAAACCTTCGACGCCGAAGAAGCAGCCCGGCACTCGTTTGTGGAGAAGCTGTGCCGGAGCCTGCCAGAGCAAAACCTGGGGACCGTAGAGGAGGAGCTGAAGCGCTTCTCGCCGAAGGACCTGCAGGAGTTTGCCCTCACTGGTCAGTCGGAGCTTCCCATCCGCGCCCAACCGGTGCCCAATCTGATGTTTACGCGAGACCTCGCGGCCGTGGTGCACGACCACATCATCCTGAGCCACGCCGCAACGGTGGCCCGCACCCGGGAGAGCATCATCATCAATGTCATCCTCAACCATCATCCTCGGTTTGCCCCGCACAGCGACAAGATCATTGAGCTGCCACCGGGCGTCACGTTCGAGGGGGGCGACCTGCTCGTGGCAAGCCCCGACACGGTGCTCATCGGCCACTCAGAGCGCACCTCCCTCGGGGCCGTCATGGCAATTGCCCACGAGCTCTTCGAGCGCACGCCGGTCGAGCACGTCCTCGCCATCGACCTGCCCAAGCGGCGGGCTACCATGCACCTCGATACGGTGTTCACCTTCGCCTCGCCGGACGAGGTCATCGTCTTTCCGCCCCTGCTCGAAACCCACGGCTTCGGCTACGCGGTGCACTTCACCGCTGCAGATGGGACGGGGCGGTTTGTGACGGACATGCGCCGCAACCTGCGCGACGTGCTCGACGAGCTGCTCGACCGCGACCTGACGTACATTCCCTGCGGTGGGACGGAGCGCCTGCATCAGGAGCGCGAACAGTGGACGGATGGGGCCAACGTGTTCGCGGCCGCGCCCGGAGCCATCATGGGCTACGAGCGCAACAGCCGCACCTTCGAGCGCCTGCGCGAGCACGATTATCGCATCGTCTCTGCCGAGAGTTTCCTGTCCTACTTCGAGTCCGGGCAGTTTCACCCAGGGCAGGAAAAGGTGGCGATTCAACTGGGCGGCACGGAGCTGTCCCGCGGCCGGGGCGGCCCGCGCTGTATGACGCTCCCCATTGCGCGACACGCAACGCCTACAGGCGAATGAGGAGTTCGGAGTGTGGAGTGGGGAGTTTGAGCTGGGGAAGGGGGGGAAGAATGTTGGCTTTCCAGCTCCCACGCTCCCCCGTTCCCATTCACCCTTTCTTCCATTCTCAAACTCAGGATCCGAAACTGCCGGCTGCGTCTGCGGGTTCAGATACGTCGCGTATGTCCTG
The DNA here is from genome assembly GCA_964491575.1 of uncultured Salinivenus sp. Classification (GTDB taxonomy): domain Bacteria; phylum Bacteroidota; class Rhodothermia; order Rhodothermales; family Salinibacteraceae; genus Salinibacter. The sequence continues at coordinate 3,149 of CAZBIB010000242.1, read as the reverse complement.
AACCCAGTATTCGGTGCTCATGCACGACGTCATCGTCATCGGAGCCGGGCCCGTGGGCCTCGCCTGCAGCATCGAGGCCAAGCGTCGGGGGCTCAACTCGCTTATCATCGAGAAGGGGGCGCTCTGCAACTCGTTTATCGGGTATCCCACGCAGATGGAGTTCTTCTCCACCCCCGAGCTGCTGGAGATTGGCGGCCACCCGTTCCCTACCCGCGACTACAAGCCGCGCCGCGAGGAGGCCCTCGACTACTATCGTGGCGTGGTAACCGCAGAAGACCTCGATCTGCGTCTCTACGAGCCGGTGACGGATCTGCGGGGGCACGACGGCCACTTCACAGTCGTGACGGAAGAGGCGGCCTACGAGACGAGAAAGGTGGTAGTGGCCACCGGCTTCTACGACGTGCCCAACCGCCTGGACGTACCCGGCGAGGATCTCGACAAGGTGCGGCACTACTTCAAGGAGCCGTATCCCTACGCCCTGACGGACGTGGCCGTCGTGGGCGGCGCCAACTCGGCGGTGAAGGCGGCGCTGAACTGCTACCGCCACGAGGCGAATGTGACGATGGTGGTGCGCGAGCCCGAGCTCGACGACGGCGTGAAGTACTGGCTCCGCCCTGACGTGGAGAACCGGATCGCGGAGGGCTCCATCGACGCCTACTTCAACACCACCGTTTCGGCCATCGAGCCGGACACCCTCCACCTCGACACGCCCGATGGGCCCGCGAGCATCGACAACAACTTCGTGCTCGCTATGACAGGCTACCGGCCCAACTACGATTTCCTGGAGCAACTCGGCATCGCCATCCGCGACGACGAGGCTCGCACGCCAGTGCACGACGAGGAGGGCGAGACCTTCGAGACGAACCGCGACGGCCTGTACCTCGCCGGCACCATCTGCGGCGGATGCGACACGAGTCGCTGGTTCATCGAAAACGGCCGCTTTCACGCCAAAAAGGTCATGGACCACATCGCCTCCCGCTTCGAAACCGAGCCAACAATGGCGTAGGTAGTACGGCGGAGGTGTGGAAGTATGGAAGTGTGGAGGTGTGGAAGTGAAGACGGAGCGGTGGAGTGCGGCGGGGTAGGCATGTCTGGTAGGGAGTCAACCTGCCGTTCTCTTCTCCCAAATCTATCTCGGGGACGGCCTGTCGCCAGTCAACTACACTCTCATTCCCCCGCGCCCCCTCTCTCCCACTCCCCCGCGCTCAGTCGTTGTCCTCCACCTGAAACTGCCGGATTGCCCGGATCGCCTTGGAGTCGTCGGAGAGTGAGATGGCCGTGTCGATGATGTGGTGGAGCTGACCGTCGCTCAAGGGCCGGTCGATCGCGTTCACGTCGTAGGCGATGCCGAGGTCGGGGAAGTCGCGGTGGTTTGACTGGAGGTTGCTGGCACCCGCCTCGTAGATGGTGTCGTCGATCGCCTTCTTCGTTCCCCGCACGTCGCTGTGCACCACAGCCAGAATCCAATGGGGCGGCTCGGCGTTGACCCCGATCGTGTGCCCCTTCCCAAAGACCGTGTCGCGCACGGTGCCCTGCTCGTTCAGCAGCCGGGTGGAGGTGGCCATGCGCGACGCGATGCGGGGCTGGGCCTCCTGAGTGGCCGCGCCAATGTGTGGGGTAGTGAAGACGTTGTCCATCTCGGCGTAGGGATTGGTCCAGTCCTCGTCGGCGCTCCCTGGTTCCTCTGGAAAGACATCGACTGCCGCCGCGCGCACGTGGCCCTCGTCGATGGCCCGCGTCAGGTCCTCCGGGTTGTACAGGAATCCGCGGGCGGCATTGATGAAAGCGCGGGGGCTGTTGTCCGGCCGCCCCGCGCCGAGCTGGCGAAAGTGGTCGTAGCCGAGCAAGCCCTCATTGGACTGTCCCTGCGGGTCCTCGGCGGAGACGTGGACCGTCACGAAGTCGCCCTTCCGGAACGCCTCCGACAGGCTGGAGCAGGAGGTCCAGCCGAGCGTAGTGCCAACCTCCTGCGCCACGTCCGACTCGTCGTAGAAGCAGATGTCCATCCCAAAGGCATCTGCCAGCCGGGCCAGCTGCTTGCCGATGTTGCCCAGGCCGATGATGGAGAGCGTCTTGTCCATCAGCTCGTAGCGGCGCGTGCTGTCCTTCGTCCACCGGTGCCGGCGCCCCGACTCGTTTGCCGTGTAGAGCCGTCGGGCCAGCAGAATCATCTCGCCTATCACCATCTCCACCACCGAGCGGCCGTTGCTCACCGGATCGTTGAGCACCAGCACGCCCTCCTCCGCGCAGGCCGGCTTGTTCACCGTGTCGTCGCCAATGCAGCAGAGCATGATGGCAGCCAAGTTGTCGGACGCCTCCACCACCGCCTCGTCGACGACGAACGTGCTCCGCTTGTAGAGCAGGTCGTGCTGCCCCTCACGCAGGCGCTCCACCATCGCGGCCTGGTCGTAGCACTCGGGCTTGGGCACGCGCTCCGGCTCAATGCCTTGGTCGCACAGGTAGTCGTCGAGGCTGGGGTCCGGCTCCTCAAGGATCAGTGCCTTCTCGAAGTGATCGTTCAGAAACCGGGTCTGCGGATGCTCCATGATGCGTCGGTGGGGATGACAGGAAAACCGGGGGCCGGGACCGATCAAGGTAAGACGAGGGGGCGCGCCAATTGCAGGACCCCTTCGTAAAAAACGAACCAAGTTTGCAGGTTGCTCCTCGTCGACATAGAAAAGGCCGCCGCACCGGGCGGTGCGACGGCTTCTCAGAGGGAGGATACTCAGATGTCGTGGTGGAGTTACAGCACGTCTTTGATCGTCTCTCCGATGAGGGCCGGATTCTTGACCACGGTGGCCCCGGCCGCTTCGAGGGCCTCGAACTTGGCCTCGGCCGTGCCGGAGCCGCCCGACACAATGGCGCCGGCGTGTCCCATGCGTCGCCCCGGCGGCGCCGTTCGGCCCGCGATGAAGCCGAAGACCGGCGTGTCCATGTGGTCGCGGATGTAGCGAGCAGCCTCCTGCTCGTCGGATCCGCCAATCTCGCCGATGAGGACGACGCCCTCCGTGTCCGGATCCTCCTCGAAGAGTTCGAGCGCGTCGACGAAGCGCGTGCCAATCACCGGATCGCCCCCGATGCCCACGGCGGTGCTCTGTCCAAAGCCAGCCCGCGTAATCTGGTCGACGGCCGCGTAGGTGAGCGTCCCT
>CAZBIB010000241.1:0-4711 GCA_964491575.1 uncultured Salinivenus sp. | reverse complement strand
CTCGAACCTGCGACCAGCCGATTATGAGTCGGCGGCTCTAACCAACTGAGCTACGGGCCCATGTGCTTCGCAGGCGTGCCCACGAAGTGGCGCCCCGTCGAGTTCCGTTTCCGTAGACGAAGACTGCACGACCGACGGGAAAATTCGCCGCCGTTCCACGAGATGCCCGCAACAGGGATTGGGCCGATCCGTGATACGTCTCACACCTCTTGCTTCTTCTCTCACAACCGCCCTCTTCGTCTCCATGAAGTGGAACAGCGCCAAGGACCTGATGACGACGGACGTGCAGACCGTCGGGGCCGATTGGCCCATCGATCGGGTGGCCGAGTTCCTCATCGATCACAGCATCTCCGGGGCTCCGGTCGTACAGGATGGGCAGCTTGTCGGCGTCATTTCGCTGACCGACATTGCCCGGCACAGCAGCACCGCGGGAGAGCTTGCGGCGGACCGGCCGGCCACTTTCTACCGCTCTGAATTGCGAGGCAATTACGCCGAGGAGGATCTCGACGAGCTTCGGATTAGTCAGGGCGGCGAGACGACGGCTGAGCAGGTCATGACGCCGCAGGTCTACGACGTGAACAAGCACACCTCCATCCAGCAGGTCGCCGAGGTGATGCACCGGGGCGATATTCACCGGGTGTTCGTGACCGAGAATGGGCAGATCGCCGGCATCATCACGGCCCTCGACATGCTGAAGGTGGTGGCGGCGATGTAGGGATGGAGGTGTGAAGGCTGGACGTGGGGGCGATAGTCACGGTCCGCTCGACGCATCCACCCGTCCATCCTTACTTGCACTCGTCGCTGACCACCCGTCCGCTGTTCAGGACGGTGCAGACGTGCGTGGTGTACTCGAACGGATCGCCGTCGAAGAGCGCGAGATCGGCCGCCTGGCCGGGTGCAATCGTGCCCACGTTTCCGAGTGCGAGAAGCCGGGCGGGCGTGCTCGTGATGCTCGCCAGGGCGGCGCGCCGCGGCAGGCCGTTTGCCACTGCGATGGCCGCCTCGTAGAGGACAATGCGCGTCTTGGGCACGTAGGGCTCCCAACTGCTCTGGATGGCCACCGGCACGTCGGCCTCGTGCAGGGTGGCCGCCGTGGTGAACGCCGCGTTCTGCGTCGTGCCGCTCGGGCGCGTCATGGTCGGGTGGAGAATGACCGGCACGCCTGCTTGCTTAATCTCGTCGACCATGAGGTACGCCTCGGAGGCTCCGTCTAGAATCAGCTCGAAGCCAAACTCCTCCTGCAATCGGAGGGCCGCCTGGATGTCGTGGGCGCGGTGGGCTGTAATCAGCGCCGGCACCTCTCCGCGCAGCACCTTCTGGAGCACAGCCAGGTCCAGATCCGTCGTCGGCTTCTCCTCGTCCATCGCGGCCTGGGCGTCCAGGAACTTTTGCCGCAGCATAGCGACGCCCTTGGCCCGCGTGCCGGGCGACTCGAACCGCGCCTGAGCATCCGGCCCCAGCGTGAAGGCCACTGTCGTGAGCGAGTCTTGTAGGGCCTCCCCGACCGTCTCACCCGAGGTCGAGAACGTGGCCGTCTGGCCGCTCACGAGAGCACCGGGTGCGTGACCGGTGTGCACCGTCGTGATGCCGAGCTTGCGGACGAACTGCACCAGGTCCTCGCGGGGATTGTAGGCGTCGATGGCGCGGAGGGCCGGCTGGATGGGCGCGGAGGTGTCTAGTTGGTCCTGGTTGGCTGGCACATTTTCGAGGCCGGATACGCCCACGGTGCCCCTCGGGTCGATGAGGCCCGGTGTCGCGACGGTCGCCTCGTGCACGGTGGCCCCCGACGGGATGGAGACCTCGGAGGCCGGTCCCACCTCCGCAATCGTCGATCCCTCGATGAGCACGACGCCGTCCACGATGGGCCCGTCGCCCGTCATGGTGTACAGGGTGTCGGCCCGGACGGCCTGCTGCGCCTGAGCGGTCGCGAGCGAGGTCCCGGCCAGGGCGAGCACAAAAACGAGAAGAAGGCGGCGGAGCGAGGGGGCAAGCGTGAGCATGGAGAAACGGGGGGAAGCGTGCGGAAGCAGAGCGGCGGGCGAGGGCAGGGATTACTCATGGACGTGCTGGACCGCGTCGTCGTAGACCCGGTAGCCGCCCGTGGCGAAGTCGCGATCCTCGGGATTGGAGCGGTCGAACACCGTTTGCCCCTCCACCCAGGTCTGCTCGATGTCGGTGTACACGCTCAGCGGGTCGCCGGAGAGGACGATGAAGTCGGCGTCCTTGCCCGCCTCCAGGGAGCCAATCTCGTCCGCCATTCCGAGCATGCGTGCCCCTGCCAGCGTCACGGACTCCAGCGCGGCCTCGCGCGACATTCCCGCTCGTACCCCGAAGGCTGGCTGGCGAAGGAGGAGCCGGGAGTCGGTGATCGGGTCGTCGGTGTGGTAGGCCACGTCGACGCCGGCCTGATTGAGCACCCGGCCGGTGCGGTAGACGAGCTCGTCGGCCTCGTGCTTGCCGCCGGGCGAGTCGAGCACGATGATTGAGGCCGGCACGTCCGCCTCGGCGATCTCCTCGGCCACCTTCCACCCCTCGCTCACGTGGTGCAGCACCACCTCAAAGTCAAACTCCTCGCTCAGCCGGATGGCAGTGAGGATATCGTCGTGGCGGTGCGTGTGGAAATGGACCGTGCGCCGGCCCTCCAGCACGTCGACGAGGCCCTCCATGCGCAGGTTGCGGTCGGGCGCCTCAGACGGAGATTCGGCCTGTTGCTTCTTGCGCCGGTACTCCTGCGCCTGCACGAACTGCTCGCGGACCATGGCGGCGGCGCGGGCTCGCGTCCCCGGAAACGGGCCGCTCTCCTCCTGGGGATTGGTGCCGTTGGCCATCTTCATTCCGCCACACTCCTCGACGGGGCGGTCGTCGCAGGCCTTGAGCTCGCCGACGGTGCCGCCCTCCCGCAGCTTCAGGTAGGTCGTCTGGCCGCTCATGAGGTGTCCTGACCCCGATATCGTGTGCACGGTCGTGATGCCGCCCGCCCGGGCCCGGTCGAGCGACGGATGGCGCACATTGATCGCGTCAATGGTGCGGACGTTCGGGTGCAGGGCCGCGGACTCGTCCCCACCGCTCACCTGTCCAGCGTGCGAGTGCGTATCGACGAGCCCTGGCATAATTACCTTCCCCGCCACGTCGTGCTCGACGGCTCCGTCCGGCACGTCGACCGATCCGGCCGCCCCCACCGCCTGAATGGTGCCGCCCTGCACGACCATAACGCCCGACTCAATCGGCTCGGCCGAGATGGGATACAGGGTGGCGTTGCGAAAGACGTGAGGCTGCTCCTGGGCCTGCGTCGGCAGGGCGATGCACAGACACAGGACGACGAGGGTGAGAAGGCGGGCACGCATGGGGACGGGGCGACGGTTTCAAAGTGGGGCGCACCAAAAGGGTAGGGTGCAGGACCGAGAGCTACAAGCGGCCGGCTCCACTCCGCCCGGACAAACCGCCCTCAACGTTGGCGAGGCCGCTTACTTCCGCGTCGGCCCGTACTTTGCAGGCATGCCGTCCTCCGGAATCGAGTTTTCGATGAACGAGCGGAGGTGATCGTTCGCGGTCCCCCGATCCTCTTCGCGCAGGTACATCATGTGCCCGCTCCGGTAGTCCTCGAAACGGAGCCGCTCGCGCAGGGCCTCCCGCGTGCCGAGCTGCCACATCACGTACTTGGCCGAGAAGTAGTCCGTCGCACCGTCATAGTAGCCGGACTGCACAAGGACGTGCAGGTACGGATTCTGGGCCATGGCCTGTCGCAGCGCCTCGCCCGTGTCGTTGTTCTCGTCCTCCCACGGGTACACCGATCCGAAGACATTGTATTTGAGGTCCGTCTCGAAGCCGAGGTCGCTGCGGAGATAGTGGTTGATGGCCGGAGTAAACGCGTGATTCCAGGCGGTGAGCTCGGGCGGATAGTCGTACTCAGCCCCAGCGTTCTTCGTATCGACGCCCTTGTAGCGAGAGTCGAGGCGGCCCACCGTGTAGCCCTGGTCCTGGAGCAATTGCTTCCAGTAGGATTCGGCGGGGACGGCGAGGTTGTGGTTCAGCACGAATTGCTCCGAGAGCCCCGAGTAGCGAGCCACCTGCTGGGCCACCTCTCCTCGGCGTGTGCTGTCAATGAAACCGCCGTGCGTGAGGGCCGGGAGGTATTCCTCAATGGTATAGTCCTCGACCTCCGACAGAAGAGCCTGAAGATCCCGATTCTGGAGGTCGCTGGGCAGTTGCTCGTGGTACCAGGCCGTCGCCGCGTAGTAGGGCAGCTTGAGGGCTTCGGAGCGCGGTGAGGGACCCGCAGGCTCCAGCCCGAGGCCGGTAGGGGAGACGAGGATGACCCCGTTCAGGTACATCCAGTGGCTGTCTTGGAGCTCGCCAGCGAGGCCCGCCACGCGGGTGGTGCCGTAGCTTTCGCCGATCAGGTACTTCGGCGAGCGCCAGCGGTTGTGGCGGGAGACGAACGTGTCGATCCAGTCCGCCAGGTATTCCACGTCGGCGTTGACGCCGAAGAACTGCTCCGAATCTGTGTCTTCGTCGATCACGCGGGAGAAGCCCGTATTCACCGGGTTGACGTACACGATGTCCGCCTTGTCGATGATGGAGTGCGGGTTGTCCTCCACGCCGTAGGGCTGGGTGGGAAAGCCCTCGTCGCTGATCTTGAGGCGCTTGGGACTCGTGTACCCGAGGTGCATCCAGAGCGAGCCGGAGCCGGGGCCGCCGTTGAAGGAGATGA
>CAZBIB010000240.1:0-4810 GCA_964491575.1 uncultured Salinivenus sp. | reverse complement strand
GCACGTCGTTGAGGTTGCTCTTGTCCATCACGAAGATGTGATCGAACCGCTCCAGGTCTTCGGCCTCAAACTGCGACGCGCAGTGGTCTTCCAGCGACAGATCGTTGCGTCGAGCGGTCTTTCGCATCCGGTCGTCTGCCGTTTCGCCGACGTGATAGCCGGCCGTGCCGGACGAAACGATTTCGAACTGATCCTCCAGTCCTGCCGCTTCCACCTTTTCGCGGAAGACAGTCTTGGCGAGGGGGCTCCGACAGATGTTGCCGAGGCATACAAACTGAATGCGAATGGGATCGGGCATGGAACGTCTGAGATTTCAATCGAGAGGATGCGCGAGCAAAAAATCTGCTGTCCCTAACGCAGATCGGGGGCACGGTGTGCCGGGGGCAGCCAGAGACGCGCAGTCCTTCAACAACCTCTCACGTGGAGATGAGGCGCGCTCCTTTGTCATCTTCGCGGTCCCCAGCCGAAGATCAAATACCGGCACGCCAAGTCCGCAACTTCCCCGAGTCGACGGACGTTGATTTCTGTTCGACCGCAGGACCAATCCTTCCCCCGATGCCCACTCCGAACACAACATCCGACGCCCCCGTCCTCAGCGTTACCGAGTTGACCCGCGGCCTCAGCGACCTCGTAGAGGAGCACTACGCCGACGTGTGGGTCGAGGGTGAGCTGTCGGACTTTACGCAGGCGGCGTCCGGGCATTGCTACTTCACCCTGAAGGACGAGGATGCCCAGATCCGGTGCGTCATGTGGAAGCACCTGACGCAGTATGTCTTCTTTGAGCCAGAGGAGGGCATGCAGGTGCGCGTCAACGGCCACGCCTCCGTCTACGAGCGGCGGGGCGACCTGCAAATCCAGGCGCAAGCGATGCGGCAGGCGGGCAAGGGTGCCCAGCAGAAGGCCTTCGAGCAGCTCAAGCAAAAATTGCAGGCGGAGGGACTGTTCGACGCAGAGCGTAAGAAACCGCTTGCGCCCTTCCCCGAAACCATCGGCGTGGTCACCTCGGGCCAGGGCGCGGCGGTGCACGACATCCGGACGGGGCTGGAGCGACGATTTCCCCCGACCAAGGTAGTGCTGTGCCCCGTGAAGGTGCAGGGCCTCGACGCCCCACAGGCCATTGCCGACGCCGTTGCTGCTTTCAACGACGTATCCCCTGACGACGCTCAACGTCCTGACCTGCTCATCGTGGGGCGAGGCGGTGGTTCCACCGAGGACCTGTGGGCGTTTAACGAAGAGGTGGTGGCCCGCGCGATTGCCGTGTCGGAGCTGCCCGTTGTGAGCGCCGTGGGGCACGAGTCGGACGTGACCATTGCCGACCTCGTGGCCGATGAGCGAGCCGCCACACCGTCGATGGCCGCCGAGATTGTGGTGCCGGACCGCCGGGATGTTGCGGAACGTGTACGGACGCTCCACGACCGCCTCCGCACCCAGGTGACACGCCGACTCCAAAATGCTCGGCAGCGCGTCGACGCGCTCGTCGCCTCCCGCGCCTTCCACGCCCCCACACGCCGCCTGGAGCAGCACCAGCAGCACCTCGACACACTCGTGGACCGCCTCACCCGAAGCGGCCCGCAACTTGTGGAGCAAGCCCGCATGCAGCTCGACCATCTCCGCGACCGCCTGCACGCCCTCGATCCCGAGCAGCCCCTCCGGCGCGGATACGTTCACCTCTCCCGCGACGGCACCCCGGTACGCTCCGTTGAATCCCTGGAGGACGGCGACCGCGTGCGCCTCCACTTCCAGGACGGCCACCGCGACGCCGAGGTGCTCCCTGAAGAGGCGTAAGATCCGCAGTTTCGGAGGACAGTCATTGTACCGGAATGCTTGTCCCGACCGCTGTCGAAAACTGTCGGGGACGAACGACGACCGTCCGCCGTCTCGTCGAAGCCACACGGAAGGCGCACCCTCAGCGAAGATATTACACCATCGCGCCGTATGGCCGTCCTGGCTGCTGTTTTTCCCAGATCTGAGGGTTGATCAGGAACCGCCCTATTTATAGGCTGTACATCGGACGGCTTTTGGGGCTCGAAGCGTCGAGACGTCCTTGTGTGGCCTCTTGAAGAGGCCCCTCGACGCCCGTTCGCTTCTCCCCTCCATGCGGCTGGCCCGATCGTCAACGTCCTGAACTTATGGCCTCGGACCCGAGCCAACTTACGATCCAGTTCCAGCCGGAGCGCCGCGTGGACGTGATCGACGTGAACCAGCACGTGGAGGAGGAGGCCACCGGCTTTTTGGAAAGCCACGAAGAGGCGCTCTACTGCTCGTATCACACCACGGGCGGCTATCTCGAGGAGACCATCTGCAACCGGCTCGATCAGTGCCAGGACCAGGTGCACGAGTTTCTTGCCCCCTTCCAGGAGCTCTTTCCGTACGGGGCCGACTATCAGCACGATCAACTGCACCTTCGGAAGGAGCTGAGCCCCAAGCAACGGCGCACTGAGCCCCGCAACGCTGACTCCCACCTCACGTTCATCGGCTCCGGACTCGAGAACTGCGTCACATATCCCAGCACGCCGTCGCGCCCCGTCTTCTTTATCGACCTCGACGGGATCAACAAGGACAACCACGACCGGCGCGAGCGCCGCACGACCGTCATCGGCTACGACGATGAGCGGGTCGTGGACGAGATGGAACTCCGGGTGCCGGTCTCCGACCACTCCATCGACTCAGTGAGCCTGCGCGATCCGCGACTCGGCATCTTCGAGCGGCTCCACGAGATGCTGGCCGAGTACGATGTCCGAACCGGCCGTGTGCACCTCGACCTCGTTTCCGAGGAGAAGCACGCCGGGCTCACGGTCAACGAGTACGAGACGCTCCTCATGAAGCACGACTTGGCCGAGGTGCTTCGGGATCCGCTGCAGTTTATGGCGCGGAAGGGCCGCAACATGCTCCGCGACCCGGGCGCCATTCCCGGCAAGGCCAAGAACTACGCGAAATACGACCTCGTGCGCCTCGTCAACAAGGTCGTCGACACACTGGGCCTGAGCGAGTCTCTGGTCGAGCGCGTCATCGACAAGTGCCTGGCCGTGCCGGCCGAGCGGTTCTTGCGCATGAAGCGATCGGTGAGCCTGCTCGTCACGCAGGACGAATCGAACGGCGGGGGTACCATCGAACAGGGCCGCTACCAGAGCCCCTTTCTCGTGCAGTGGCGCAAATCCGAGCCCCAGGCCCGTCGCCTCCGCGTGACACTCACTCGCTTCGAATAGCTCCACTTTCCGCCTCTCCCCCCTCGCCTCTCAGATCAACGAGCGACTCTGCCCTCCATCCACGTTGATGCAGGCCCCCGTGATGAGGCTCGCGCGTTCGGAGCAGAGGAACGTCACCGCGTCGGCCACCTCCTCGGCCCGCCCGAAACGCTCGATCGCAATGTTTTCCTCAACGAACTGCTTCATCTCCTCTGGATTCTCCTTCACCCGCCGATCCCAGCTGCCCCCCGGAAAGCGGATGGAGCCCGGCGCCACGCTGTTTACGCGGATCTCGGGTGCCAGCTCCTGGGCCATCACCTTGCTCACACTGATGAGGGCCGACTTCGTGGTGTTGTAGAGGGAGAGCCCCGCTCCGCCGAGCTCACGACCAAAGATGGAGGAGATGTAGCAGATCGAGGCACCGTCGACTTCCCGCATGTGGGGGATGGCCGCCCGGCTCACGCGAACGTGCGACATGAAGTTGAGATTGATCAGGTCCTCCCAGTCCTCGTCGGACAGCCCCTCGAAGTCGCCCCGCCGATTGCCGCCCACGTTGCCGACGTAGATGTCGAGGCGACCGAAGCGCTCGGCCGTCGTCTCCACGAGCCGCTCCGGCTCCCCCGCCTCGGTTACGTCCATGGGGAGGGCCAGCACATCGCCCCCTTCCGCCCCAATGTCGTCCGCAGCGTCTTCGAGGTCTGATTCGGTGCGCGCGCAGATGGCCACGTTGCATTCCTCGCGGGACAGGGCCTGTGCGATGTATTTGCCAATGCCGCGACTTGCCCCAGTGACAATGGCAGTGCGGCCGTCGAGTCCGAGATCCATAGCAAGAAGAGAAGTCGTGAACGAAGTTAACCGAACGTGCAGGATTAGGATAGGCACTTTCGCGGGCACCGTCCATCCCGCCCCCCTACGCCGGTCACGGTTTCAAACCATCTGAACAGGCCCCCTTCCCCTTGACACCCTACCCACGCTCTCGTACCTCATCTACCCCGTCCTCTCTCATAGTAACCCCCACCGATGCCTGATACGTCCGACCGCTCGTTCGAAGAGACCCTGGAGCGCCTCGAAGACATCGTCGAGCACCTTGAAGACGATTCCCCCCCGCTCGACGAAGCGCTCGACGCCTACGAGGAGGGCGTTGCTCTCGCCAACGAGTGCCTCGACCGCCTCGAAGAGGCCGAGCAGCGGGTGAGCGAACTCTCAATCGACTGAGATCCCCAGTCTGCCCGCTACTTTTCTCCCTCGTCTCGCACGTACGCCGCCCAGTCGCCCGACGCGACCCGCGGCCGACCTGCAGGATTGCTGTTGAACCAGTACACCCACGCCGTCTGGTCGGGGGGAACCTGTAGGGAAACTCGCCGCCGGACGAACAGAGACGCCTCTTCGTGATCTGCATCGTATCCTTCGTACCGGTCAAGCACGGTCCACACGTCCGGATCGTGGAGGCGGAGGAGCTCACCGTGCACCGTCCTCTCTCCAGGCACCGCGCCGGGAAAGCGTCCCAGATCGTAGAGAATGCCGGGAAACCGGCACGTCCGGACGAATGAAACCCGATCGGCCACGTCAAGCCGCTCGATTCCATCGAAGGCACGCAGGAGCGTCCCATACGTCGCGAGCAATGG
>CAZBIB010000239.1:0-4820 GCA_964491575.1 uncultured Salinivenus sp. | reverse complement strand
CTCCGCGAGCACCGGATCGAGGTGCTCGGCGACACGGGCATCAACCGGCAGGTGGAGCCCGACGACTGGGCCGAGGTGGTGACGCGCATCCGTCGCGGCATCCAGAACGACAACCTTACGGAAGGACTCGTGGAGGCGATTGAGATGTGCGGTCGTCTGCTGGAGCGCAAGGGCGTGGACATCCGCCCCGACGACGAGAACGAATTGACCGACACCGTGCGGACGCCGGGAAGCGATTCTGAGGAAGATGCCGATTGAGGCAACTTCAACTGACAGCGTCTGAGCGAACTTACTTCTTCTCGATTTCGAGGACAAGGCCGTCGGCATCCCGGGCAAAGAGCCGCCCCTTCACCTCTTCGTAGGGATGGTCGGCCGCGTCGAGGCGGGACCGGAGGGAGTGCCACTCGCGGGAGGAGAGGGAAAACCCGAGGTGGTGAATGCCTCCGCGACCCGGCACCGACGGGTGCTTCATTTCTTCCATCTCGATCAGTTCGACCACGTCCCGGCCCCGGTCGTCGGTGAGCAGGGCACGCTGGCGGCCCTCTCGTACAGGATCGTCCTCCACGGTCCGCAACGAGAGCCCGACGAGGTCGACGTAGAACGAGATGGCCTCGTCGAGGTCCGTCGTCATGATCGAGGCATGGTCCAGCCGGACATCGAGAGCTGTCGGGTCGTTCGGCGTGGACGGATCGGTATTCCGGGCCATGGGTCAGCGTAGGTCGCGAGAGGGGCGTCCGAAGGGATCAGGAAACCGGCGCGGGCTCCGAGGAGGGCTGGAACGCCGAGGCGTCGATGTCGAGACGCTTCATCTTCTTGTAGAGGCCCTGCCGGGTGAGCCCGAGCACGTCGGCCGACGCGGTAACCTGGCCGTCGCAGGCGCGGAGCACGCGCTCGATCACCGTTTTCTCGGTGCGGGAGAGCACGTCGTTCAGGGTCTGGTCGGGCTCCAGGATGGCATCCGGCGCATCCTCGTGGGACTGGGGCGACGCGGTGCGTTGTGCCCCCTCCACGATGGTATCCAGAAGAACGTCAAGCTCGATCGTGGGAGCCGGCTCGCTCTGCACGTGCACCAGCGCGCGCTCGATCTCATTCCGAAGCTGGCGCACGTTCCCGGGCCAGTTGTATCGGAGCAGCGCCTCCATCGCCGGCTGCGTGATCGACACCAGGGCCGCATCATCCGAACGCAGGCGGTTCAGGAAGTGGCGGGCGAGGAGCGGGATGTCAGCACGCCTCTCGCGAAGGGGCGGAACATGCAGCGAGATTATGCGGAGACGATCCCGGAGCGCTTCTCGGAAACGGCCTTCCTGGACGCGAGCGTCGAGGTCGGCGATCGTCGTGGCAATGACGCGGACATCTACCGTTTCGGCGTCCGTTCCGCCTGCGGGCGTCACTTCTCCAGCATCGAGCAGATCGATGAGCGATGATTGAAGAGAGAGAGGCAGAGCGTCCACGTCTTCAATGACAAGCGTTCCCCCGTCGGCGGCGTGTATGGCCCCGGGATGCAGAGAACCGTCATCCTCGGCCGTTCCAAACAGGCGCGCCTCCAGGGGCTCTCCGGTCTGAGTTGGGTCGCAGGAGATCGTCTCCAGAGGCCCCTCGGCCCGTGCGCTCGTCGCGTGGACGGCCCGGGCCACGAGGTGCTTTCCGGCACCACCCTCGCCCGTGATGAGGACGGGACTGTGACTCGGCTGAATCTGTTGGATCGTGTCGGCCACCGCCTGCATCTCGCGGCTTTCCGCGACGAATCCGTCCACGATGGCCGTGGGATCGACCGCAGGGGAGGCGGCCGCTGGACGGTCGTCGGGAGCATCCGCGAGAGCCTCCCCGTGCTCCGTCGATCGCTCGTGCTGTTCGTCGATCCGATGAGCCGAACTCCGAAGTTCGTGGAGCCACCGCTCCGCCTGCGAGTCCTGGAGTCGATCGAGGAGGGGGGTTGCGTCGTCGAGCATGCGACACATGAGTCCGTATTCTTCGAGTGCACGGTAGGCGTTGGCCCGCCCGAGCAACGCCCAGCTGCGGCCGACCGAGTCACAGATGGACGCGAAGAGCTCCTGGCTCTCCTTGAGCAGGTGTAGGGCTCGCGTCGTCTCATCGATCGTTTCGGTCCGGCGCACGTGGGCCCACCCCCGCCACAGGGCCACCTCGGCCCGCACACAGGTGCATAGGTCGGACACCTCGTCAATCGTCGGCAGCAGCTCAAACGCCCGCTCGGGCTGGTTGCGGTGCACCACCTCGACGCGGGCCATCAGTCCACGGAGCAGGATCTGCCCCGTGCTGGCGGCCGGCGCCGTCACCGGATCGAGCAACGGTGCCACCATGTCCACCACGTCCTCTGCCCGCCCGTCGGCAAGGAGCGTGGTGGCCATCGCAATGGTGCGTGCGTGTGTCATTGTCGAGTTTCGAATTGCGAATGGCGAATGGTCGAGCGTCGAAAAATCGAAACTCGAACATCGACATTCGAAATTGCCTACATGAAACCGAGTTCGAGGCGGGCTTCTTCGGACATCATCTGGGGAGAGAAGGGGGGCTCGAATGTCATCTCCAGATTTACGCTCTCAACCCCTTTGGTCTCCCGGACTGCATCTTCGGCTTGGCCGGGCAGAATTCCTGCCGCCGGACAGTTTGGGGCTGTGAGGGTCATGAGCACATCCGCGTGTCCGTCCTCATCCACCTCCAGGTGGTAGATGAGCCCGAGGTCGTAGATATTCACCGGAATCTCCGGGTCGTAAATTTCGCGGAGCGACTCGACGACCCGCTGGTACAGCTCGTCGTCCGGCGTGTCCTGCACGTGGTCCGGAATCGTCTCCGGCAGTTCAATCTCAGACTGTTCTTTGTCGTCGGGGATGTCGGCGGCACCGCCTCCGCCACCGGGCATGCCGCCCATTCCGCCGGGCATGGCACCTCCTGAAGGACTCATGGTTAATTGAGGGTTTTGGGAAATATCTTGTAAGGAAGCCGGCTTCAGCGAAGAACCGAGCTTCATTAGGAGCGTGACTGATGCGTGAAACGTGACACGTAATAGGAGAAACCCTCACGTATCACTCTTCACGCATCATTCCTCAGTTCCGAATCGTCCGGGCGCGCTCCTGCACCTCCTCAATCATGGCCTTGAGGCCGTTGTTGCGCTGGGAGCTCAGGTGATCGTGGAGGCCGATGTCGTCAAAGAAGCCAAAGTCCGCGTTCGCGACCGCGTCCGGCGGTTGTTCGTCGAGCACCCGAATGACGAGAGCAGCCAAGCCCTTCGTGATCTTGGCATTGCTGTCCCCCCGGAAATGCAGCGCCCGGTCCGCATCGTCAAACTCCGCCTGAATCCAAACGTCGGACTGGCACCCGTGGATGTAATTCTCCTCCGTCTTTTGCTCCTCGTCGAGCAGCGGGATGTCGTCGCCGAGCTCAATGAGGTATTCGTACCGGCTCATCCAGTCGTCGAACAACGAAAACTCGTCGACGATCTGCTGAGCGCGATCCGAAACCGTGTCCGTAGCAGGCATACGTTCAGGTATGGGCGGTTGGACGTGTGGGTTTGTGAATGCCTTTACGTGAAGTTTGGGTGCACGTGCATACTTACACACCTCCACACTTGTGCACGTTTCAGCCGAACATGCGCCGCACCTTCTGGAGGCCGTCGATGAGGCGGTCCACGTCCTTGCGCGTGTTGTAGGCTGCGAAGGAGGCGCGGATGGTGCCGGGGAGGCCGTAGCGCTTCAGGAGCGGCTGTGTGCAGTGGTGGCCCGTGCGGACGGCGATGCCCTCACGGTCGAGCACCGTTCCCGCGTCGTACGGGTGAATGTCCTCGAAGACGAACGAGAGCACGCTCGTCTTATTGGGGGCCGTCCCGATGAGTCGTGTGCCGTCAATGGCCTGGACCCGCTCGGTGGCGTCGTCGAGCACGTCCTCTTCGTGAGCCTGCACGGCGTCCCAGTCCAGGTCCATGATGTACTCGGCGGTCCGCCCGAGCCCGATCGCATCGGCGATGTTCGGTGTGCCCGCCTCAAACTTGTGGGGCAGGTCGTCGTAGGTCGTCTCTTCGAACGAAACTTGGTCGATCATGTCGCCGCCGCCCTGGTAGGGAGGCATGGCCTCCAGGTGCTCGCGCTTGCCGTAGAGGACGCCAATCCCCGTAGGGCCGAACATCTTGTGCCCTGAGAAGGCGAAGAAGTCGGCGTCGAGGGCCTGTACGTCGAGCGGCAGGTGCGGGGCCGATTGCGCCCCGTCTACCACGACCGGCACATCCTCCGCGTGGGCCGCGTCGATGAGGTTGTCCACCGGATTGATGGTGCCCAGTGTGTTTGAGACGTGTGTGACGGCGACGAGGGCTGTATCCTCAGTGAGCATCTCCGGGAGACGATCCATCCGAAGCTCCCCGCGGTCGGTAACGGGCAGCACCTCGATCGACGCGCCCACTTGTTCGGCGAGCATCTGCCACGGGACGATGTTGGAGTGGTGCTCCATCTCGGTGAGGAGGATTTCGTCGCCCTCCTTCACGACCATGCGCCCGAAGATGGACGACACGAGGTTAAGCCCCTCCGTCGTCCCCCGCGTGAAGATGATCTGCTCCGGAGTCGGCGCGTTTATGAAGCGCGCCAGTGCCTTGCGGGCGGATTCGTAGGCCTCCGTCGCGTCCTGACTGAGTCGGTGCACGCCCCGGTGCACGTTGCTGTTCTCGCGGCGATAGAACTGCTCCATCCGCTCGATCACCGGAGCAGGGGTCTGCGAGGTGGCCGCGTTGTCGAGGTATGCGAGCGGCGTGTCCTCGTACACGTCTTGCGTGAGCGCGGGAAAGTCCGCGCGGAACGCCTCAACGTCGAATGGAGCCGTCT
>CAZBIB010000238.1:0-4836 GCA_964491575.1 uncultured Salinivenus sp. | reverse complement strand
CAGGATCTCGTCGATCGCTTCTTCTGCTTCGTGGCACCGAAGATGGTGGGCGAGGGCCTCCCCGCAATTCGAGACCTCGACATCACTGAGATGTCGGACGCCCTTACGTTTGCCGAGCAGACGTGGGAGACGGTTGGAGACGACGTTCTCCTTCGCGGCTATTGCCGGCCAGCGCAGCGCTTCGCGTCTACTTGAGTCCGCTTCCACTGATCATCTTCCCTCTTTAAGGCGGCAACGTAGCCACGTCTACGGCACCTCTTACACCATCTGCTCAGAATCGTTGTGCAGACTCTGACAGTCGTCGGGGTCAGTTGTAGGGACGACCGGCGGGTCGTCCCTACGTAGACGTATTGGAGTAGAAATGCACATCGAAATCTCGCAGTTGGTATCACGTGTGAGAAGTTTTTTCTGGGAACCCCGAACTCTCTCTTTTTGTCCTGACTTTTCATCTTTTATTTTATATCTTTCGGGACGTCATACAACCAATCTACGTGAATAGACGACCATGGACTCTACGAAAAAGACCGGATCCACCGAAAACCGCCGTGAGGGGCACGCGCCCGGCCAGTCCCCTTCCTCCAATACGTCGATCGATCACGCGTCAACAGGTCGAACCCCCTCCTCCGAGCAGTCCCCGAAGCGGGAAAAGAGCGTCTCCCCCAAGCCCGTAGATCCTGCGCCCCGCTTCCTCGCCATGCTCATCGATGGCGTCGTGGCGATGGCCCTGAGCCTCGTGCCGGTTGTGGGGGGCATCGCGGGAGCCGCCTACTTCGTCGTCCGGGATGGGCTCACGCTCGACTTCATGAACGAGCGGTCCATTGGGAAGCACGTGATGGAACTGCGCGTCGTCCGCCTCAACGGGGCCCCGATGGACATCGAGACGTCGGTCCGTCGCAACTGGATGTGGGGAATTGGGGCCATCACCGGCGCGCTCGCGTACATCCCGATCCTCGGCTGGATCCTCATCCCGTTTGTCGCTCTCGCAGGAATCGGCATTGGGCTGTATGAAGGATACCGAGTCCTCACTGATCCCGATGGGCGGCGCTGGGGCGACCAGTTGGCACAGACGAAGGTGATCAAGCAATGAGCCCACCCGCAGTTCGGGCGTAGGCCGACAACCCGCTCAGGCTCAAACTGCGAGCAGCCCGGCCTTACCGTTTGTTGGGACCACCGGCAGGGACGTGAATGCGGCGCAGCGGTTACGCGTTGCTACTCCCTGTCTTCCGGGGCCTTCGGGAGCCGTACAGTAAAGCGGCTTCCCGTTCCCTTTTGCGTCTCCACCTCGATGGTCCCCTCCATCTGGTCGACCGCTTCTTTCGTGACCGCCAGACCCAGCCCGGTGCCCTCGTACTCCCGCTCCAGCCCCTCCGACGCCTGCTTGAACGGCTCGAAAAGCTCCTCCGTCCGATCCGGGTCCATGCCAATTCCGGTGTCTTGGACCTCCAGCACGGCAGCATCGCCCTCCTCCATGACCCGAACCTGCACCGCGCCGCCTTCTCCGGTATACTTGATCGCGTTGCTCAACAGGTTTCGGAGCACGATCTGTACGCCCCCCTCGTCGGCTCGCGCCCAGGTCGGATCGTCGGTCTGAACTTGGAGGTCGACCCCGCTGTCTTCGGCCTGCGTCCGAAACTCCTTCACTACCCCCTCGGCCTCCGCGGCTAGGTTGAGCCGGTTCAACGCGAGCCCCATCTCCCCCGCCTCCAGCTTCGAGAGGTTCAACACGCCATTGAGCGTCTTCAAGAGGCGGCGGCCACTTCGCTCGATCAGGCGCGCAAACTGGGCAACCGGCCCCGCCTCGCCCTCTCCCACCTGCTCCCCAATCACCTCGGCAAACCCAATGATCGAGGTCAGGGGCGTGCGGATTTCGTGGCTCATGTTTGCGAGAAAGGCGCTTTTGAGCCGGCTCATCCGCTCTGCCTCTTCCTTTGCCGCCTTGAGCTCTCGCTCCCGCGCCTTGCGGTCGGTGATGTCCGTGGTGACTCCGATCATTCCGGCCAGCTCCCCGTCGTCAAAGACCGGCGTGTCGGTCACGATGACGGGAAAGGTCGAGCCGTCCTTTCGCTTCGCCTCAAACTCGCCGGTCCAGGTGTCTCCTGTAGAGAGGGCCGCCATGATTTCACGCGCCCGCCCTTGCTCCATGTCGGGAACGGTCAGGTCCAGGATGTCTCGGCCCAACGCTTCCTCCTCGGACCATCCGTAGGCGCGCTCCGCCGCGCGATTCCAGAAGGTAATGCGGCCCTCTGGATCGGTGGCGATAACGGCCTGCCCAACCTCGTTGAGCATCCGGTCGTGGAGCTGGAGCTGCTCGCGACGGCGCTTGCGCTCAGTCACGTCCCGGGCCGACACGAGGAGCGATAGGACCGTTCCGGCCTCGTCCCGCACAGGCCGGAAGACGCCCTCCACGACGGTCTCCTCCCCGAGAGCTTCAGACAGATCAGCTTCGAATTCCACGTATTCCCCATCGGTGGCCTCCCCAATCCACCAGCGCACGTCCCGGGCCAGCGCCTCGTCCCCAGCAAACCACGGCGTCTCCCAGAGCGGCTCGCCCTCAACGTCCGTCCGGCTAGACTCGACGTAGCGCATCGCCGTCTCATTGACGTCGAGGACCGTTCCGTCGAGGGCGACCAGGCCGACGAGGATGTTCGGGTCGTGAAACATCGCCTCGAACTGGCGCTCGCTGCGGCGCAGCTCTTGCTCCTGCTCTTTGCGCTGCGAGATGTCGCGCCCAACGCCCACGAGCCGAGGGTCCCCATCCGGATGCTTGACCCGGTTGGCCACAAATTCGTAGGGGACCGTAGTTCCGTCCTTTCTCAGCGTCGGGGCCTCTAGCCGGGCGTGGCCGGTCTCAAAGACATTCTCGATCTGGGCCGCCGCCCGCGCCCGGTCCTCCTCCGGGATAAAGTCGGTTCCGTGCATGGAGGCGATCTCGTCTGGGGAGTAGCCCGTCACCTCCACAAAGCTCTCGTTCCAGTGCTGGAGCCGGCCGTCGGCGTCGTAGACGAAAAACACGTCGTCGATCGCATCGAGCAGGTGGCTCGTGTACTCGCGGTAGGTTTCGAGCTCCCGCTCGCTCTCCTTTCGCTCGGTAACATCGAGAACCACGCCGCTGAAGAGACGCTCGCTGTCTCTCCGCTCCAGCGTGGACCGGTCCAGCAGCCAGATCCGCTCGCCGTCCGGCCGCTCGAAGGGCACTTCGAGGTGCCATTCCCGCTCCTCAGCGATGGCCTCCTTAACGGCAGCACGGAACGGTTCTCGCTCGGGCATCGGGATGTGCTTCATGAATCGCTCGTAGAAGCCTTCCGGATCGGCAGAAATGCCGAGCAGGGGCTTCGCGTGCTCGCTGACAAAACGCACTTTACGCGTTCCATCCGGACGGACAGACAGTTGGTAGACCACCCCTGGGATGGTGTCGGCCAGCCCCCGCAGGCGCGCCTCTTTCTCGCGGTATTCGTTCCGGATCGTCTTCACCTGCGCAAGCACGTAGCCGACGAACAGTCCCCCAACCGTTCCCACGGTGGCCAGTTGCGCGAGGAAGATGAGCGGCTTTAGCCGGTCCTGCACGACCTGAAAGCCAATGACCACTGTGCAGATGAGGGTCGTGTACACGGCGCCGATGAGAGCCCATTTCGCCATCTCCGAGGCGTAGATGTTTCCCTGTCCCGAGCGGGCCCACCGCCAGCCCAACACGGGAACGCTGAGGGCCAGGAACAGCGGAACGAGATTCTCGGCCAGCGTCGACCAGAACCGGTTCCTCTCCATCCCCCAGTCCCGGTACACGTCGAACAAGACAATCCCGGCCAGGACCCCACCGAGGACCGTTAGAGTTGTGAGGGCGGTTCGCCTGCGAAACGAGAGCTGAGAGGAGAAGACGGGCACTTGCATGGCAGCGAACCTACAATCGATGAATGCCCCAGCCGCACTCACCACCAGCCTCCCCTCTCAACCGCCAGCATCACACATGGCAGCGGATCCCGCGGTCCCAAGGTACCAAACACCGCCGGGTTCTCCGGCGATAAGCACGGCTCCCACCGGGCGGGCTCATTTCAAGAAGCCAAGATGAATTTAAACATAGTGCCTGCACGGTGAAAACGTACATCCGTTGGATGACTCCGTCAACACCTCGCTGTACCGCGACCTCGACTTCCGCATAGTGGGCCCCACCCGCGGCGACCGCGTGACGGTCGTGGAGGGGCACCCGGCAGATCAGGAACTCGGCGAGATTCAGAACTGATGGCAGCCCCTTCGGAAGGAGGCCACCCTCCCGGCTTCCAACTGATCTCCACGAACATCTCCCCTTCCACACCTTCCTCCACACATGTTTACCGGCATTATCGAAGAAGTTGGTACCGTCACGGCAGTCGACCCCTTCGGTGGCAACCGGATGGGCAGACGGCTCACCGTCGAGGCCAAGTTGGCACCCGACCTGCGCGTCGACCAGAGCGTGTCGATCAATGGTGCGTGCCAGACGGTCGTTGATGTGGATTCCGACGCCGGCACATTTGCCGTCGACACGATCGAGGAGACGCTGCGCAAGACGAGCTTTGGCTACCTCGAAGTGGGTACCCCCGTCAACTTAGAGCGCGCCCTGCAGGCCGGCGACCGGCTCGACGGCCACTTCGTGCAAGGGCACGTGGACGCCACCGGGACCGTCGAGGCCGTGGAGCAAGAGGAAACGGACCGGCTCTACACGATTCGGTTCGATCCGCAGTACGCGTCCTACCTCATTCCGGTCGGTTCCATCGCCGTCGACGGCATCAGCCTCACGGTGGCCCGGCTGGGAGACGATACATTCACTGTCGCCATCATCCCGCACACCTACGAGCAGACGAACGT
>CAZBIB010000237.1:0-4839 GCA_964491575.1 uncultured Salinivenus sp. | reverse complement strand
GGGGGCATTCGCTACTACCGCCGACGCTCTTCCGACAGCGAGCGGTCGATTGGCCTCCTGGGCATTCTGGCATCGGGTGTGCTCATCGGTATCGTGGGCGCGATGCTCTATGGCATCGGTGTGAGTCTCTTCCCGCTGATCCCGACCGGGAAGACGGGACAAGCGGTCGTGTTCGTCGTCTCCGCAGCTGCGGCCGTTTCAGGCCCAAACCTGCCCTTCGAGGACTCCACCGCGTCGGCGTAGCCTGAGAACCCGGGAGCTATCCCGAGCCGCCTCTTGGAAGGGAATCCTGCGCCTTCGCCCTCCCATTGCACACCGAACTCGTGGTCGAGATCAACGGCCACACCCTGGAGAGGCCAAAATGAGCCCTCGACGTTTTCCACGAGATCCTGTACGTTGAGGTCGCTCGCCCCCCTCCAGTGCCCCTACCGAACGACCTCTGCTCACCACCCCTCTCCCACCCGCAGCATGAGACGATCTGTTTTCACAATCCCGAGAACTATCGGGCTCCTCCTCGCACTCAGTCTTGTCAGCGGCTCGGCCCAGGCCCAAGCACCGTTCTCGATCGAAGAAATTCTCAGTTCACCGTTTCCTTCCGAATTGACCGCGGCGCCCTCCGGAGACCGGGTCGCCTGGGTCCAGAACAATGAGGGCGTGCGGGCCCTCTGGACCGCCTCGGGGCCGGACTACGAGGGCCAGCGAATCGTTTTGGCAGAGGGAGACGACGGCCAGCGGATGGGGGGTCTCACATTCACCCCCAACGGCGAACGCATCGTGTACGTTCGTGGCGGAGCACCTAATTGGCAGGGCGTGCACGCGAATCCGCGGAGCCGTCCGGAGCCTGCGGAACGGGCGGTGTGGATGGTCGATCTAAGCGGGGGATCTCCGAAGAAAATGGGCGAAGGACACGCCCCCTCGGTCTCTCCGTCGGGCTCGCGCCTCGTCTATCTCCGCGACGGGGAGGTCTGGACCGTCTCCCTCCCCGTCGCAGACAGCACCGATCCCAGTCGACTTTTCACCATTCGAGGCGATGCTGAGGACCTGCGATGGTCCCCCAGCGGTGATCGCCTGGCGTTCGTCAGTGACCGAGGGGACCACAGCTTCGTCGGGGTGTATGATTTCGACGCGGAGCGTCTTCGGTACCTGGCTCCTGGCATTGACCAGGACTCCAACCCCGTCTGGAGCCCCGACGGCGAGCAGATTGCCTTTCTCCGCATTCCGCACGAGGAAGATCCCACGTACAGCCCCGATCGGACAGCCGTCCCCTGGTCGATTCACGCGGTCACCCTGAGCACCGGCAAGGCCCGCACGGTCTGGACGGCAGATGCAGGCCAGGGGAGCGCGTTTCAGCCCATCCGGGCCGAGAATCAGCTCTTTTGGGGCGCGAACGACCGGATCGTGCTCACGCGGAGGTGCGTCCGGCCGGACGCGAGGGGCGCCGGCTCACGCCGGACTCGCTGACCGATGCGGTCTCCAGGAATGAACTCGTCACTCCCAAGCCGGTCACCTTCTCGGCAACCGACGGAAAAACGATCCACGGGCAGCTCTTTCGACCGCCCGATCTGGATCCCAACGCCAAGCGGCCCGCCGTCGTGTTCTTCCACGGAGGGCCCCGCCGGCAAATGCTCCTCGGCTTCCACTACCGGGGCTACTATCATAACGCCTACGCCCTCAATCAGTATCTCGCGAGCCAGGGCTACGTAGTGCTCGCCGTCAACTACCGGGGCGGCATTGGGTACGGGCTGACGTTCCGCGAAGCCCTGGAGTACGGACCGCGCGGAGCCAGCGAGTTCAAGGACGCACTCGGCGCCGGGCTGTACCTTCAGAAACGATCGGACGTGGACCCGAACCGCATCGGACTGTGGGGCGGGTCGTACGGCGGCTACCTGACCGCCCTTGGCCTCGCCCGCGCCTCTGACCTCTTCGCAGCCGGCGTAGACCTGCACGGCGTGCACGACTGGACGGAGATCCGGGACAACATCGCCGAAAACTATCCACCCTCCAAAAAAGAGGCCGCCCGGCAGCGGGTGTTCGAGTCCTCTCCCATGGCGGACGTGGAGACCTGGGAATCGCCGGTGTTGCTCATCCACGGCGACGACGATCGGAACGTCCCCTTTAGCGAAACGGTCGACCTCGTCGGCGCACTCCGTAAACACGACGTGCCGCATGAGACGCTCATCTTTCCCGATGAGGTCCACGGCTTCCTCCTGCACAAGAGTTGGCTCCGGGCCTACCGGTCCACCGCAGCATTCTTCGACCGCACCCTGCAATCCTCCGATTAACCCCGAACCCCTCTTCCGGAACGAGCGCCGGGAGCATTCACGGGGGCGTCTCGGAGGGGGGACCAATAGGAGGCTCGACTCGGAGAGGCCTCACACGTCCAGTTCGTCGGCCTCTGCGGCGTGCTTCATGATGAACTCGAACCGGGCCGAACTGTCGCGTCCCATGAGCTCGGTAATGGTCTGCTCTGTCACCATCCGCTCGGTGTCCGGAATGTCGACCTCCAGCAAGCGACGGCTGTCCGGGGAGAGGGTCGTCTCGTTGAGCGTATCGGGCATCATTTCGCCGAGGCCCTTGAACCGCTGGATGTCGACGTTTCGAGTGCGCCCGTCGCTCCGAATGTCATCCAGAATGCGCTCCTTGTCGGGCTCGTCGAGCGCCCAGTAGGTCTCCTTGCCCACCTCAATCCGGTAGAGCGGCGGCTGGGCGATGTAGACGAAGCCGCCCTCGATGAGGGGCCGCATGTAGCGGTAGAAGAAGGTGAGCAGGAGCGTGGCGATGTGATGCCCATCCGAGTCCGCATCCATGAGGAGGATGATCTTGTGGTAGCGGAGGTCGGACAGGTCGAGATCCTCACCGAGGCCACAGCCAAGCGCCTGGACAATGTTGGACAGCTCCTTATTGCTCTGCACGCGGTCCAAGGTTGCCTGCTCGGCGTTGAGCACCTTTCCGCGGAGCGGGAGGACCGCCTGCGTCTCGCGGTCCCGGGCCTGCTTCGCCGAGCCGCCGGCTGAGTCTCCCTCCACAATGAAGAGCTCGCACTCGCTCGCGGTGCTCGACGAACAGTCGGCCAGCTTGCCCGGCAGTTGAAGGCGACTTTTTGAACCCGATCGTCCCCCGCTCCCCCCGGAGGCCGACCGACGCGCCCGCCGGGCCTTCGCCGCCTGCACGACGCGCGACGCAATGGCCTCGCCGGTGGAAGAGTGATCGTTCAAGTATTGCTCCAACTCGGTCCGGAGCGAACTCGAGACGAGCGACCGAGCCGAGGGGTTGTTGAGCTTGTCCTTCGTCTGTCCCTGAAATTGCGGGTCGACCAGAAAAAGATTGACGATCGCCACCAGGCCCTCCCGCGTGTCGTCGCCCTTGATGTCGAGCCGGTGCGGAACGAGGTCGTGGGTGTCCATGAACGAGCGAATGACGGACCGGATGCCGCTCTTGAGGCCCTGCTCGTGGGTGCCGCCGTCCTGCGTGGGGATGCCGTTGACGAAGGTGTGGAGCTGCTCCTTCGGGGCATCGGTCCACTGGAGAGCAATTTCGAGGCGTCCCTCCTCCGCCAGGTCGTCGTCCTCCAGCATGAAAATGTCCTCGTGGATGGCGCTCACCTGAAGATCCTCAACGAGGTGGCTTAGGTATTCCTTGATGCCGCCCTCGTGGTGGAGTTCGTGCCGCTCCCCGCTGGTCTCGTCGCGGAAGATGATTTTGAGGTCCCGATTCAGATAGGTCTTCACGTCCAGGTGCTCCCGAATCCAGGACGGGTCGAACTCGACGGACTCGAAGATCTCGGGGTCGGGCCGGAACGAAATCGTCGATCCCGTGCCCCGCGTGCTCTCCTTCGTCACTTCGAGGACCGTCACCGGCGTGCCGCGCCGAAACTGCTGCTGGTATTCTTTCCCGCCGCGCTTCACCGTCGCCACGAGCTCTTCGGAGAGGGCGTTCACGACTGAGACGCCCACCCCGTGCAGGCCGCCGGAGGTGATGTAGTTGCTCGCGTCGAACTTTCCGCCCGAGTGCAGGGTGGTCAGGATGAGTTGCACCGTCGGGACGCCCTTTTCGGGATGGTCGTCCACGGGAATTCCGCGCCCGTTGTCGGTGACGGTCACGCTCTTGCCGTCCTCGTGCAAAACGACTTCGATCTTGGAGGCGTAGCCGTTCGTCGCCTCGTCGACCGCATTGTCCACCACCTCCCAGAGGATGTGATGGAGGCCGGGCCGCCCCGTGCCCCCGATGTACATGCCGGGGCGCTTGCGGACCGGTTCGAGGCCTTCGAGGACGTCAATGTCTTCGCCGGTGTAGGTTGCAGCCATCTCGTTACGTCTCACCATGTAGATTCCAGTTATCGCCAGCAACACTTAGTCCGAGGTCCAATCAAGCTCTCTGGCATAACTCCTAAGTTTCTTAAGTATGTATCCCGCTGCCGTAGCACGATTTCCTCCTTCTAAGAATGGCCCCTTTCTCCAAGTATACTCCAAACAAACAACCTCGTCAGTTCTATGTACAGAGTTATCGGGTATTATACTACAGAAATCAAGCTCTTTTTCATAATTTATATTCGAAAATATCACCCCTTTACTATCACAAAATACCTCTAGTCCTTGGCGAAGAGCACGATTGAGATCTTTATCCCTCCCGTGCGTGAATCCTGTTTCAGCAAGAAGATTAAAGGCGGGAGTGGATTTCTCAGGAGGCTTGCCACGCCCTTCAAAGGTAGATCGCTCTTCTCCAAGCAGATATTTTCCGAGGTCAGTTCGGGAAAAATCACGAACAACCTTCTTCGGTCCTGAACCTGCGATGTCCATTTCACGGAGTTGAGCCTTTACCTCTTCATCACCGTAGGTCCTT
>CAZBIB010000236.1:2393-4847 GCA_964491575.1 uncultured Salinivenus sp. | reverse complement strand
TCCGGCCGAAAGCAGCAACACATCCGTTTTCGGCGGCACGGCGGTTCTCGGCCTTTGGGCCCGCGTGATCGACGGGGTGTCGGTTGTGGCACAGGGAAAATACCGTCGAACGGTGGACTCCGAGGAGCGATACGTGCAGGCCATTGGGTTCGAGGGCTTCTCCGCTCAGGCGGGCATACAAGTTTCCTTTTTCTGAAGGCCCTTCAAGGGGCCGTCAAGCACGCCGCGATTTCGAGCGAGCCGGCAAAATCACTCAGACCCCGGCTCCGCCCCATGGGTGAGGGCATTTTCCAGCATTTCGCGGACGTGGTCGTCGGCGAGGCGGTAGTAGACGTGTCTCCCTTCGCGCCGGTGCGACACGAGGCGTGCGTCGCGGAGAACCCGCAACTGGTGGCTGACGGCCGACTGGCTCATTCCGAGGGCCTCCACGATGTCGTGCACGCACACCTCCCGGTCGCGGAGGAGGCACAAGATGCGCAATCGCGTCTCGTTGGCGAAGCCCTTGAGGAGACGAACGGTTTCGTCGGTCACCGCATCCGAAGGGAAGGCCTCCGAAAGCGCCTCCTCGCTCCCGCAGGTCGTGTCGAGTTGATCCTCGGGGGCGGGGTTGCTGACCATAGGCACGGAAAAGCGAACGGAAGTGCCAGGAAAGACTGTGCGTTTCCTCTATACGACGGGCTTCCTCCGGTTCCACAATCTCCGATCGCGGCGCCCTACGACGAATACCCAAGCAGCCGAAGCGCGTTGCCCACCACGACCAGGGTCGAGCCCTCGTGGAGCACCACGGCGGGGCCAATGTTGAGGCCGAAGATCGTGGCCGGGACGAGGAGTGCCACCATGCCGAGTGCCACCCACAGGTTCTGCGTGATGATGCGGCGCGTCTGGCGGCTGAGGCCCACTGCAAAGGGGAGTTGGGAGAGGTCGTCGGCCATCAAGGCCACGTCGGCCGTCTCCAGCGCCACATCGGATCCCGCTGCGCCCATGGCGATGCCCACGGTCGCGTTCGCCATCGCAGGCGCGTCGTTCACCCCGTCGCCCACCATCGCCACGTCCTCTTCTTTGCGGAGAGCCCGCACAGTCTCCACTTTGTCGTCGGGCAGGAGGTCGCCGCGCGCCTCGTCGATCCCGATCTGCTTGGCCACCGCGTCGACCACGCGCTGGTTGTCGCCCGAGATCATGACCATCCGTCGGATGCCGGTTCGGCGAAGCCGGTCGACCACCCCAGCGGCTTCTGGGCGCGGGGTGTCCGCAAGGCCGATTACGCCGAGGTAGTCGTCACCGCGCCGGACGACCATCGTCGTTCGCCCCTCGGCCTCCAGCGCCTCCACGTCGTCGCGGATCGCATCGGGGAGCGGCGGCCCGTCGCTCTCGTCGAAGAGGGCCGCCTTGCCGACGTACACTGGACGGTCGTCCACAGTGGCCTTGACGCCCCGACCCGTGATGCTCTCCAGGTCGTGGGCCTCCGCGAGCGGTTGGCCGTTGAGGTGCTCCGTGCTGTATTCCACGACAGCCTCCGCGAGCGGATGGTCGCTGAGTTGCTCCACCGACGCTGTAACGCGGAGCAGTTCAGTTTCTGCGACACCGTCGTAGGGCCGCACGTCCGTCACCCGGGGTTCGCCTTCCGTGAGCGTGCCCGTCTTGTCGAACGCCACGGCCCTGAGCCGACCGAGCTCTTCGAGTGGGCCGCCGCCTTTCACCAGCACGCCCCCGCGGCCGGCCCGGGTCAGGGCGCTCAGCACAGCGCTCGGCGTGGCGATGGCGAGCGCGCATGGACTGGCGGCCACGAGGACCGCCATCGCGCGGTAGAAGCTGTCGGCGAAGGGCTCGTCGAGGGGAATCCAGGCAAAGAGGAGAAGCACGACGAGCCCGAGAACGGCCGGCACAAAGTAGCGCTCGAAGCGGTCAGTGAAGCGCTCAGTCGGAGACTTCTCCGCTTCCGCCTCCGTCACCATCTGCACGACCCGCGAGATGGTCGTCTCGCCGGCCCGCCGGGTCACGCGCATCTCCAGCACGCCGCTGCCGTTGATCGTGCCTGCAAACAGCCGGTGAGCCGCCCCTAGGTCGTCGGGCTGCTGGAGGGCGCGCTCCGGATCGTCGATCGGGGCTTTGTCGACGGGCGCACTCTCCCCAGTCACCGGCGCCTGGTTGACCGCGCTTTCGCCCGTGGCCACGAACCCATCGGCTGGGATGCGCTCGTTCGGCTTCACGACGACGGTGTCGCCAACCTGTAGCTCCCCGACGGAAACCTCCCGCTCCTCCCCGTCACGACGGACGAGGGCCGTGTCCGGGGCCAGCTCCGCGAGCGACTCGATGGCGCGGCGGGCCCGACGCATCGCGTAATGCTCCAGGGAGTGTCCCAGCGAAAAGAGAAATAGCAAAAACGCTCCCTCCAGCCACTTGCCCAGCGCCGCCGCCCCAATCGCAGCAACGAGCATCAGAAAGTCCACCTCGAAG
>CAZBIB010000236.1:0-2293 GCA_964491575.1 uncultured Salinivenus sp. | reverse complement strand
TTCATCGACCGGAGCACCTCGCGGATTTCGTCCTCACTGGTCGTCGACCGGTCGTACTCGACGCGGATCTGCTCGGCCGCACTCGCTTCGGCCTCGACGACGCCCTCGATCTGACGCAATCGCCGGGCAATCGTGCGGGCGCGCCGGGGATGTGAGATGCCTCGAACGGTCCAGGAGAGGTGCCCATACTGATCCGTCAGCTCCGTCCCCAGGCTCCGGGCCCGCTGCCGGATGCGAGGCAGCGAGATCGTGTCTGGATCGTAGTGAATGCAGAGCCGGTTCGGCTCGCCGTTCATGGCAGCCACCACGTGGGCCCTGCTGACGCCCTCCTGCTCGCGGAGGCTGCTCGTCAGGCGATCGACGCACGCATCCTTCGCGTCAGGGACGTTGGGGAGGACGATCGGGAGATCGAGTTGGACGTGATTGGACATGACAACAGCTGGGCGGTGCACACTCGGACATCAAACGGGACTGAGGCTCCGCCCGAGTCAGATTCCACATTCGAATATTTATGATCACATGAGCACTTTTTCATAAGTAGAGACGCAAATGGAGTTCCGGTGCTGAAAAATCGTATGCTCTGGGTTCCACGACGAGTCCGTTCGAGCGGTCGAGTTCCCCAAGGGCGTCGCTCAGGAGGACCCGGCCACACGCTCGACGGCCTGCCGCACGTCCTCCGAGGTCCAGTCGTTGCCCCGCCAGAGACGTCGCACCCGGCCCTCCGGCCCAATCAGTGCCGTCGTCAGATTGTGCGTGATCTCGTCGCTGTCCTTCTTCTGCGTGAATACGCCGAAGAGCTGCGTGGCCCGCTGGATCTGGGTCGAATCGCCTGTGGCAAACGTCCAGTTGTCGAGGCGCCCGGTGTACTGCGAGGCGTACTCCCGGAGCACCTTGGGCGTGTCGTACGCCGGATCGAAACTGATCGAGAGCAGCTGCACCTTCTGCCCGTACTGCTTGCGAAGCTGGGACTGCAGGGTCGCAAACTGCTTCGACATGAGGGGGCAGTAGTTCGGCAGCGGGCAGCGGGTGTAGATGAACGTCAGGACGAGGGCCTGCCCACGGTAGTCACCGATTTGAAAAGTCTCTCCGGTTTGACTGGTGAGTGTGAGGTCCGCAGGAACCCGATCGCCCGTCTGGAGCATCTGGGCTCCCTGCTCGCCCTTCGGATTGATCGGCGTGATCGTCCGGGCGGGGGTGCGGGCAACGGCCGTATCTGGAATCGGTCGGAGACCCACGATGCTCGCGCTGTCGTCGGAGACAGCGAGGCGGAACCGAATCGCGTCGCCCTGCTCCAGCGAGGCCGTCATGCTCGACTCCGCCACCGGAATCGGCATGATCATCGCCGGCATGTAGCCGGGAATCTTCTCGTGCTCCACCACGAGGGTCCGCCCGTCGTCCTTGATGCCGGCGACCCGTCCGTCAACGGTGTACGTCTGCGTGCCGAAGAGGTAGAGAAAGAGTCCTCCGGCGAGGAGAAAGAACGCGGCGAGTCCGGTTCCGAGAATCGCGAGGCGGGTGCTGTTCATGGGTCGTTACGCGCGGCCGGCCATTTCTTCGAGCCTGGCGATGCGCTCCTCCGTGGGCGGGTGCGTGGAGAAGAGTCGCTTGATGCCGCTGAGTCCACCGGTGAACGGGTTCACGATGAACATGTGCGAGGTGGCCTGATTGGCCGGCATGGACCGATGCTTCGCCGCCTGCTCCATGCGGCTCAGGGCATTGGCGAGGCCCATCGGGTTGCCTGCAATTTCGGCCCCGTCGCGATCGGCGGCGTACTCGCGGCTGCGTGAGATCGCCATCTGGATGAGCATGGCCGCCAGCGGGGCGAGGATCATCATAAGCAGCGATGTCACAAAGCCCTGGTCGCGGTCGAAGAAGATGCCGAACCGGGCCAGCAGCGTGATGGCCGCCGCCAGCGTGGCCGCCACGGTGGAGGTCAGCATGTCGCGGTTCTTCACGTGGGCCAGCTCGTGGGCAATCACGCCCGCCAGTTCATCCTCGTCGAGTGTGTTCATGATGCCTTTGGTGACCGCCACCACGGCATTGTCCGGGTTGCGGCCTGTAGCGAAGGCATTGGGCTGGTCCTGCGGGATGATGCAAACCTTCGGCATCGGCAGGTCGGCCCGCTGGCGCAGGCGGTCGAC
Source organism: uncultured Salinivenus sp. (assembly GCA_964491575.1). Lineage (GTDB taxonomy): Bacteria > Bacteroidota > Rhodothermia > Rhodothermales > Salinibacteraceae > Salinibacter. The sequence continues at coordinate 152 of CAZBIB010000236.1, read as the reverse complement.
GAGGTCGTACAGCTCCGGCGCCTCGGCGCGGCTCACCTCTTCAGCGCCGTACATGCGGAGGACGATGGAGCTGCTGTACCAGTAGCTGACGCCGTTCATGCCCAGAGCGATCACGAAGGCGAGCATCATGCCGCCCGTCCCTCCGAGCGCCT
>CAZBIB010000235.1:0-4854 GCA_964491575.1 uncultured Salinivenus sp. | reverse complement strand
CTGAGACCTGGGCATGAGAGGCAGGGATGCGGCCCGGTGGAATTTGAGGATTCGGTGTGCGCATCATACCCTTGCTGTGGACCCTTCGCCCTGGAAAGCGACCAATCGACCACCATCACTCCGTGGACCGCTGGCTTCGGTGGGCCCGCTACGTCGACCGCCTAAACGACCGGGTGGGCCGTGCGCTATACTGGCTCACCCTGGTGATGGTGGGGGTGGGAGCGTTCAACGCCATCGCCCGCTACCTCGACAAGTACATCGGGCTCGGGTTGAGCTCCAACATGTGGATTGAGATGCAGTGGTATCTGTTTAGCCTCGTCTTCCTGCTCGGGGCGGCCTACACCCTGGAGTACGACGACCATGTGCGAGTCGATGTGCTATACAGTCGACTCTCGCGGCGGGGACAGGCCTGGATTAACGTGCTGGGCACAGGGCTCTTCCTCCTCCCGTTCTGCGGGGTTGTCCTGTGGGTGTCGATTCCGTTCGTAAGCAACTCCTGGGAAATTTTGGAGATGTCGCCCGATCCCGGCGGCCTGCCGCGCTATCCCATCAAGACGGTCATCCCGATTGCCCTCGTGCTGGTGATGGCCCAGGGAGTGTCTCTGCTCATTCGGGAGGTCGCTGTGCTTCGAGGATACGAGGTCACCGACCCCGCCGAGCGAGAGTCACGGCCTCGGATTGGGTAAGGGGGCTGACATTGCACTGCAGGGGGGAATACCGACGCTGATTTTTGAGATGGAGAGCGATTTTTCATGGGTGTCGATCTTCTCGCCCCGCTGATGTTTGCTGGAGCCCTCCTGCTCATCTTTTCCGGCTATCCGGTGGCCTTCGCTCTCGGGGGCACGGCACTGGTCTTTGCGGGAGTCGGGGTACAGGCCGGGGTGCTGGACTGGAGCCTGTTGCAGGCTCTTCCGTCCCGCATTTTCGGCATCATGTCGAACTTCATTCTCCTGGCGGTGCCCTTTTTCATCTTCATGGGCACTATGCTGGAGAAGTCGCGGCTGGCAGAGGACCTGCTCACCACGATCGGGCAGTTGTTCGGCACCATCCGTGGCGGGCTCGCCATCGCCGTCGTTTTCGTAGGTGCCCTGCTCGCGGCGGCGACCGGCGTCGTCGGCGCGTCGGTCGTGGCAATGGGCCTCATCTCAATGCCCGTGATGCTGCGCTACGGCTACTCCGAGGAGCTCTCTTCAGGCGTCATCACGGCTGCGGGCACCCTCGGACAAATTATTCCGCCCAGCATTGTCCTCATCGTGCTGGCCGACCAGCTCGGCATCAGCGTGGGCGACCTATTTATCGGCGCGCTCGTGCCGGGCGTGGCGCTGGCAAGCCTCTACGCCCTCTACGCAACGGGTGTCGCAGTCGTCTGGCCCGACGTAGCCCCCGCCCTCCCAGAAGAGACGCGGGAGATTCCTGTGGGGAAGCTCCTCCGACGGGTGTGTCTGGTGATGCTACCGCCGTTGATCCTGATTCTGCTCGTCCTCGGGAGCATTTTTGCCGGCGTGGCCACGCCCACCGAGGCCGGGGCGCTCGGGGCCGTGGGAGCGATCATCCTCGCGGCCGTCAACGGCCGGCTGACGATGGAGGCCCTCCGCGAGACGATGGATGAGACGATGCGGCTCACCTCCATGGTCATGTTTCTGCTCGTGGGGTCCACAGCCTTCTCGCTCATCTTTCGCGGCCTGGGAGGCGACTTCTGGGTTGAGGGGCTCCTCACGAACCTGCCGGGCGGGGTCATCGGCTTCCTCGTCGTGGCCAACCTGGCCGTTTTCGTGCTCGGTTTCTTCATCGACTTCTTCGAGATCGCGTTCATCATCATCCCCCTCCTGCAAAGCCCGGCTGCCCGCCTGCTCCCGCCCGAGTTTGGGGCCACGGCGGACGCGGCGCTCGTGTGGTTCGGCGTGATGGTGGGAATGAACCTGCAGACATCCTTCCTAACGCCGCCGTTCGGGTTTGCGCTCTTCTACCTGCGGGGCGTGGCGCCGGACGAGGTGCACACGACACAGATCTACCGAGGGGCCGTCCCCTTCATTGCGATTCAGGTGCTGGGCCTGATCGCCATAATCCTCTATCCCGAGATGGTAACGTGGGCGCTGTGATTGGGGGAAGGGAGCATGTGAGAGCGAGAGCGTGGGGGAAAGGGGTTAGGTTTGGGTGGCAAGGTGCCACAGGAAGAGGATGGATACGTCGTACCACGTGGTGAGGAAGAGGACGAGTGTGCTTCCGAGGGCAAAGGGACTGAGGGCTCCCAGGAGCAGGACGGTCGATCCTGGAAGATCGCTGATGGCCCAGTAGTCGTAGAGCACACGTGCGGTCACGTAGAGGCACGCGAGCGGGCCGCCTCTCAGCAGGAGGAGGGCGAACAGGGACGGCGATATCGGCGCCCCGGGACCGGCGGCGAGCGCGAGAGGGAGGACCACCAGGGCGGGCCAGCAGGGCCACGTAACGAGGACGAGCCCCTGGGCAAACGAAAACCGCGTCCGCCACTGAGCCGCGAGCACGAGCGCGCCCATCCAGAGCCCGAGGAGACCGAGCGCAAGTCCTCCGATGACGACGCCCGCCATGATTGGATGCTCGATGCCCCCGGCCAGCACGACCTGGACGGGAGGAGGCAGGGTGGCGAGCACGCGTTCGGTGACCGGCTGCGCGGCGGCCAGCCGGGCTGCGCGAACGCCCGTCGCACCGAGCGCCCCGCTCACAATCCCCAACAGGAGCGCGTTCGCCCCCGGATGCAGATCGTGTCCTTCGCGGAGGGCGTCCCGGTAGAAGCCGGGTGCCGTGAAGTAGCGGACCACCGTTTGGCGAACGAACAGGCTTTGGGTGTACACGCCTCCGAGAAGAGCGACGAGACCCCACCCGAAAAGCAAAAGCCCGTAGGATCCTGCTGCTGGCTCCGGTCCCGACGGAAACGCGAAGACGCGCTGCGTGCCGGTGTAGACCCCACGCACGACGCGGGCTACGGGACGAGAACGACCGTCGGCGTCGTGCAATCCGTAGCGCCGGGTGGAGAGAACCGGGGAGCTCTCATCCCGCCAGCGCGAGACGAACGCGGTGGGAGGAGAGGTCTGCGTCGAGTCGAGCAGGCGAGAGAGAGCTCGTTCCAGGTACCGGGCCTGACGCTCCGGGGAGTGGGGGATCCGCAGTCCCGAAGCGGCCGAGGGGTGCACCCAGGTGCCCACCGCGCCGAGTCCCACCGTTGCCGTCGTGGACCGCCACCGGTGCCATCGGTCTATGGGGGCCGGGTGGCCGCGCACGTCGAGCAGTACCTGATCCACGGCATCGGCACAGCGGTCGGCCGCGGCGGCGAACGGCGTGACGTAGTAGGTGCGGAGCGACACGGTCCAGTTGCGGACGCGATTGTGCCATCGCCGCAGCCTCTCGCAGACTGTCGGCACCGTGGTGTCGGCGGCGTGGGCGAGTCCGACGTGCGTGATGGAAGGGTGTTGGCGAGCGAGGGCTCTGAGGCGCTTCAGCACGGGAGCGGCCCGAGCAAGTGCGTCCTGGAGGTGCGGGGCCGGCACGTAGTCGACCGGCAGGTCGACGTAGAGGCGGAGGCCGAGCGTGTCGGCCCGAGCCGCGACGGTGTCAGACGGGAGACGGGTCAGTCGGACGGCCGCGGCTCCGATGCTATCGATTCGGCCCAATTCGCGGAGGGCGGCGTCGGGAGAGGAGGGCGGCGTCCAGACGACGCCTAGCTGCGTCGTGTCCGAGAGCAGAGGAATCGTCTCCGGAGAAGGGGAATGGGGAGTAGAGAGAGCGGAAGAGGACTGTGGGAGAAAAAGGACCGCGATCGAACAGAGCACCAAGAGCAGAATGGCTGCAATACCGAAGCGTCGGACCATCAGAAGGAGAAGGGGGGCGGGAGACAGGGAAAACGACTTCGGCCGCAAAGATAATGATAGACGTTCACGGATGCAGGAAGTGCATGCGCGCTAGTGATCTGGGATGTTGGAGAGCGAATCGTGGTGGTGGAAGTACGGAGTATCGGAACGCACCGAATCAAGGGAAGAGATATTCCTGGAAGAATCCTGATCAAAATTATTTAGTGGTTCTTGACATTTTGGAAATTATTGGCATCTTGGGGTGACTAGCAGTCCTGACATTCCTTGCATCGATAGATGAGGTGTGGTCGGACGCTGTGAAGAAGCGTCCGCCCCCCGTCTGCGCATACCTCTCAACATTTTCAAAACCCTCATGAAACGATCTGCTCTACTTTTTGCCATTCTGCTCTTCGTAGGAGGAACCATTCCTCTGAACTCCCACGCTCAGAACGTGAAACTCGGTCCCCGGGCCACAGTCTCCCTCGGTGATATTTCGGATGTAGGGGGAGACATTGGGATCGGGGCGAATGGTCGTGTGGCCATTCCCGACGTTCCGGTCGACGGAGACGCAGCTTTCACGTACTTCTTCGCCGACGATCCCTATAGCATCTGGGCCCTTGATCTGAACGCACTGTACCCGTTTCCCGTGGAGAATCCGTCGTTTATGCCGTACGCAGGTGGAGGCGTTGCGATTACAAATACGTCGATCGATGGAGGGGGCAGTGACACTGACGCTGCTCTCAATCTCGTGGGCGGGATTGAATTCAGTGCAGGGGCGGTCTCTCCCTTTGTCGAACTCAATGTTGGCGTCGGCGGCGACATTGATCGGTTTGGTCTCTCCGGGGGACTCCTCTTTTCGTTGGGCTCTAACTGATCGAGTTCCTCTCCCTCCACCGTCGATTTCGAAGAGGGTGGTTTCTACACTGATCCTTGCTGCGGCCCGTTCTCCCCGATGTCCGTGGGGGAACGGGCCGTACGAGGTTTGGGAGGCGCAAGGAGAACCTCATACGATAGTCTGCGCTCCGTCGACCTA
>CAZBIB010000234.1:0-4861 GCA_964491575.1 uncultured Salinivenus sp. | reverse complement strand
CGAGCACGAAGGTCTTCGGCGTCGTCTCGTTGAAGCCGAAGCGTTCCTCGATAACGAACGTCGAGTAGATCGAAAACGGCAGCGAGAGCGCCCCGCGCCCAAGCACGAGCAGGCCGACGTAGCACAGGCCCGTGACGATCGGCCCGAAGCCCCAGCCGCGCACGAGGGTATCGAGCCATTCGAATCCACCTGCAAACCAGAAGGCCAAGAGCACGGCCAGGCCAAATGTTGAGGAAAGGAGACCAAATCGGGTTCGCGTGCGGGTGTACTCCTGGGCGCGCTCGTACTCCTCCTCGTCGAACGTGTCGCGAAACTCCTCCGGCAACTCCGGCTGGAGGTGGCGGAGGTTAAGGAGGTCCGAGACGAGACTCAGCACGTACTCGGCGAGCAGGGCGCCGAGGATGATGACAGCGTAGGCGTTCACAAACGCAGAGAGTTGAATTTTTGCATCAATGAGAGCGACGCCGTCGGGTCTCAGCGCGCTTCGAGGGCGTCGGCCACCGCGTCTTCCAGCGGCGTGCTGGGGCGGCCGATGAGCTGGTGTAGATCGTCGCTCTCAGTGTAGAGGTGGCCCTCTGCAATGCCCCGGTCCGAGTCGGCAAAGACGGCTGCCTGGGCTTCAGGCACACCGGCCTCGACGAGGGCTCGCTCGTATTCTGCGGGAGACAGGTCGCGATAGACAACCTCCGTGCCGCTCTGCTTGGTCACTTCCTCGGCCAGATCATTCATGGTAAACGCCTCGTCACCCCCAAGTTCATAGATTTCCTCCTCGTGGCCCGTGCCGGTGAGCACAGTGGCTGCCGCAGCAGCGTAGTCGGCTCGTGTGGCTCCGCTGATGCGTCCGTTGCTTGCACTGCCGAGGAATGCGCCCCGTTCGAGGGCCTGGTCGAGCTGCTCCGTGTAGTTCTCGATGTACCAGCCGTTGCGGAGGAAGGTGAAGGAAAGATCGGACGCCTGAATGTACTCCTCGGTCGCCTCGTGCTCGGACGCAAGCTGCATTGGGGAGGTGTCCGCGCGGAGCATGCTGGTGTAGGCGAAGAACTCGACGCCATTGGCCTCCGCGGCATCGACGACGTTTTTGTGCTGCTCCTCGCGCTCCCCAACCGCGTTTGATGAGATGAGCAGCAGTCGGTCAATGTCTTTGAAGGCAGCGTCCAGCGTCTCCGGCTTGGTGTAGTCGGCCTCGCGGACCTCCACGCTGCGCTCGGCCAGGTCGGAGGCCTTTTCAGGACTGCGCACGGCGGCGACAATTTCCGAGGGGGAGACCTCGCGGTCAAGAAGATCATTGACAACGAGACGACCGAGGTTTCCAGTGGCTCCTGTGACAGCAATCATTGGTGCGCGATGTGTTGTTGTGGAGGAGGAACGTTTAGGCGAGAGATCCCGAGTTGGACGACGAGGGGAAACCGCGGCCTGGACGTTGCCAGGTTACTCGGAAGCCAGGATCGCCCCCTGATCCGTTGGCAGGGAGTGCACGTCAAGAGCGTCGCCCGTGCCGAGAGAGGTGTCCGTCAATACATCCGTCCACCTCCGGCCCGCGAGCGTGGAAGGAAGGGGAAGCGTCACCGAGGCGTCAGGATTCCGCGTGAGCGGATAGCGGGCCACGACAGTGAGAAGGGCCGCGCCGGGATTGTTCTCTGTACCTGTAAAGCGGCCAAACGCGAACCAGTTCTCTGCACCTTCCCCTTCGGGCGTAAGGTCCACGTAATTGGTGGCGGCCGTGAGGTTGGGATGGGCACGGCGCCACCGCAGCAGCCGCGCCGTGAGGTAGAGATAGGCACGTGGGTCGGGCTCTTCGAAGAGAGCCCGCACGTCTTCGGCGTTTGGCTCGTCGAGCAACGGAGCGAGGTCGTCGAGCGCCGCTCGGCGGGCTTCCCAGTCGACCGGGCGGCGGTTGTCGGGGTCCACAAGGGAGAGGTCGGCGAGTTCGGTGCCTCGGTAGATGTCGGGCACGCCGGGGGCGGTGCCCTTCATCGCCAGCTGGCTCAGACGATTGGCGAAGCCGGCCTCGGCGAGGCGACGTGCAAAGTCGTTGAGGACATCGGGCGTTTCCGGGTCGGTCGTGACGCCACGGACGAAGGCCTCCAGGTCCTCCTCATAGTCCGTGTTCGGGTTGATCCAGCTCGTCTGCTGCTTGGCCTCGCGGGCGGCCTTTTCCATATAGTCCGCGAGCCGCTCGGCCAGATTCTCCCGTGCGTCCGGATCGCGGGGCGTGCCGTGGGCGTCTGTCCAGAGCGCCGCCAGCATCTGGTAGAACAGGTACGCGTCGTTTTCCGACGGGCCATGCGGACCGCGATGCTCTTCGCCGAGTTCCGACAGCGCCTCTGTGACTTCGGTCCAGCGCTCCGGCACTTCCGCGAGGGCGAGGAGCCGCATTCGGGTGTCGGCCCCGCGCTTGTGGTCGTGGGTGGCCGTGGTGAGGAGGGCCTCCGGATACTCGCGTGCGCGAAACCGATTGCGGGCATGGACAGCGTGGTCGTGCGCTCCAAACGAATCGGGCTCGCCGCCCACCTCGTTCAGGGCCGCGAGTGGCACAAAGCGGTACAGGGCGGTGTCTTCGATACCCTTTGCCGCCACTGGACCGGTGTACTGCTGGAGGCGGCCCACCCACTCGCGCTGGGCGTCGTGCAGGTCTTCGCGTAGCTCTCCGAGGATGGCCCGCTCGACGAACTGGTAGACCGTTGGCTCGGTGGCCGGGTTGCGCTGGAGGGCGCGGTAGATGGCTTCTTCGATGACCTCCCGAGCCGTCTCGGGGTCGTAGGGCAGGAAGGTGCGGTAGCGGTCGATGGCGGCAACCACCTCTCGGAGCGCCTCGCGCAGGGCCGCGAGCGTGACATCGCGCGTGTGATAGTCGGCCTCCGAGAGCCGATCGAGCTCGTACGCCAGTCGCGCCAGCTCGCTGGAAAGGGTCTGCTCGATGACGAGCAGCTTGCTGCGGTAGACGGTGGTCTCGTAGCTCGGGGCATCGGGCACGGCGCGGCGATAGGTGCGGCGGAGCGCCTCTTCGTGATCCGGGTACAGCAGCGCCCCCATCGCGTCGTTCAGAAAGTCGTATCCCGTGGTGCCTTCCACCGGCCAGCCCTCGGGCAGCGTCTCACGGGGCGCCAGGATTTTCTCCACCCAGATGCGGTCGGCCCCCAAGTCGCGCAGGCGATCGAGGTACTCGTGTGGGTCGAAGAGGCCGTCGATGTGGTCGATGCGCACGCCGTCCACGCCCTCCTCCGCCAGCAGGTCGCCGAGCAGGCGATGCGTGTTCCAGAACACTTCCTCGTCTTCCATCCGGAGGCCCACGAGGTCGTTGATGGTGAAGAAGCGACGGTAGTTGATCTCGCGCCCCGCCGTCTTCCAGTACGCCAGTCGCCAGTGCTGGTCCTCCAGTAACTCATGGAGGGCCGCCCGGTCCAGTGCGTCATCCAGGGTCTCCGCACCAAATGAGACCTCCACGGCGTCGAGGCGTCGGCACAGGGCCTCGGCCCGCTCGCGGGCGTCCGGCTCGAGTTCGGCAAAGGCCTCTTGCAGCTCCTGGAGGTCGAAGTACGCGTCGGTCCGCTCGAACTGTGGAAGCAGCGCGTCGAGGATCGGCGGGTAGGTGCGCGGGTTCAGCGCGAAGCGGTGCTCGTAGTAGGTGGCGTAGAAGCGGCCCTCGTCGTAGGACAGGCCAATGTCGCCGTCGTCGAGCACCGTGCCGTAAGTGTCACCCAGGAAGGGGAGCAAGATCTTGCCCTGGAGCTCCGGCTTGAGGGGCGTCCAGTCGATGTCGAAGTGGTGCGCGTAGGCCGAGTGGCGACCGTAGGCGAGCACGTCCTGCCACCCCTCATTGGCCGGCCCCACACCGGCGTGATTGGGCACAAAGTCGAGCACGAGCCCGAGTCCCGCCTCTACGGCCGTCTCGCGGAGCGACTCAAACCCCTCCCGCCCGCCGAAGTCCTCGCGGACCTGATTGTGGTCGATTACGTCGTAGCCGTGCGTGCTACCGGGTCGTGCCTCGGTGATGGGGGAGAGGTAGAGGTGGCTCACGCCCAGGCGCTTCAGGTAGGGCACGAGCGCCTCAGCCTCAGCGAAGCCGACATCGGGAGTGAGTTGGAAGCGGTAGGTCGCGTTCATGGGACAAACCGGAATGGGAAAAGGAAGTGCTGCTATTCGGTCCCGAGAATGATCGCGCCGGCTCGAGAGAACGATACCGCGTTGCCCGTATAGCTGGGCGGGCGCGGGTCGACCGTATACCCGCTCTGTTCGGTGTGGAGCACCATCGTGAGGTCCGAGGACGCATCCAGCTGCGCCTGACTCTTCAGGTTGACGGCCACAGAGAAGGGCGGTCGCTCCACCAGGAGCGTCGTGTCGGTCGGGGCCTTCACGCGCATCTCGTCCCCGAGCTTCGGGCGCAGGGCCAGGAGGTCGCGGTAGAGCGCCAGAACGCCGTCGTGCGGAGGGCGACTGGGCTCGTCCCAATCCAGAATACTGCGCTCAAAGGTGGTCAGATCCTGGGGATCGGGCACCTCGCCCTCGAAACCGGAGAAGTCCTCGAACTCCTCCGCGCGCCCTTCCGACACTTTCGGCCCGAGTTCCTCGTTGTGGTCGGTAAAGAACTGGAACGGCGTGGACGCCGCCCACTCCTGTCCCATGAAGAGCAGCGGCAGCTCCTGCACAACGCAGATCAGAACAGAGAGTGCCCGGTACGTGGCCAGCGACACGTCGTCGGTCAGGCGGTTGCCGGTGGGGCGGTTGCCTACCTGATCGTGGTTCTGGATGAACACCACGCACTGCGTGCGGTCCACCGGGTCCGGATCCGTGCCCCGGGGCTCGCCGAGGTACTCGGAGTGCTCGCCTCGATAAAACCAGCCGTCGCGCAGGGTGGTGGCGA
>CAZBIB010000233.1:0-4875 GCA_964491575.1 uncultured Salinivenus sp. | reverse complement strand
GCCACCACCAGCGCGTCCACGGTTCGTGGACGTTCGTGGTCTCCGGCCATTCGAGGGGGGCGGGCTGCGCGGCGACGGGGGCGGCCACGAGCGCTGGAAGAACGGCGGCCAGCAAAAGGCAAAGAGCGCTGCGCTTCATAGTGCTGCGTAGATCGAGATTCAGTCAAGGTGAAAGACTTCCTTCAGGTCGGTGCTCTGGGGGCTGTCGTCGGGATCGAGGAAGATGGAGTAGATGTGGACGTCGTGCGCTTCGAAGACTGTTTCCAGCTCCTCCCAGATGGGATTGTGGCGCTGGACGTATTCTTCGACACGATCCTCGTGCACGGACATCCTGAAGGCCTTTCGGATCATGGAAGGAGAAGGGCAAGGGAAATGCGAACGCGAGTGTTACCGTGAACCAGGCGATGCGGGAGCGTTTCGTGCCTCGGGTGGACGATCGAGCCATCCGTGAAGGGTCAGCCAGTCGGTCAGGCGGTCCATCCAGGAGGAAAGCGCGAAGTTGTCGGCCGCCATGCCCACTCCGTGCGGCCCGCGTTCGTAGACGTGCAGCTCGGCCGGGACATCGGCGTCGCGGAGCGCTAGGTAAAACGCGACACTGTTCTCGGGCGGCACCCCGGTATCCGCATCGGTACTGAAGAGGAAGGTCGGCGGGGTGCGCGGGCTGACCTGCTGGTCCGGCGAAAGCAACTGAAGCAGTTCGGCGTCGGGGTCGTCGCCCAGGAGCCTCTGCCGCGATCCTTCATGCGTGTACGCTTCAGTAAGCGAGATGACCGGATAGGCGAGGATCAGAAGGTCGGGGCGGGCGCTGAACGCTCGTAGCGAGTCCTGCGGCGCTCCGAACGAACGGTCGAAGAGCGTGGCGGTGGTGGCCGCCAGGTGTCCCCCCGCCGAGAAGCCCATGATTCCGAGATGGTCGGGCGCGATGCCAAAGGTGTCCGCATGGGCACGCACGTAACGAAGGACACGCTGAGCGTCTCGGATCTGTGCCGGGTGGTGGTAGCGCGGTCCCAGTCGGTACTTCAGCACGAAGGCAGTGATGCCCAGCGAGTTGAACCAGCGGGCAACCTCGTGGCCTTCCTTCTCCAGTGACAGCGCGGCGTAGCCGCCACCCGGGCAGATCACCACGCCTGTACCGGTCGCCCGTTCGGGCGGCGGGCGGTGGATCGTAAGCGTGGGGCGGTCCTCGGGCGCGTTGCCAATGGCCTCCGGCGCACCTTCCGGCCACAGCAGTACCGTGTCCGCCGCCGCGGTGGGTTGCGCTGAAGCTGGAGCGACCGTAGCCAGCAAAAAAAGCGAGATGCAAAGCCACATCCGCCCGGCGTACGGGCGGACGGACTTGCGGGCCGGGGCGCTTCGGAATGCGATCATACGCTCAAAGGGTTGGGGAAAGGCTTCCGGAAAGCGGCTCGAAGGGGGGCGGCATAGCCTTCGTGTCCTTGAAAGTTGAATCTGACGTTGATGTCTCGTGCCTTGAAAAATCGGGGCACAGGGTGGCATTGTTAATTTTTCGCCGGAACCCCTTACACGATCGCCGAATGTAACCCTTAACTTTATCGCGTGCAAACACTTGAGCAGACTGATCCTGTCAGAGGCCGTCAGGACAGAATGGCATCGGGCTCAGTCTTGCCTCTGCGGGCGATGAGGACAGGGAGGTGCGGACACACGCAGCCTTTCAGCAGATCAATAACGAAAGAGGACCGATAGGGCGCCCGAACCTGAGCGCGCATCACAACGTGCTCGAAGATTTCGTGGGTCCCGAGGCCGGATACAAAGCGCGGCACAGGCGACGAGACGTATGACATTATCCACCCGAAAACGGGCGACCCCGAGACGGTGCACACGTGCAGCTGGTACATGCGCAAGTACGTCAACGACGCGCAGTCTCGAGGTGCTACGCCCATCATCGTCTCGCCCATTCCGCGCAACATCTGGAACGCGGACGGCACGGTCGTGCGCAACCGGCCGGGCTACGGGCTTTGGGCGCAAGCGGCCGCTGAGGAGGCTAGCGCGCACTTCTTCGACCTCAACGACATTGTAACACTGTCCGGCACGGACAAGAGCGAGTAACGATCGCGCAGAAGCAGTTCTTAAAACAACGAGCAAAGAGATGGTGAGCAGTCCGCAATTGAGCACAGCGAGAGCGTGGTGGACAGCAATCACGCTGGCCTGCCTGACCGGTGGCTTGCTGATGGCCAGTCCCATCCGGGCGCAGGGTGTGGCTGAGGACCTCCCCGGCGACCTGCCGGAATGGGTGCACGACGTGGGCGCCCGGCAGACTCCCGAGGCCAACCGTGTCTGCCGGGTGAACGAGTATGGTGCGGTCGCGGATACGAGCACGACCTCCACGCGCGGCATCCAGCAGGCCATCGACGACTGTGCGGAGGCGGGTGGGGGCACCGTCACTTTCGCGCCCGGCAGCTATCTCATGGGCGCCATCTTCGTCAAGAGCAACGTGCACCTGCGTGTCGGGGAAAACGTCACGCTCTACGGCAGCCACGACATGGATCAGTACCCGGAGCGCCCCACCCGCGTGGCCGGCATTGAGATGACGTGGCCGACGGGCCTCATCAACGTGGACGGGCAGGAGAACGTGCGCATCTCCGGCGGCGGCACCATTGACGGGCGCGGGGAGAAATGGTGGGACATGTACTGGGACATGCGCCGCAACGTCTACGAGCCGCAGGGCCTGCGCTGGGCCGTCGACTACGATGCCAAGCGCGTGCGCCTCATGGTCATCGAGGAGTCCTCGGACGTCACCGTCGAGAACCTCGATCTGCAGCGGTCGGGCTTCTGGACCGTCCACGTCCTCTACTCCGACCACGTGACCGTCGACGGCATCTCAGTCAGCGACAATCAGGGGCCCAGCACCGACGGCGTGGACATTGACTCCTCCACGCGCGTTCTCGTGCAGAACACCAGCATCGACAACGACGACGACAACATCGTGCTCAAAGCCGGGCGCGACGCCGATGGGCTTCGCGTGGACCGCCCGACCGAGTACGTGTTCATTCGCAACAACCTGGCGAAGCGCGGCGCGGGGCTGATCTCCTTTGGAAGCGAGACCTCCGGCGACATTCGGCACGTGGTGGCCTTCGACAACCGCGCGCTCGGCACCTCGCGCGGAGCGCGCTTCAAGTCGGCCAAGACCCGCGGCGGGGTCGTCGAGGATATTCTCATCCGCAACATGGAAATGGTCGGGGTCGATGACCCGTTCAGGTTCACGCTTGACTGGAACCCGAGCTACAGCTACACTTCGATTCCGGACTCGATGGACGAGGAGGACATTCCCGAGCACTGGAAGACGCTGCTTGAACCGGTGAAGCCGCCTGAGCGTGGTCTTCCGACCTTCCGGGACATCACCATCGAGGACGTGCAGGCCGTCGGGGCGGGACGGATCTTCAGCGCCACGGGCCTACCGGAGCGGAAGCTTCAAAACGTCACGTGGCGCAACATCACCATCGTCGCGGAGGAGGCCGGGTTCATCGAGCACGCCCAGAACTGGACGATGGAGAACGTCACGCTTCTGACGCCGGGCGGGGAGGAGGTTCGCATCGACAACAGCGAAGGGGTGGACGCTCCTGTCGTGAGCGTTCAATAATTCGACCATCTCGGCCTGCAGAACTTGGTTCATTACCTTCTCCAGAAGCACTTCGGCTCCTTTATCGCCAAGCAGCACTCGCCGATGGTTTTCTCCTTGAGGGGAGACACTCATCGTGCTCATCGAGAACGACGCGCTCGTGGTCACCGGCCAGTCCCTGCTGGAGACGTTCGATCGCCTGGAGGTCGCCGAGTTCAGTGCTCGATCGCTGATCAAATAGCATTCCACTCGGGGAGATGGTGCCAATGGCGGAGCAGAAGATCGAAGATCTGAAGCAGACGTTTCTTTCTTAACGTGTCCTTCGCCCAGGCGAGTCCTGATTTACGTTATGGCATCAAACGAGCCCCAAACCCTTGCTGAACGGCTCGATGCTATCGAGGAGTTCGACCGCGAGCCGGTCTCTGAAGACAATCTCGAGGGCCCGAGCAACTTCATCGGGCTCTTCGCCAGCGAGCACGTGGCGGGGACCGAGTTTGTCATCGGACCGCTCTTCGTCGCGCACGGCGTGGCGGCGGCCGATCTTCTGTGGGGCCTGCTGGTGGGCAATTTCCTGGCCGTTCTCTCCTGGGCACTTCTCTGCGCCCCAATTGCGACGGGCACCCGCCTCAACCTCTACTGGAAGCTCCGCAAGATCGCCGGGCCGGGCCTCCTCTTCGTCTACAATATCGTAAATGCCCTCATGTTTTGCTTCCTGGCGGGGTCGATGATTTCCGTCGCGGCCACCGCCGTGGGCATGCCGTTCGACATGGCCATGCCCGGGCTCAACGCGCTCTACCCCAACAGCGTGGGGTGGGTCGTGACGGTCCTCCTCGTGGGAAGCGTCGTGACGGTGCTCGCCATTCTCGGCTTCGAGAAGATCACCTACTTCGGCAAGCTGGCCTCCCCCTGGTTGTTTCTGATCTTCGTGGCCTGCGGGGTCGCGGCCCTGCCGCAGCTCGGGATGTCGTCGCTCGGGGAATTCTGGGAGGTGGCCAACGAAAAAATCTGGACCGGCGAGCCGGCCGAGGGCCGCGTGCAGTTCACGTTCTGGCACGTGATGTTCTTCTCCTGGTTTACCAACATGGGCCACCACATCGGGATGGGCGACCTCTCGACCCTGCGTTACGCGAAGAAGTGGACGTACGGCTTCCTGAGTGCGTTCGGCATGTACCTCGGCCACTTCGTTGCCTGGATTGCGTCGGGCATCCTCGTGGCGCTCGCCATGCAACAGGGGGGCGAGGTAGCCCCGGGCCCGATCGCCTATCTGGGCGCTGGCACTGCGGGCCTCATCGCTGTCC
>CAZBIB010000232.1:0-4880 GCA_964491575.1 uncultured Salinivenus sp. | reverse complement strand
TCTCGTTCAGGTCCTGGGCAAATCGGTCGAGCGCCTCGTAGCGGCTCTCGGCGTGTGGGTCGTCGGCGCCTTGGCCGCCGCGCACGTCTTCGAGCACCTCCATTACGTAGTCCTTCGAGGCGCCCTGGTCGCGCAGGGCCTGCCCGACCTCGTTCTTTCCCTCGACGAGGCCGATGAGCAGGTGCTCGGTCGACACGTACTCGTCGTCCATCACGTCCGCCTCGGCGCGGGCGCGATCAAACACCTTCTTCAGCTCCTCGCCGACGTACTGGTCGCCGGCACTCGCGCCCGTCACCGTGGGTAGCGACTCCATGGCCTCCTCGGCCTCTTTGCGCAGGCGATCGACGTTCGCCCCCACGCGCCGCAAAATCGACACGGCCACGCTGTCCGGGTCGCTCAGGAACGCCTCCAGCAAGTGGGGCGGCTCAATGCCCTGGTGATTCTTGGAGGCCGCAAGCTCCATCGCTTTTTGGATGGCCTCCTGGGCCTTGACAGTAAATTTCTGCAGGTTCATAAATTGCAATCTTGACTGGTCCATCGAGAAAAAGGAAGCAACGGGGACGCCGCCCCGAACGCGAGACATCGCGGCATCTCAACGGGACTGCCTCCGCGTTGCTCACTCATTATTCCCGTCGAAAAGTATACCAACAGGAAACGATCTGACAGGATGGCAGGGAGACTCGGGATCCGTGACACGTGAAGCGAGAGGAGGAAAAAACGTCACGCGTCACGGTTCACAGATCTGCCAGCGTGCGGAGCCACCTGTCGCAGCGGCGTGGTTCGTCTCCGTCCCTAGAGTCCGGTCCGTTTCTCCACATTCCGAATTCGTAACGCGCTGCGTCATCCTCCGGAACCGATGACGCGCTGCGTTATTACTATATCTGTAATGGACGGACTTCCGTTCCTGAATTTTCTCTCGATAGGTCCACACACCAACCCTCTGAGAACTGTCATGACGTCCAAGAACGACAAGACGCCGAGCGGGGAGCGGGAGGGCTTCGCCCTGAAAAATCTTCCCGACGAGGTGACGGGGCGGGCCCGTGAGGTTTGGCTCGCCGGGCTCGGGGCCCTGGAGCGGCTCGAAGAGGAGGGAGACAAGGTCTTTGAAACGCTGGTTGAGCGCGGCAAGCGCTACGAAGACGCGCGCCGCAACCAGATTGAGGACGCAACCGAGAGCCTCCGCGAGCGACAGGAGGCGTTCACCGAGGACGTTACCCAGCGCCTTGACAACGCCACGAAGTCGGTCGAGAAGGCGGTGTCGGACACGTTGAGCGGCACGCTCGGCCAGATTGGCGTGCCGATGCGCGACGAGGTGCGCGACCTCTCCCGCCGCGTGGGCGAGCTGTCGGAGAAGCTTGAGGCCCTGTCGGCGATGCTCGACGCTCAGCAGACGGCCGTGGAGGCGCGGGTGCTGCACGTGGTGCCCGGCGACGAGGGCTGGATCGTCACGATTGAGGGCGAGGACGACCCCGCGAGCACGCACGACACAAAGAAGGATGCCGTGAGCGCGGCCCGCAAGACGGCCAAGGCGCAGGTTCCCAGCAAGCTCGTCGTCCACAAGCAGGACCGCTCGGTGCAGGAGAGCTTCTCATACGACGGGGACGACGAATAGGCCCTTTCTCTCTCCGCTCTTACTCCTCCTCCCCAAGTGGCCCGCTCCCGCCTCCGCGGGGACGGGCCGCTTTTCTATTGGGAGACGCGTTCCTCTCAAATCCTTTGCTCCGCCGCCATGATTCACCAGGACGTGCTCATGCGGCAGATCCGCCAGTTTACGAAGGCGATCGCGTCGCTTCTCGGCCAGTCGCATCGCGAGCAGCCCGAGGAGACGCTGCGGGCCATCGACGAGGCCTGCAAGACGCATCTCGACGGCCGGGCCGAGGACCTGCGCACCCTGCCGCCCGAGGCGCTGCTGGAGATGTGCCGGGACGAGGGACAGTTCGTCGCCGACGCGGCACAATCGATGGCTCAGGCCCTCCAGCAGATGGGCGAGGCGTACGACGAACAAGCGGCGCCCGAAAAGGCCGGGGCGTGCTTTGGACGTGCGCTTTTTCTCTACCGCCACCTCCTCAAGGACCCGGACGCTCCGGTGTCGTGGCAGTTCGGCACGACCGTCGCGGCTCTTTTGGAGCGCGTCGATGCCCTTCCCGTGGACGACGCCACGGAGGAGGCCCTGGACGCGCTGCGCAACGGGGCAGATTGAGTGATCTAAAGTTTTTCCCGTATCTTTTTAGGGTTCTCCGCCTTAGGAGGTTCACCAGAAGAGGATACCACTTCTTCCTCTTTCACTTCCTCAATCTGCTGCTGTACTTCCTCTTCGGAGAACCTGTATCCGCAGTGCTTACACACTCGGGCTTCCAGTTTGATATACTCGGCGCAGTCGGGGCACTTCTTTTCATGCTCGTCAGGGTTGAACTCCTGAGTGCTTGGCCGCTGACGTTTCTGTTTGCTGGAAGACTGATGGTTCTTTCCAGTAGACTCCCTTCGAGAGGACCGTGTGCTCTGCTCCACTTCGCCCACGGCAATCGCCGCAATGAAACCGAACAACCCGAAGAGGAACCCGAGAGTGCTCCATCCAAAAGGGTCTCGGTTCTTGTTTGAGGCGACGATGGCAGATAGAACGGAGAACGCTATAGCTTGAGCGAGGAGAATGCCTATAATCATAATGGGGCTTCTACTCTGGAGTGGAGGTGAGCCGGGAAGTAGTTCTCCGAAGAAGGCTGTCAGGAAAATGTATCGAAGATAAAGTTCTTTTTAAAGAATGAGGCGCTGACTGCGAAGCGGGGTTGTGAGCAAGGTAAAGACTCACAACTCCACGACTTGTCCGTGATCAGAAGTCCACTGCACTTAACTCGCGAAACTGGCAGGAGGCGCGCGTCGTGCAGAGGGTGCAGGCGATGGTCACGCCCTGTCGCTGCCCTCCGCTCAGCTTTACGTCGCTCCCCCACCTCGGCGTCGTAGCCATCGGGAAGGGCCGCGATGAAGTTGTGGGCGTTGGCGGCGTGGGCGGAATGCTACCTTCTTCCCCAATGGTATAAGATTCAGAGGCCGCTTGACGGGCTTCCTTACGGCTGCTCCCAACTTTACAAAAATAGAAGCAGACTCACCCCAATGCTGAGACCGGGAGCGTCGAGCCGTTTGGTCACGTCGAGCCGGAGGGCGTCGTAGAGCAGGCCGTTGATGGAGAGGCCGAGCTCATGGTGGATTCCGTCCGTATTGCGGAGAAACACGCCACGGCGGAGAAGCCGCTGCTGAGCGTCGTTCCCAATCCAGGTGCGCCCGTGCCCACCGTGCACGATGAGTTCGAGGTCCTGATTGACTGGCGCCAGCCACCCGAGGAGCTCGAAGGGCACGGTGCGGAAGTTGTGCTCCCAGAAGAGCGCCACGTGGTGCTCGCCCTGATAGGGGCGGTCGTCGAGTGTGCGCAGCGCCCCGAATGGGGTGTAGGGTAGCGGGCTCGCCTCGATGACCCCAAAGCGCTGGAGCGGTGGGTTCCCCAGAGATGCCCCGGCATCGACTCGGAGGTCCAGCGCGTTCGGGAGCAGACGGCGCTGGAAGAAGGTCTCGA
Organism: uncultured Salinivenus sp.; assembly: GCA_964491575.1. Taxonomy (GTDB): domain Bacteria; phylum Bacteroidota; class Rhodothermia; order Rhodothermales; family Salinibacteraceae; genus Salinibacter. The sequence continues at coordinate 1,315 of CAZBIB010000232.1, read as the reverse complement.
TGCGAGCATCGGCCACCACCTCGGCCCGCGTGAAGTCGAAGTCGCTCGCCGCCAGCCCCGGATCGCTGTGCTCGACGGTGGCCTGCACGCGATTGACTGGAAGAACGCCCAGCAGTCCCTCGTCGCCCAGCGTGGCCGTCAGCGCCACCGACCGCAACCAGCCCTCCCGCACAGATGGGTTCGGGGGCTGGATGACAGTGCGACCGAACGCGTTGTAGCTGGTCGTTTTGGCGACCGAGAAGTGTCGCTCGTTGTGGAGTTGGAAGGCGAGGCGCAGGTCGGGATCGTCCACGTCCTGCCGCACCGTCAACCGCATGCGCTCGGTGCCGAGGTAATCAAAGTAGTCCGGTTCGCCCGCGAGCGTCCAGAGGCTGTTGGAGAGGCGTGCCCAGACAGGCACTATGCGGGAGTGGGCGCGGTAGCGGGGGGCGATGCCGTAGTGGTAGCTCAGGGCCAGCTCCGTGTCGTCTGCCACGGGCGCGGTCCCCTCGCCTCCGTACGACCAGCGGGTGGAGCCCGACGGGCCGGTGTTGTAGCCGCCGCGTCCGGTGACGTCGAGCGGTCCGACGCCGAGGTCGAGCCGCAGGCCGAAATGCCCTCCTTCCACGCGGTTGAAGCGAAGGATCGGCAGACCGCCCTCAAAGTCGATGAACGAGAACGCCTCAGATTCCTCGTCGCTGGCGGCCTCCGTCGTGTCGGACTCTGTCGCGTTCTCCGCGTCGTCCTCGTTCGCGTCGCCGCCAATGCTCAGCCCATCCTCACCACCGACCCCGAGATCCCGCAGCCAGCCCACGAGCCCGCCGGGGTCGAACGCATTCTGAATTGCATCGGTGCTGTCGATGCGCGCGTAGGCAGTCCGCTCGGCCTGCGAGTATGGCACAAATGGACCGCCCCCGCGGAGCGTGTCGGTGTCGAGGCTGGACAGGGACTGGAAGCCCACCGTGCTATCGGCGCGGACCACCGCTTCCTCCTCGTCGGTCTCGTAGAGCGAGTCGGGGACGGGTACGTTGATCCGGTAGTCGCTCAGGCGGCTCACCTGCCGGATGCCGACGTTCGAGAACGAGATCAGCGCCGACACCTGCACGTCGAGCTCGCGCCGCGCCCGGAAGTCGACCGGCAGCCAGTACGGCCCGCCGAAGTTGGAGAACTGCTGTTCGAAGGTGATGTCGACCCCCTTCAGCACCCGCGACGTGCTCAGCGAGGTCGTAGGGCGGAGCCGTGCCTCCAGCAGGGCGTAGGCGCTGTCGAGCACGGTCACCGTTCCCCGGAACGTAGACGAGAGGCGGTTGTCCGGCTCTACCTGGATGAGAAACGC
>CAZBIB010000231.1:0-4889 GCA_964491575.1 uncultured Salinivenus sp. | reverse complement strand
CCTCCACCTGGGCCGATCCGGACTACCTCGGGCCCGCGGCCATGCTCAAGGCCTACCGCTACACCTTCGACAGCCGGGACGACGGCGCGGAGGAGCGGCTCGACGTGGTAGATTCTCCGGACGGCCTGTGGAAGTGCTACACCATCTTCAACTGCAACGAATCGTGTCCCAAGGATATCGACATCACGCGCTGGCTCTCGGCCCTCAAGCGGAAGGCCGCCACGTCGCAGGCCTCGACGAAAGCCTAGACCGCACTGTTCTGCTCCTTCCCCCGACACTCCCTTCTACCCACGGTGGAATGAGGGTTCTTTTTTCCTCAGGGCAACGCCTCCCGAATCCTGAAGCATGGAGGTGCGGAAGTGTGGACGGCTGGAGGCAAAGTACGTCCACACGTCCACCCCGACGGTAGTCGGGACATATCCTCCCACACTTCCATACCCCAACGACGCATCCGGACAGGGAGGCTCTCACCCCGAGCGGTCCGCCACCGCTTGGGCAACCTTCAGCACATCCGCCAGAACCCCGGCCGCTGTGACGTCGGACCCCGCACCGGGTCCGCGGACGATGAGGGGCGACTCCGCGTACCGGTCCGTCGTAATCTCGAACAGGTTGTTCTGTCCCGAAAGCCGCCCAAAAGCGTCGTTCTCGGGAACAGACTGCACCCCTACGTCGATGCCCTCGCCTGACAGCTCTCCCAGGTACTGAAGCACAGTCCCTTCGGCCCGGGCGGCCTGCATCCGCCGATGCCACTCCTCATTTATCGTGTCCAATTGCTCGAGGAATGCCTCGTACGATAGCGCGCTTAGGGACTTCGGCACCAGCGATTCGACGTGCACGTCAGCCCGGTCCACCGAGTGTCCGATTGTGCGGGCGAGAATGAGAAACTTACGGGCCACGTCCTCCCCCGAAAGGTCGTCGCGCACATCAGGCTCCGCGTACCCGCGCTCCATTGCGGTTTGCACTGCCGCGTCGAAGGCAGTCCCGTCCTGCAACTCGCTAAAGAGAAACGTGAGCGTGCCCGAGACTGCTCCGCGAATCGACCGAATACGATCGCCCGTGTCGACGAGGTCTTCGACGGTCTGGACGATGGGCAATCCGGCACCCACCGTTGTCTCGTAGCGGTAGTGGACCGCCTGCTCCGCAGCCGTGGCCTGCAGTCGGTCGAAGGTGGACTGCGACTGCGTATTGGCAAGCTTGCTCGGGGTGACCACGTGAATGCCAGCCTGGAACAGGGATCCGTAGAGGGACGCAACCTCGGAGCTACCGGTCGCATCGATGAAGATGAGGGGACGGGGAGCGTCCTGCACGAGCCGAGTCCGAACTGAGGCCCAGTCCAGCGGGACTCCGTCGCCCACGTGTGCAGGGGCAGCGGACGGTACAAGCCCGGCGGGTTTCCACGTGCTCCGGCGCGAGGTACAGGCCCCCACGAGACGAAGGGAGGGGCTGGGGGCATCGGAGAGGCTTTCGAGCTGCCGCAGGAAGGCGGAGCCGACGGCCCCCACACCCGCCAGATAGAGAAAGACGGACGCAGCTCCCCGAACGTCGGTTTGGGAGGAGGATCGGACAGAGGTCGAGGGAGAGGGATTCATGGAAGCAGGGAGACTCGTTCAACCCGACAGTGGTCAACGTGACAGCGCAGATGCGCGTCAACGGCGATGGGGCGAGACGGCAGGGACGACGCGCGTGCCCGGCGCCTCCGGGCGACGTGTACAGCGGACGTGCAGGGGAACTCCCGCCGCGGCCAGCGGATCGAGCGTCCGGGCGTGCAGCCCCAGCCGCCCCTCCTTCGCCCAGACCCGAGCCTTCTCCATCTGGAGGCATGAAAGCCGTTGGGCGTCGTCATGCTTCGTCGGGTCGGACGTGTAGAGACCCTCCACATCCGTCCACCGCTCCATGCGCCCGGCCTCAAGTCCGCGGGCAAGCAGCGCAGCGGAGTAGTCGCTTCCGCCTCGCCCCAGCGTCGTCGTAACGCCCTCAACCGTACTTCCGATGAAGCCCGTCACGATGGGAATCCTGTCGTCCCACCGTGTCCACCAGTGTCGGATCTGTGCACGAGTACCCGGGCCGTTCACGGCCGCCGCTCCGTGCGTAGCGTCGGTACGGATGAGCGAGGCCGCGTCGACAGCCTGCGCCTGACAGCCGGCATCGGCAAGAACGGCGACGAGAAGCGGGGCCATTAGGCGTTCTCCGACGGCCAGAACCGTGTCCCGGGCGGCCGAGCGCCGTGGAACGGGATCCCCGAATACTCGCTCCAGTGCCGACAGTCGAGCCTGAAGGTTCGACTCGTACCGCCTTCGAAGCGCCTCACCCCCAATTGTGTCCTCGGCCAGTGCCCGGTAGCGGGCTCCAACATGTTCCCTCCATGTAGCGGCGGCCGCCGTGGAGTGCGGCGCCGCGTCCGCCGCCTCGACGAGCAGATCCGTCACCCCCGCGGCGGCCGACACGACGACCACCGGGCGACAGCTTCTCACGGTCTCTTGGACTACGCGGACCGTGTCCCGCAGGCGCTCGGGCGTCCCAACGGACGTCCCGCCGAACTTGAGGACGCGGATTGGGCGGTCGGGGCTTGGAAAGGAAGAGGAGGTGCAATGATCGCTCATGAGAAGTCGAAATCTTACGCACTCACGCCGCCACCGACGATCGCGCCGCATCCCGTTCCATTCGCCAGGAAGCAACGAGGTCGTTAAGGGCATCGAGCTCGATCAGAAACGAATCGTGACCATGCGGCGCGGACAGAACCTCCAAAGTGGCCCGGGGCAGATGCTCCACCAGCTCACGCTGCTCACGGAGCGGATAGAGCACGTCCGAGTCTATGCCCACGATGAGGGTCGGCTGCTCGATTGAGCGCAGCACTGTTTGATAGTCACCGCGTCCGCGGGCCACGTCGTGCGTGTCCATTTGCTGCGTGAGGGCCACGTAGCAGTTCGCGTCGAAGCGGCCGACGAGCTTGTCGCCCTGGTGGCGCAGGTAGCTCTCCACGGCGTACGTCGTGCCCTCCCGATCGGGCATAACGTCCCGCCCAAAGCGCCCCTCGAACGACGGCTGGGACCGGTACGACACCATCGCCATCATGCGGGCCGTGGCCAGGCCCTCGGTGGGCGGATCGTTCGGCGAATACTCGCCATTTTGCCACTTCGGATCAGCGAAGATAGCCTGCCGCTGTGCCTTGCCCCACCCGATCTGCCAGGCCGTGTGGCGTCCGCCGACGGCGACGGGCACGAGCGACCGCACGAACGGCGCCCCGCCGTCGGTCGTCTCGAAGGCCCACTCCAGGACGTGCATCCCGCCCATCGACCCGCCGATCGCACAGGCCACCTGCTGCACCCCGAGCCGCTCCAGCACGCGGCGGTGCAGCGCCACCGTGTCGCGGGTCGTGAATGCTGGGAAGTCTGGCCCATAGCGCGCGCCTGCGTCTGGATCGGTTGTCACCGGAGCAACGGAGCCATAGGGGGAGCCCGGCACGTTCAGGCACACCACGAAGTCGTCCGTGGGATCCAGTGCACAGCCCGGGCCAAAGAGCCCGTCCCACCAATCGGCCACGTCCGTGTTGCCGGTGAGAGCGTGGCACACGAGGACGGCGTTGTCGCCCGTCGCGTTGAGCGTGCCCCACGTCTGGTACGCCACGGGCACATCTCGGAGCGTTGTGCCATTTTCGAGGGTGAACTGAGGGAGGGTGAGGGTGTGTGGCATTGGAGAAGGGCGGAAATGAACACGTCGGTGCGAGCAGAAGGGAAGGCGCGAACTGCATGAAGAGTGATACGTGATGCGTGAGGAGGAACCGCCTCTCACGTTTCACGCTTCACGAATCACGCTCCGATCACGCGGCAGCGGGCGTCGGAAGTGCCGCGAATGCCTGATCGAAGTCCGCCTTGATGTCGTCGATGTGCTCGATGCCGACCGACACGCGCACCATGTCGGGCTCCACGCCGGAGGCCTTCTGCTCCTCCTCCGTGAGCTGCTGATGCGTGGTGGAGGCGGGGTGGATGACGAGCGTCTTTGCGTCGCCCACGTTGGCGAGGTGGCTGGCCAGCTCGGTGTTTTCCACGAAGCCTTGCCCGGCCTCCTTGCCACCCTCCACGCCGAAGGCGAGCACCGCGCCGTAGCCGTTTTCCAGGTACTCGTTGGCGCGCTCGTGGTAGGGGTGATCCTCTAGTCCCGGGTAGCTGACCCACGACACCTCATCTCGCGCCTGGAGCCACCGGGCGAGGTCGAGCGCGTTGTCGCAGCTCCGCTGTACGCGCAGGGAAAGCGTTTCGAGACCCTGTAGCAGAAGGAACGAACCGAAGGGATTCTGAGCCGGGCCGAAGTCGCGGAGCCCCTCCACGCGGGCGCGCATGGCGAAGGCCACGTTGGTGTCGAGCACGCCGTCTGGGCCGAACGTCTCCCAGAACTGGAGGCCGTGGTAGTTCGGGTTCGGCTCCGTGAACTCGGGGAAGCGGCCGTTGTCCCAGGGGAAGGTGCCCGCGTCCACGAGCACGCCGCCGATGGTGGTGCCGTGCCCGCCAATCCACTTCGTAGCGCTGGCCGTCACGATGTCGGCTCCGTACTCGATGGGCTTGCACAGGAAGCCTGCCGCGCCGAACGTGTTGTCGACGACGAGGGGCACGCCGTGGTCGTGCGCAATGTCGGCAATCCGCTCGAAGTCGGGGATATTGAAGCGGGGGTTGCCGATCGTCTCCAGGTAGACGGCTTTCGTGTTCTCGTCGATCAGGCGCTCGATGTAGTCGGGGTCGTCGCCGTCGGCAATGTGAACGTCGAGCCCACGACGGGGAAAGGAGTTCTTGAACTGGTTATACGTTCCCCCGTACAGATAGCTCGTCGAGACAATATTGTCGCCGTGCTCGCAGAGCGTATTCAGCGCGAGAAACTGTGCAGATTGACCACTGGCC
>CAZBIB010000230.1:0-4966 GCA_964491575.1 uncultured Salinivenus sp. | reverse complement strand
TGGAGGAGAAGGACCGCCTCCGCAACTTCGAGCCGCCGGTGGACGGCTACGAGATCATGGAGACGCTCGACATTGACGAGGGAGTGGCTGTAGGCATCGCCAAGACGTGGATCCGCGAGGCCATCCTCGACGGCGAGATCCCTAACGAGCACGATGCCGCGTTCGACTACCTCATGGAGATCAAGGACGAGGCCCTCCGCCGCGGCGAGCTGTTCGAAGCGATGCAGCAGCGACTGGAGGGCCCAGAGAACCGGGCGCTGGGGGCGATCAAAGAGGTGGTCTTCGAGAACCCAGACCTGCCGGACGAGCGAGAGGCGGCCCTCGACTCCCTGGAGAGGGTGAAGGAGGAGGTGCTGTCCGAGAACGATTCCGATGACGAGGCGGAGTAAGAAGCTCCCACTTGCGTGCCCCCTGGTCCCTGCGTGTCCAGAGCTGCTTGGTCACATCCCCGCGCAAGGGACTATTTTCAGGCCCCGAATGGGAACGGAGAGGCTTGGAAGCCGTGGATACGGTCGATCTTTTTGAGATCCCGCCAGCCCTCTTTGTCTTGAGGAGGATTTTCTTTCCAATCATTTGTATTATTTTATATCTACCTTCCTCTCCCTTCCCAGTCGGATTTTCCGCCCATGCAAAGCGTGTCTGTCAACGCCGTCCTAATCTCCCTCGTCATCGTCGCGGCGGGCTGCCTCGGTGCGTATCTGCTTTACCGTTTTTTCCAATGGCTCGGGACCTGGGCCGATCGCGGTCACTTCCAAATCGATGGGCTGTTTCTGCGAGTGGTGGGACCGCCGCTCAGCGTGATGGTGGCCCTCGTGTCGGTGAACTATGCCCTGTACCGCCTGCCCCGCGTGCGCGAGCAGTTTGGGGAGTGGGAAGGGGCGCAGCGCGCCGTCCTCGTGGTGACTGGCACGTGGATTCTCGCCAGCCTGGTCAAGAACCTGATCCGGGAATACGGGCTGCCCCTCGCCGAGCGAACGGACACCGACATTGACGAACGGGTCATCCGGATCCTGGACCTGACTGCCGTCTACGTGATCTGGATGGCGGGCCTGCTGATTGCCCTGCGGGCGCTGGGCATTCAGGTGACGGCGTTTCTCGCCTCGCTGGGCATCGTGGGATTGGCCGTAGCCCTGGCGGCCAAGACCATCCTTTCGAATGTGCTCACTGGCGTGACGCTTACGGCCGATCGGAATTTCCGGGTCGAGGACCGGATTGAGGTGGGAGGCTACATCGGCGACGTGCTCGAAATCAACCTCCACAAGACGGTGATCCGCACCCGCGACAATGAGATCGTGCTCATTCCGAACGACGTGCTCGGCAAAGAGGTGATCGTGAACCACATGCTCCCGGAGCAAAAGACGCGGATCGAGATGCAGATCGGGGTGGCGTACGGAGCCGACTTGAACCGTGCCACGGAGATTTTGCACAAGATCATCGCGGGGATCGACCGGGTGCTCTCCACGCCCACGCCGGAGGTCAACGTCGCCTCGCTGGGCAACAGCGCCGTGATGCTCCAGGTGCTGGTCTGGATCGACGGTCCGCGGGGGAAGCGAGCGGTCCGAAACCGCGTGTATCGGCTCGCCCTGGCTCGCTTTGAGAAGGCCGGCATCACCATTCCGTTTCCCCAGCGCGTCGTGCACCTGCGGGAGGACGCGACGCTTATCGATGGCCAGACGGGCAATGCGAATTCGGACGAAGCGGTGGACCCACAGGTGCTGGATGAGGAAAGAGCCTGAGACGGCAAGCCTCAGCTACCTGGGGTGGAGCTTCGCCTAAGTGGTCGGGAGCGGAGGCTCCCAACGAGCAGGGTGTGGGTTTCGAGAACTGGACCTGCCCAACCACTGGGTGGCGGCGATTGAGTGCTTGGAGGAGTGTTGGCCGAGTGGCTGTCCGACGATGAGAACGACACCGACGGAGGGGTCGAGAGCCTAGAACAAGATCTATGACGCGGTATCCTCACGTGCCGCCCGGGCCACGAGGAACGTCATGCATCCCTCCCGCTCTCCCTCGATCTCCGAACCGAGTACCGAAGCCACCTCCTGCCGAATCTCGTCATACGTCCGGGGTGGGGCCACCTCCCCCGCCTTGTGCAGCAGCCTGAGATAGTAGCATCCAGGCCCCTGCTCGGCCACCAAACTCATCACGAACAGCGTTCCGCCCGGCGCGAGGACCCGATCGAGCTCTCCGACGTGTCCCGCCACGTCGTCGAACAGGTGGAGCATCCCCATGGAGAGGACGTGTCGCGGAGGGGCAGCTCATTCGCATCCGCCTGCAGGAGCGTGACGGACGCCGGCAGCGATCCACCCGCACGCTTCGCAATCCGGTCCCGGGCGGCTTCGAGCATGCCGAGCGACCGGTCCACGAGGATCAGCGGGCGGTCGGTGTCGGCGTAGGCCCGATCGGTAAAAACGGCGGACCCGGCCCCCGCATCGAGCAGCGGCCCGTCTCCCGAAGCGACGGCCCGGCGCGCGAAGGCACGATAAAGGTCCGTGGAGGCACCCCAGATCAGACGATTGTAGAGCGTACTGCCCACGACCCGGTCGTAGGCCGCGGCGCGAGAGTCATACGGCGCGCCCTCCGCGTCGGGGGGCAGCATGGACATAATCCCGGGCCGCGCCTCCCGAAGCGTGGTTGTCGACGGTACGAGGGAGTCCAGCATCGGAGTCGATCGTTGCGTCCGGAAGCGCTAGGACGGAAGCTCTCCGGGACAGGTACGTTCCTGGGCCCAGGCTGGTTGGACGCTGCGGATCGTTCCGGAACGCTCCAGGTCACTGCGTGAGGTGGCCCGCCAACCTACCGACCCGGCCGAAACGCTTCCGCCTCCGCCGCGCTCTCCGGCCCCACCGTGCCGCGGGCCGCCTCGCGAAGAGCCTCGGCCCTGTGCAGCTCCCCCCGCACCATCACCCATTCGACGTTTCGGGCGTTGCGGATGTCCTCCAGCGGATTGCCGCGGACGACGAACAGGTCCGCCCACTTGCCCACCTCCACGGTGCCGAGCCGGTCGCTCATGCCGACGGCCCGCGCCCCATTGATCGTAGCAATGCGCAGCGCTGCGGCCTCCGGAATCCCCGCCCGCACGAACGACTGAATCTCCCGGTGTACGCCGAACGGCGCCATGTACTCGCCCCAGCTCGGATGATCGGTGCCCAGCGTGATGAGGTCGCCGGCCCCCGCCTCGTAGAAGGCCTTGATGCGGTCAAGCTTCAGCTCAAAGATCTGCTGGAAGCGCGGGATGGGCTCCTGGTAGTCCTCCTCGCTGAGGACGGACCGAAGATAGGGCGTGAAGTACTGTTGGGCATTCGGCCAGTCGGCGTAGACCTCGGACTCGCGATCACCGTAGTAGCCGTAGGCCGAGATGGTGGCGTCGAAGTAAACGTTGTGCGCCTGGAAGTGCCGGGTAATGCGGTCGAAGGCCGGCTCGTCAGGCGTGGCCGTGGGGAGCGAGTCGTACGCCGGGGCGCTGGCCGGCAGCTGGTCCCCGCCCAGGAAGTGCTCGATGCGGTCGATGCCCATGTTGATGGCGGTACGGGGATTGACGCTCTGTTCGTAGCCGGACCCGAGGTGGCCCGTCACGGTGGCGCCGTGCCGATGGGCCTGATCGATAAGGGCGCGGAGCAACTCCGCCTGCATCCGTTTTGCCTTGAAGTGACCCACCCCGCGGGCGGCCCAGCGGTCGACTTCTTTTCGGATGCTGGCGGGCGTGCGGGTCGTGTCCCATCCCGGTCGGGCCCTGCCGAAGTACGGGCCAGATGTGAGAATGCGAGGGCCAATGCGGTCGCCGCGACTGATGGCCTGGCGGAGGCGGCGCATCTTTTTCGGCTGCATTTCCCCAGCGGTAAACGTGGTGGTCGCGCCATTGGCGAGGTAGAGCAGCGGGTAGCCCTCCGTCTCCTCCACCCGCCCCTCGTCGAAGAAGTCAACTGCGTAGTGAGCGTGCAGGTCGATGAAGCCCGGCAGGATGACCTGATCGGCGTTGAGCTGGACGATGCGGGCGCCGGTTGTGTCGAGCTCCGTCGCGCCGCGACCCACGATCTTCCCGGCGCGGATGACGAGCCCGGGATTCTGCACGAGCGTCGTGTCGGTGGCGTCGAAGAGTTGTCCTCCGCGGAGGACTGTGGTGGACTGGGCCTGCGCCGGACCTCTGCTCCCCACTCCGAGCGAAAAGACGAGCAGAAGAACGGTGAGCCAGAAACAGCGGGAGGGAACCATGACACCGGGGACAATCGGGCAGAGTCGACGCTCCAGTAAGCTACGGGAGGAACCTCATCGGAATCAACTCCGCCCTACTTCGGACCCTCACCAGGACGACGCCTCCAAACAGAAACGGCCCGCTCCGAAATCGGAGCGAGCCGTTGCATCTGTCACCAAATGGTGATGCGTCTCAGGAATTCTTTGACGCACTGGGCGCCGTTTAGAACGCACCATTGGTCTCTTCTTTGGCCGGGGAGGCGTTGAGGGCACTAAGGCCCTTTTCCGTCTCCTCGGTCTCGTACTCGATGGTCTGGCCTTCCCGCAGGTCGCCGCCGGAGGTCATACCCGAGATGTTGTTTGCGTGGAGAAATACGTCCTCACTCCCGTCCAGGGGCTCGATAAAGCCGAATCCGCGGGAGGTATCGAAAAACTTGAGCTTGCCCTTTTGCATGTAGCTGTACCTATCTGTATTTGAGATGCCTCACCTCTGGGTGGCGACCCGGCAACGAGGAGAGACCTCTCTACTCGGCTGAGCGACACTACGTGATGACGCGTGTTGATGTGTGGTGTCCACCCGTCACCTTGCTTGCAGTTCCTCGGAATTGGTTTCATGGCTCCGTATTCACGGAGTTACCTTACGGGAGCCCGTCGGTGGTTTCCTCTTCGCACTTTCGTTTGGCATCTGCCCATCACGGTTCCCACTCTTCGAGTCTGTTTTGGTTTTGGATCGGACAGCGAGAGCGAGAATTGATGGAGCGAAAATCGAGTCCTGATC
>CAZBIB010000229.1:0-5001 GCA_964491575.1 uncultured Salinivenus sp. | reverse complement strand
GCGCTGGCCCTGATGGAGGGGCTGGAGCGCGCCCTGCTCCCGCGGTCAATGCGGTCGTAGTAGGCCGACCTCGGTGCCCTCAGACCTCGTCCTCAGCAGAATTCGGAGTCATCGGTTCGTGCGCGCTCCTGAGCCTTCAGGCAACGCGCTTCGGCACGGAGGGCATCAAAATCTTACGGGCCCTCCACCTCAACCGACCCGTAGTGATCGGAGGGCGACTCGTTGAGCGGAAGCATGGAGATTGATCCGCCGCGTTTCACGAACGCGATCCGCTGGTCCTCCTCAAGGTCCAGTGCCTCCCGAATTTCTTTCGGCAACGTCAGTTGTCCCCGTCGCCCGATCGTCGCAGTAATCATGGCAAAACGCTTATTGAAGGGCTGGATCTGATCGTCATCTCAGGATGCTTGAGTCAGTTTGACGGACGCGGAATGGAGCCGTTCAGGCTCAGCGGCCACCAGGAAACCAATGCGGGTAACAAAACAGCGTGTGTCCCGGAGCTTCTGGAATGGGACGACCTGTTGCGCTAATGCGGTCGCAATGAGACACTCAGCGCACCTCAAAGTAGCGACCGTAGTGCCGGGCGCAGTTGGGATTGAAGGCCGCCCCGCACGACAGACACGTGTGATCGGCATCCAGGTACTGCTGAATGGTGAGGACCGCCTGACACGCCCCACACAGGACCGCTGGTGTGTGGAATCGATCTGTGGACCATCGCCGCGCCTCGTGATCGGTCGTTTCCTTGTGGCACGCAAAGCAGGGGTAGAACGCGTTGCAGCACGGAAAGCGAATCGCAATGATGTCCCGCGGGCCGTGGTAGTGCGCACATCGCGTAGCCGGTCCCACATTGATGCCGCGAAGCGGCACGTCGAATCGATCGTCCGTAGCCGGCGCGAGGGTTGTGCGCCGCAGCCCCCATCGATCGAAATCTGAACGGTCGTTGGCCATCGGAACGTGGAGGAGCGAGAAGGAAGCACGTCGAACCGACTCGCGTCTACTCTTCTCCCGACGGGCAACGGCTCCAGCGGGCATTCGATTCGCCCGATTCGATCCATTTTCCCGGGCCGTCCCGGCACCAGGCCACAGTCCTCTCGTTTTTCCTCCTCACTGCTCTCTGAACTACCTTCCCCATCATGCCCGCCCCTGTCGACGCCCTTCGCGACCACCTCGCCCCCATCGAAGACCTGAAGGCCGCTGCCGCAGTGCTCACCTGGGACCAGAAGACGTACATGCCGGACGGCGGCGCGGAGGCCCGCGCCCAGCAGCTCTCCACCCTCCAGTCGACGGCCCACGAACGCTTCGTGGCCGACGAGACCGGCGAATTGATCGACCGGGCGGCAGACGCCCTCGACGATCCCGATCGGCTCAATCCCGACGCCGCCCTCGTGCGCGTGGCGCGGCGCGACTACGAGCGGGCCGTGCGCGTGCCGTCGTCGCTCGTCGCCGAGCTGTCGAAGGCCACGTCACAGGCTCAGCAGGCGTGGAAGCAGGCCCGGGGGAACGACGACTTCTCGCAGTTCGCCCCGCACCTGGAGCGGCTCGTGAACCTCTCGGTGGAAAAGGCTGAGGCCATCGGCTACGAGGACGATCCGTACGACGCTCTGCTTACCGAGTACGAGCCGGGCCGCACCACCGAAGAGGTCGAGTCGCTGTTCGACACCCTGCGCGACGACCTCGTCCCGATTGTCGACACCATTGACGATGCCCCGCAGATCGATAACAGCATTCTCCGTGGCACCTACCCAGAGTCTGCGCAGCAGGCGTTCGGGCGGTCGGTCATCGAAGACTTCGGCTACGACTTCGACCGCGGACGGCAGGACGTGTCGGCGCACCCCTTCACTACCGCCTTCTCGCCGACCGACGTGCGTCTCACCACGCGCTACGACGAGGAAAACGTGGCATCGGCCCTCTTCTCCACGATCCACGAAGCCGGGCATGGGCTCTACGAGCAGGGCATCGATCCCGCGCTCGACCGTACGCCCCTCGGGGAAGGCACGTCACTGAGCATCCACGAGTCGCAGGCGCGCCTCTGGGAAAACCACGTGGGCCGCAGCCGCCCATTCTGGCGCCACTACCTCCCGAAGCTAAAAGACGCCTTCCCCGACGCGCTCGGCGACGCGACCCTGGAGCCCTTCTACCGCGCCATCAATCGGGTGGAGCCCTCTCTCATCCGCGTGGAGGCCGATGAGGTGACCTACAACCTCCACGTCATGCTCCGCTTTGAGCTGGAGCGCGGCCTCATCGACGGCTCCGTGTCCGTGAACGAGCTCCCCGAGCGCTGGAACGAGGCGATGGACAACTCGCTCGGCGTGGTGCCCGAGACGGACGCAAACGGGGTCCTGCAGGATGTGCACTGGTCGCAGGGCGCCTTCGGCTACTTCCCCACTTATACGCTCGGCACCCTCACGGCCGCCCATCTCGTGGAAACCATTCAGGACGATCTGCCGGACCTCTCCGATCAGATTGCCAACGGCCGCTTCGTGCCGCTGCTCGACTGGCTCCACACTCACATTCACAAGCACGGTCGTATCCTCAAGGCCCCCGACCTTCTCAATCGGACCACCGGCGCCGACCTCTCCGCGGCTCCCTGGCTCCAGTACGTCCGCGACAAGTTCGGCGCGCTGTACGACCTCTCCTAGCCACGCACTGCGGGCAGAAGCCACAAAAATGTGCCCGGGTGACCGTCGCAGGCCACCCGGGCAGTGTGCACAGTCACCCCTGTGTGCACGTCTAGATTACTGCGAAGGGGGCGTGATGGTTACACGAATGATGTCGCTCGGAGCGGGATAGCTGAAGCCGTTGTTGTTTCCGTTAACCTGCGTGATGTTCCCCTCGCCGCTCGGCCCTGTGTTGCCGCTCGACTGCCGCGGGACCTGATCGAGCCCGACGCCCGGCTCCTGATCGCCCTCGGTCCCGGCGTCGTAGAGCATGACCTGGTCCGTCACGTCGCCACTCACTGGCTGCCCGTTCGCGTCGAAGAGGGCGAGGCCACTGGGCTGAAAGGCGTAGAAGAGGTCATTCGACTGGACGAACATGGTGGCAAAGGAGAACACCATGCCGGAGCCCGGCACCTCGTTCGGGCCAGCGGTAAAGGAGAACTGGAAGGCCTCGCCGGGCGTGAGCGGGGGCTCGTTGTTGCCGGTCGACTCGTCGGAGGGGGTGAAGGCCCCGCTTTTCAGAATTGGGGCCGCGGACCCGACATTTTCGATGGTGACGGTAAAGGCCGTTGGCTCGGGCGGATCGCTGCCCCCACTGTCACAGCCCACGAGAACGAGTCCCAAACAGGCGATGCTAAGAAGAGCAACGAGAGTGTGCGTGCGGACACGAGAGTGCAGGGTCATGACAGACTGAGAAGATTGGAACGCAGGAATGTGTGCGACCGGACACGACGTCGTCGAGACGCCGCCTCATTTCCTTCACCGTTCCAATCTTCGTACGCCCCAGAAGAACTTCGTCACAGAAGACTCAGATCCTCTTACGCTCGTGTCACAACTTCTAACAATCCTATAACACCCGTTCTCGGTCCCCCTCAATTGCTACGCCTGCCGTTCAGTCGGCGTCTCTACGGGCAACCGAAACCGGAAGGTCGTTCCCTCCCCGACCCTGCTCTCCACCTCCAGCGAGCGGTCGTGGAGCTCCAGAATGGTCTTGGCGATGGCGAGCCCCAGCCCGGCACCGCCCCGGTCCCGATCCCGGCTCTTTTCGACCCGGTAGAAGCGCTCGAAAATGTGCGGCAGGTCGTCCTCCGGAATGCCGGGCCCTGTGTCCGTCACCTCGACGCAGACCTCGTCCCGCTCGTTGTCGAGCCGCACGCGCACCTTGCCCCCGTCCGGCGTGTAGTGGATGGCATTATCGATGAGGTTGGAGAGAGCCCGCTCCACGAGCCCAATGTCGGCCTCCACTCGGACGTGGCGCTCCGGCAGCTCGGCCTGCAGGTCTACCGCCCGCTCCTCGGCGCGGGGCTCGTACTGCATGACCACGTCTTGCACGAGCTCGGCGATGGGGAAGGCCTCGATCGTCGGCTCAATCTGCTTCGTTTCAAGTTTTGACAGCTCGAAGAGCTCACTTACGAGCGTGTTGAGACGCTTCGTATTCTTGAGCGCTGTTTTGATGTAGCGCTGGCGCTCTTCGGGAGGGAGGTCGCCGTCCTTCATCGACACCGTCTCCAGGTAGCCCTGGATGGAGGCGATGGGGCTGCGCAGGTCGTGCGACACGTTGGCCACAAGCTCGCGCCGCATGCGGTCGGCCTGGCGCAGCTCCTCCATTGTCTCAGCCAGATTGTCGGCCATGCGGTTGAAGCACTCGCCGAGGCGCCCGATCTCGTCGCGCGAGGTCACCTCCACGCGACGGTCGAACTGGCCCTTCTCAAAGTCGGCGACCACCTCCTGCATGCCCCGCAAGCGCTGGGTGAGGCGCCGAAAGAGCAGCAGGCCCACACCTGCCGTTACAAGGATCATGAGCCCGAGTCCCCAGAGTGCCGTCTGCAGGATGTAGCTCTCCCCCACCATGTTGGCCACCGAGGCGTACTTTTCGCTGCCCAAAATGACGTAGAGGTAGCAGCCTTCGCGGCCCATGATCTCGATGTGAGCGGCCGAGAACGGCTTTTCGGTCCCAGCCGTCATAGGATCATCGCCCAGGATGGGCAGGTCGCCCCCCTCCATGAACCGTTGCACCGGGTCGAGGTCAACGTGGCGCTGCTCAATTTCGGCGTCGGGGACGGCGAAGGACGCCTTCAGGTCGCCGTCCCGTTCCAGCAGATAGATCTCGATGCGCCGGTTAATCCCCGTCATATCCTGGATGGTCGCCTCGATGGCCTGCGTATTGATGCTGTCCCGCAGCAAGGGCTCAAAGCGCGGCACCATCTCCTCCGCCAGGGTGCGGTTGAGCTTCTGCTCCACCTCGTTGGCGTACTGCCGCGCCGCCCGGACTCCGAGCGTCGCCAGAATCACTCCAAAGCCCAGAATGAGCACGAGGAAAAGGGCGCTCAGCTTGGCGTAGAAGCTG
>CAZBIB010000228.1:0-5010 GCA_964491575.1 uncultured Salinivenus sp. | reverse complement strand
GACGAACGAGGAGCGGCGCAAGGCCGTGGAGCTGGGCAAGGAGATCTGGGCCAAGAGGAAGAACCGGGCGGACCTCGAGATTAGTGACCAGGATCTGCAGGGAGTTGCCCACGAGCTCAAGTTTCCCGACCTCCAGCAGCTCTTCTACGAGATTGGAAAGGGCCTCTACGACCCGGACGAACTGGTCGATTACATCAAGGGGAATACCACGAGCGGGGACGACTCCGGGGAGCAGGAGGTCGATGAGGAATCGCTTCGGGAGCAGTACGAGCAGTTTCTCGAGGCGGCGCAGAAGACGGAGAAGCAGGCCCTCGTCATTGACGGCGAGGTGCAGAAGGACCTGGCGGTCAATTACGCCTCGTGCTGCAATCCCATCCCCGGCGACGAAGTGTTTGGGTTCGTCAGCAAGACGGGCACCGTCAACATCCACCGGTCGAATTGTCGCAACGCCTCGGACCTCCTCGTCAATCAGGCCGACCGCATCCTGGACGTCGACTGGAGCCACCAGAAGGATGTCCAGTTTGTCGCGGCGCTGCGGCTGATGGGCGAAGATCGGGTCGGAATGGTGAACGACATTACGACGGTGATCTCGAAGAACCTGAAGACAAACATTCGGTCCCTGACCATCGACACCGAGGACGGTATTTTCTCCGGCACCATCATGCTCCACGTTTCCGACCTGGAGCACCTGGAGCGCCTCATCGAACGACTGAAGCGCATCGATGGCATCCAGGGGGTGTATCGCTTCAAGGAGTAATGCTTGCGTTCTCCCGTTTCTCCCGACAAGGACCCAACCGACATGGCTGATCGACTCGAAACCGCAACGAAGGAAGACCTGGCCCGGCGCGTGGCCGAGATGCGGGACTGTCCGTTGTACGAGGCAAAAGAGCAGGTGCGCTCCGTCCTCACAGCCCTGGGCGACCTCATGATTGAGGCGGATCCGGAGCGCCGGATCGAGCTCCGAAACTTCGGGGTGTTCGAGGTCAAGAAGACGAAGGCCAAGCCCACCGCTCGCAATCCGCAGACCAACGAGCCGATATTCGTCCCGAGTCGCCGCAAAACGCTATTCCGGCCCGGCAAGCGCATCCATGAAGTGCTAAAGACGCCGCTGCGCGAGCTCGGCTACGAGGTGCCGGAGGGGAGTGCGGACCGGACGGATGGCGAGATCGAAGAAGACGAGTAGCGTCCGCAAGGGTCATTCTGGGTCTCCCTCGATGCTCCCCCTTCGTTTCAGCCTCCAGTGAGCACCCTTTCATCTGAGTCTCGCATCGTCGGAGTGGACGTGGGCACGAAGCGTGTCGGCGTGGCCGTGGCCGATCCCCTGCGCCTGTTTGCGCAGACCCACGGCACCTACACGCCCGAGAAGGCCCTCGACGTCCTCCGGGAGATCCGCGAGGAGGAGGGCATCGACCGGATCGTGGTGGGATGGCCGCTCACCGAAGACGGGACTGCGGAGGACGCGACGGAGATGGTGGAGTCGTACGTGGACCGCATCCGCGAGGCGCTCGGCGAGGTGCAGGTGGTGCGGGAGGACGAGCGGTACACCTCCGAGATCGCCAAGGACCTGCTCCGCCGCGCCGGGGTGAGCCAGCCGGGACGCTACGACAAGGGACGGGTCGACGCGGCGGCTGCGGCGGTCATTCTCCAGGGATACCTTGACAAGCGGTAGAGAATCGCCGAATCTCTATTCTCGGCTCTCAACTTCGTCCAGGATGCGATGGGCGACGGCGCGGTTCAGATCCGGCGCGTTGCCCCACGCCCGGTTGTTCCCGATCACGTTGAGCAGTGCGTTCTGGGCCTCGGCGCGGAAGGCGAGGGCCGTAGTGTCGAGCACCATGTCGCGGGCCTGCTCCGTCTCGCTCAACTCGGGTGTGGGCTCTTCGAACGGGTGAGCCGTTGCGTAGGCCTCCGCGTACTTCATGTTGAGGGGCGTGAGAAGGCGGGCCACCACCTGTCCATTCTCCGCAGTGAGACGCTCGCCCGTCAGGGCCCACTGTCGGCGAATGGGCGGCAGCCAGGTCCAGTGGCTGAAGACGTGCCCGAGGCCCCGCGCCGCGAGCCAGTCGAAGTAAGGTCCCTTCAGGAGATGCTCCGACCGGAGCTCAATGTGGGATTGGGGCGTGGCAGGAAGTGTGCTGAAGAAATCGTCGAGCTGATCGACGTTCTCCTCAGGGCTGGGGCTGTCGCCGACGCGCTGGTACTCCTGCTGAAAGATGATTCCGTCGAGCCGATCCCCGAGGATGTCGAGGGCCGGTTCGTGGAACGTCTCCACGTAGCTTGTAGCGTCCAGGAAGCTGGGGTTGTCCACGAACTGGCCGTCCCGACGGAGGCTGCGGGCGAAGAATTTCTGCGGCGCTTTCAGGAGGAAGGACGCGTTCTCAGGGGCGTGGTCGGCGTAGTTGGAGAGGACGAAGTAGTTTGATCCCGGCTCGTCGCCCTCCTCCAGGAGCGGGCGGTAGAACGTGAAGTCGATCTCCAAGACCTCGAAGTGCTCGAAGTAGTCGCGCACCGATTCGATGGGCACGCGCCGCTCCGTGAACGTCTGGCCCCCCATTTTGCGGGACCGGGTCGACACGTGATCGGCGTACCGTTCGGGCGGATAGATCTGACCGATCCATCCGCCGTAGCGGTCGCTGGCGGTGCCGAAGCGAACGTGTGGATGAAGGCCGCGAAAGTCATAGGCGTCGACGGCGGCGCGGCGGTCCTGAATCGAGGCGGTGCTCATATTCGGAGGGGGCAAAGGACAATTGGGAATGGAGACTCATCCGGCCGCCCGCACGTCGTTTTTCGTCGAGTCGCGGGCGGTGGGGGACATGGATTTGCGGAGCTTCGCGTAGGTTGTTTGCAGGTCCTCAGGGAGCACCTTTGTGTCTGCCGTGGTGGGCATAAAGTTGGTGTCGCCCTCCCACCGCGGGACGACGTGGGCGTGGAGATGCTCCGGGATGCCAGCCCCGGCCGCCCGGCCCAGGTTCATTCCCACGTTGAAGCCATCGGGCGAGAGGGCCGCCCGGATCCACCCCATACAGCGGTCGATGGCAGCGGCGATGGCCTGTTGCTCGACGGGGTCCAGGGCGTCGTACTGGGTCGCCTCGCGGTAGGGGACGATGAGCAGGTGGCCGTTGTTGTACGGGTGGCGGTTCATGATGACGAACACGTGCTCCCCGCGCCACAGAATGAGGTTCTCCTCGTCCCGCTCCTCGTGCAGCAGTGCTGAAAAGAGCGACTCGTCGTCGGGAGGCTCTCGGTCATTGGCCTTCGACACGTAGGCCGAGCGCCAGGGACTCCACATTCGATCCATCGATCGACAGGGATCAGTGAGGAAGGACAGCCGGGCACATCCTTCTGTTGTGAACTCAAGTAGAGGGGTGCAGTTCAACACCTTTCGGAAATGTTTTTGTGTTTTTCTGAGCGGCTCGTTCCGGAGGATCGCTCACCCGAAACCTAAAGTCGCAGCACAGTTCATGGCTCGCGAGACGGCGTACGCCGACCTCCACACCCACACCCACTGTTCCGACGGAACGCTCGCCCCGGACGCGCTGGTGCAGCGGGCGGCGGAGCGCGGCGTCCAGGTGCTGGCCGTGACGGACCACGACACGACCGCCGGTCTTGAGGCGACCCGCACCGCAGCGGAGCTTCACGGCATTCGTCTGGTCAACGGCGTGGAGCTGAGTGTCGAGGTCGACGACCGGACCATCCACCTTCTGGGCTACGGGTTCGATCCTGGGCATCCAGCCCTCACGGACTATCTTTCTGCCTTCACGCGCCGGCGACGGGAACGCCTCGACCAGATGATTCGGCGTCTCTCGGAGAGCGGGGTCGAGGTTTCATCCGAAACGGTTGAGCGGAAAATCGGGACGAGTGCTGCGCCGGGACGGCCCCACTTGGCACGGGCGCTGGTGGACGAAGGGCACGTGGACAGCTACGAGGCTGCGTTTGAGCAGTACCTGGGCACCGATCAGCCGGCCTACGTTTCGGCCCCAACTCAGCCCGCAGCGGAGGCGATCGAAGTTCTCCACGCGGCCGGGGGAGTGGCGGTGGTGGCGCATCCCGGCCAGTGGATGCCCGGGAGCATCCTCAAGACGCTTCGTGAGCAGGGGCTCGACGGCATCGAGTGTGTTTTCCCGAGCCACCCCGACTACCTCGTTGACTACTACCAGACCCTCTGTCGCTCGCACGATCTGGTGGTGACGGGCGGATCGGACTATCACGGCGGCACAGATCCGGAGGAGACGGATCTCGGCACTGTCGGACTGACGCAGGCACAGTGGGAACGATTTCGGGATGTTGCCCTGTAACAGCGGCGCTCACACACGTTGCTTTCCGCGTCTTTCGCCTCCGTCTCGATGCCTACCCACCTCGAAGGAGACCTCGTCGTCGACGGCCACCGCTTTGCGATCGTCGTGGGCCGCTTCAACGAGCACATCACCGAGAATCTGCTCGACGGTGCGCTCGATACGCTTCAGCGCCACGGCGCCGACCTGGACGACGTGACGGTGGCCCACGTGCCGGGCTCCTGGGAGATTCCCGTTGCGGCAAAGCGGTGCGCCCGCTCCGGCGACTACGACGCGGTGATTTGTCTCGGCACCGTCATTCGCGGGGAGACGCCGCACTTCGATTACGTCTGCTCCGGCGCTACGAACGGCACCATGCAGGCGTCGCTCGACACCGAGGTGCCGGTTGTGTTCGGCATCCTCACCACCGACACGGTCGATCAGGCCATCGCGCGCGCTGGGTCGAAGGCAGGCAACAAGGGCCGCGAGGCTGCGGAGGCCGCCATCGAGATGGCCACCCTGATGCCGCAGCTTGAGGACTGACGGACCGGGGCCGAGAGGGGTCCACGGAAAGTTCACGGCGGGAATCGTCCTGGAGCCGCTCCTCCACGAAACGTCTCGGCGCAAAGATACGTCCGAAGAGACGACACAACGACAAGGCCTCGCGCCTTGAAAATGGTGGGTGTAGCTCAGTTGGTTAGAGCGCCAGGTTGTGGTCCTGGAGGCCGTGGGTTCAAAT
>CAZBIB010000227.1:2144-5018 GCA_964491575.1 uncultured Salinivenus sp. | reverse complement strand
TTACTCCATGCGGGAAGGAGAGGGCAGCCCTTTCGGCGTATCGACAATTGAGATCTATCAACGAGAAACGCCATCGGCATATGCTCGCGCGGGCCGCACTCATTTTGCTCCTCTTCGGCCTGTTCGGCGACACGGGTCCGGAGAAGGGCCGAGAAGGCAACGCCCTCTTCGAGCAGGAGAAGTACGCCGCCGCGGCGGCCGCGTACCGGAGCGGACTGGAAGCCCTCGCAGACACGACGGGAACCGTCTACGTAGGCCTGCAGAACAACCTCGGGCTGGCCCTCCATCGGCAGGGTCGCCTCGACGCCGCCCGCATGGCCTTCAGACGAGCACGCCGCGCCGTCTCCACCGACGCCGAGCGCGCACGGGTGCTCTTTAACGCCGCCAACGCGGCGGCCGAGATGGGCGACCGGGCGGGGGCCCTCCACCACTACAAGCAGGTGCTCCTCCTGGAGCCGGGCCACGAGGCCGCGCGCTTCAATTATGAGTACCTCAAGCGCCGGCAGGAGTCCCGCCCCCCCAGCGAGCCACCGGAGATTGAGCCGTCCCCCTTCGCTCGCCGTCTAAAAAAGAGAGCGGAGACCCTGGTGACCCGCACGCAGTACACTACCGCCGCTGCCCTCATGAAGGACGGACTGCGGAAGGACTCGACCGTGCGAGCATACCGCGACTTCATGAAGCGCATCGAAGAAATTGCCCAAATTGCCCGTTCGGATTCGTGACGTTTCTTCGCTGGATCGGCTTTATCGGCGGCCTGCTGCTCGTACTGGGGGGCACGCCGGTCGCAGCCCAGTCCTCGGCCGACGCCTTCTTCCACGACGCTGCGCAGCACTACGTGGCCGGCGACCAAGAGGCCGCGCGCCAGGCCGTGGAGCGGGGGCTCAAAGTGGCTCCCTCAGATCCACGTTTGCTCGCCCTGCGGAAAAAATTGCGGCAGCAGGACCAGAGGGGAGGAGGCGGTGACCAGTCGTCGCAACAGGGCTCCCAGAACCGCCAGCAAGACCAGCGATCGAGGGGCGAGAATGCACAGGAGGAGCAGTCAGAGGACTCGGGACAGGAATCCCGCTCTCAGGCCAATGCGCCATCGGACCCCCAATCGTCCCAGCGCAAAGGCCCTCAATCCACCCAAACTGGGCAAAATGCACAGGGCCGCGGTTCGCAGGAAACCCCGGACAGTGACCGCCGACGGACGAATGCCCTGAGTCGCGCCCAGGCAGCCCGCATTCTCCAGGCCCTCGAGAACCAGGAGAGGAAGCTGCTTCGGGAGGTGCAGACACGCAGTCAGAAGAGCACGACTGTGGAAAAAGATTGGTAACCTGACGCTGCAGTAGCGACGCGCCGCCGGCACGCCGACGCATCAAACCGGAAAGCGAAGACGATGTCCATCCGAATCGCCGTCCTCATCCTTGTGCTGAACGCCGTGCTGGGGGGACAGGTCTGTGCCCAGTCCGATGCAGCGGTGCGCGTGACGGCCAGGGCTGAGCCGATGGAGGTGGCGGTGGGAGAGACGGTCGTGTTTACGGCACGGGTGGAGGGCGCGCCGGCTACCGTTGTCCGAACGCCGGAGCGGCCCGCCACCGTCAACCTCGTCCCCCAACACCTTGTCCCCCAGACGCGACGCCTCCACTCGACCGAAGGGGGAACGGACCGTCACAGTGTGACCTTCTCGTGGCGGTTTCGACCGCAGGAGACGGGCACGGCGCGCATCCGCCCCGTCACAGTCGTTGTACGAGGGAGAGAATACACGACGGACACCATTCAGATCCAGGTCACGCCGCCCTCGAAATCCCGATCCAGGCCGAGCCGTCTCCATCCGGACGGCGTCCCGACGGGGAGTTCTCTCGATGAGCGCGATCTGTTCGTGCAGGCGAGCGCGACGGCCGACCGGGTCTACCAGAACGAGCAGGTTGTCGTCGAGTATCGCCTCTTCTACCGGCCGGGCGTCCGGCTCCGCCGCAGCCGCCTGGCCGAATCGTGGGACGCGCCCGGCTTCTGGCGCGAGGAGCTGAACGTGTCCTCTCGCCCCACCCCGCAGCAACGGCGCATTGATGGGCGCCCCTACGAAACCGTCGTGCTGAAGCGTGTCGCCCTGTTTCCCACGCGGCCCGGCACGCTCCGCGTCGATCCTCTCCGCATCGAAACGGAGGCCCAGGGCACGATGCGCCTGCGACAGGGCGGCCCGGCCCTTCGGGGTCGCTTCGAACCGGTGCAGCTCGCCTCTCAACGCCTCTCCGTGCAGGTCCAGCCGCTGCCTCCGGAGGCCCCTGCGTCGTTCGACGGGGCCGTGGGCCAGTTTTCGATGACGGCCCGCACGGACGCCGACAGCGTGACGGTGGGCGAGTCTGTGCCTCTCACGGTGCAAGTGCAGGGCAGCGGTACCCTGACCACGCTCTCCCCGCCGCCGCTCGACCTCCCATCGGCCATCGAGTCGTACGAGCCGACCGTCGAGACTGACATCGAGCGCAATGGACGGCGGATCCACGGCACCAAGACGTTCACCTACACGCTCGTGCCGCGGTCTGGAGGGCGCCACGCCCTGCCCCCAATCTCCTTTTCGTACTTCGATCCCGAGGCGCGGCGGTACGTGACGATTCAGGCCGAGGTGCCGCCCCTGCACGTGTCCGGCTCGGCGGCACGCGAGGCGGTGGGACGGACGGAGGACGGCCTGCCGGTGGGCGACGTGACCGAGTTGATGTCAGCGGACGAGGCCCATTGGGTGCAGACCGATCGGCGCCCTCTCTACCGACAGCCGTGGGCCTATCTGGCCCTGCTGATCCCGGTCTTGCTGGCGGGTGGAGGAATCGCGTACCGTCGCTGGGGACAGAGCCTAGGGACGCCGAACAACGAGCTGTCAAAGACGTCTCTCAACGCCGC
>CAZBIB010000227.1:0-2044 GCA_964491575.1 uncultured Salinivenus sp. | reverse complement strand
CTGGCCCGTCACGACGTGCCGGAGGCCCTACGGAACCGACTCTACGAGCTGCTCGATCGCTGCGAGGAGGCGCAGTACACCCCCGGCACCTCCGCGCACTCTGCCCTGGAGAACGTCCTCGACGACGCCGACACCATCCTCCGCTGGCTCGACGAGCACCTCCCGTCCTCATAACGCCTTGTCGCAGTCCGCCGCCCCCTCCCAACACCGTAGTCCTTCCGTGCACTTGCTTCGGGCGCTTTTCATTTATCGACTCGCGTTCCTCGCCGGCATCCTCGTGTGGATCGCCGCACCGGCGACGGCACAGTCCGATCGCCTTCTCCAGCGGTTCGAGGCGGCCAACGAGGCCTACGTTCAGGGGAAACACGAACAGGCGGTGGAAACCTATCGGGCCTTGCTCGATGCCGGCCACGCAAGCGCGGCGCTCTATCACAACCTGGGCAACGCCTACGTGCGTCTCGACCGGGTGGGCCCGGCCGTGTGGGCCTACGAGAGGGCGCGTCGACTGCGGCCCGACGACCCGCGCCTGCGACACAACCTGGCGTACGTTCGGAGCCAGGCTGGACTGCCTCAGGTCGGCCTGCCCTCGCGCGGCCTCGCCGCCCTCGTCGGCGGATGGTCTCCCCTGCTTCTGTTCGTCGGGGGCCTGCTGCTCCTAAGTGGCGGACTAATCGGGGCTGTGTTCGAGGCCGATGTCGGCCGGATTCTGGCATGGCGCCTCCCGATCGCGTGGGGCCCCGTCGCTGCGGGCCTGGTGCTCGTCGCGGCAGCGCTGGGCTCCTCCTACGTACAGGCCCATGAGCGCCGCGCCGTCGTGATGAGTGAAGCGGTGCCGCTCCGGACGGCGCCTGCTGACACGGCGGCGTCCGACTCCATGCTCCAGGAAGGCACGATGTTGGAGGTGCAGGCTCCCCAGGCACAGTGGCAACGCGTCCGGCTGGGGAACGGTACCGAGGGATGGGTCGCGGTACATGCGCTAAGCGAAGTGTAGGTCCGATCAGATCGAGCAAAGCCGGGATCCGTTTCGGTGGGTCCTCGTTTGTGTATTGCTACGCATCCACATGCATCGAGGTCAGCTCCATTGGCTCGAACAATGGGGTGCCGATGCGATCAGTTCTGACGATCTCTTTTCTCTGTTCAGAGCTCTTGTCCACGCCCTAACGCCCAATGTTCCAATGACTTACGTGAACATCGGCGAGGGTTGAATTGCCCAAAAGAGGGCAACCGGTCGAGATTTAATCATAACACGATGAGGATACGCTATGCCTACGGGCCACTTCACCATCGGCGATCTTTCGTTTTCGTTCGAGGGCGACTTGAAAGAGCTGGCGCACTGCCAGAAAATCATCCGCGAGATCCAGCGGGCGGAACAGCGGCTGCGCCGGGCATCGGGATCCCAGGAGGTTTTCCTGATCTACAACCAGGACCTTGAGGGGGAGCGCGGGACCTTCGACAAGATGCGACTACGCGCCTACGACGACGCGAAGAACTACACCCTCGACATCGGGGTGACCGACAACAACCCGCTCGGCATCTACGTGGGGTACGACCAGAATATCGAGGTGTACGACCGCGAGCGCGGCGATGTGTGGCAGATCGACCCGGAGGGGAACCGCGTCGAATCGTCCGACGGGCAGGACGAAATGCCGGAGCCGGAGGAACAGCCCCCCAGTCCGTCGCAGACGCAGTCGGCGGCCGCCGAGGCCCCTCTGGCGTCCGCGTCGTCGGCGCAGGAGGCTCCTCCCCGAGCCGAGATTGAGCGGGCGGCCGAGGCCCTTCGCGCGCGCGTGAGCGGGTATCCGTCGGAGCAACTCGTCGGCGAGACGACAATTCCAGGCGGACCACTTGCAGACAAGCTCAAGGGCTTTGCCCGGTACTGCGGGCGCGATGAGGGCTATCTGCACCGCGTGCTCGATGCCGTCGGGGTCTCCGCGGTGGGCGAGCTCGCCGTTGGACAGGTCGGCGACGTGATCGACATGATCAAGGACGAGGAGGTGCTCCGCCAGAACGAGAGCTTCGAGCCGGACGACGAGCTGCCCTTTTA
>CAZBIB010000226.1:0-5024 GCA_964491575.1 uncultured Salinivenus sp. | reverse complement strand
CCGACTACACAAATCCCGCGCAGTTGATCGAGGGCGGGAACGTCGTTGAGGTGGAGGCCCTTTCCCGAGAAGAAGAAATTCAGTTCGGAGAGCCGTTCGGCACCATGGAGGCCTTTTGCACGCAAGGCGGCCTCTCCACCCTCACGGACACGCTGGCCGGGCACGTAGAGGCTCTCGATCACAAGACCGTGCGATGGCCGGGCCACGCCCATCAGATGCGCTTTGTGATTGGGCTCGGGCTCGCGGAGAATCGCAAGATTGGCGTGCGGACGCATCTGACGTACCGCGACCTCTTGGTGCGCCGTATGCGCAAGCGCCTCGGGGGCGACTACGAGGATGCGGTGCTCATGCGCGTGCTGCTGCGGGGAGAGCAGGAGGGACGGCCCACGACGCTCGTGTACGAGATGATCGAACGGTACGACGCGGCCACCCAGCAGACGGCCATGATGCGCTGTACGGCCATCCCAACGGTGGTCGCAGCGCTGTTTCTGGCTCGCAAAGAGGCCGTGTCGAGCGGAGGCGCCGCCGTGCTGGAGAACGTGATCCCGCGTGATCAATTCCTGGAGGCGGTGGCCGAACGGGGGCTTAGCATCCAGAAGGAGCGGCACGACGATTTTCGAGAGGTGACATCCAAGCGTCCTCTCGATAGCCAGCGGGCCTGAAGCTCAGGAGCGATCGGGGAGTGATCGGATCGTCTGGAACTCTTTCCCTGCTCCCGTCCAAGCACGAGGACCTCCTCGGGAACGGAACGGCTTGTTCACCGTGTTTGAGGATCGCAGTAGTGCGCGTTACTTTCATCCCGTCCCAAACGGCCAGACGGGTCCCGAGGGCAATCCACCAATATCCGTAGCATCCACCAATAAACGTCCCGTCGCACATCGGCACGAATCGCTACAGGTCTTCGCGAACCATCACCGAGACCGTCCATTGCGCCGGAGGCAAGCGCCGGTGCACGCCGTAGCACATCGGAGATATTCCGGATTCCGTGCCGTTGATCTTTTTTTCTCTTCCACCTTCCTTCCGGGCAGCCCGCGCGGACGGGACGCAAGCGGGCTGGCTGGTCGTTTCGGCGACCGTGCTCCTTCTTACGTGGGTGTGTCAGGGACTGGTGCTCCTGCCGGCCCACGCCCAGGATGCGCCGTCGCCCGGTGGCGCGGTCGCTGATACGGTGACCGCCCCGAACACGGCCGCCCCCGACACGACTGTCGCCGACACGGCCACCACCGACAGGGCCACCATCGATACCGTGCGGCGGGCGCAGCAGGTCGAGCAGCTTCGTCCCGGTCGGGTCCTGTCCCCCGACAGCCTGACAGTGGGGGACAACATGGATGTTGGCAACCGGGACAGGGGCGCGACGACCTCGGCAGCTGTTGACACCGGGATCGTCCGCCGATACCTGCCGATCCGTCCCCCCCGAACGCCCGACCTATTCGTCCAGTCCTCTCCGTTCCTGGGGCCCCGCTCCGCCGCGTTGGAGGAACGGTCCATTGCGGTCGACTCGACCCTGAACAGCTACGTCGTCGACGGGGAGACGCGCTTCGACGGCCCCGTGCGCGTGACCGCAGATGTCTACCGGCGCGAGCGCTACGGCGCCAACCTCCGCGAAAACTGGCGCACGCTCATCGAGGAGCGGCGGAAGCAGCAGCAAAACCGCGGCGGGCTCGGAGTCAACATGGTCGTGCCGGGCGGGCGGCAGAGCACCTTTTCCACCGTCTTCGGTAAGCCGCAGGTCGACCTCCGGGTCAACGGCCAGGCCGACATCAATGCCGGCTTCAAGTACCGAAAGAGCGACCAGCAGGTCAACATTACGGGGGACGCCAGCCAGCTCAATCCCAGCTTCAAGCAGGACCTGCGGCTCGGCATCACCGGCACCATCGGCGACAAGCTGAAGATCAACGTCGACTGGGACACGAAAAGCCAGTTCAACTACCAGAACCAGGTCAAGCTCAACTATACGGGCTACGAGGACGAAATCCTGCAAAACGTGGAGGCGGGCAACGTCTCGATGCAAACGCCCTCCCAGCTTATCAGCGGTGGGCAGAGCCTCTTCGGCATCAAGAGCGAGTTTCAGCTCGGCAACCTGCACCTCACCACCATTGCGAGCCAGCAGGAGGGACAGTCCAATACTCTCAACATCGAAGGCGGCGCCCAGGAGACGGAGTTTGACCTGAAGCCGACGGACTACGACGAAAATCGGCACTACTTCCTCGGCTACTACTTTCGCAACAACTGGAACCGAGCCCACGAAGACCCGACGACCATTCGCACCTTCAACGGGTTCGACGAGATTACCGAGGTTGAGGTGTGGAAAATCACCCGGAATATCGGAAGTCAGACGAATACGCGGCAGGCGGTGGCCGTCGTCGATCTTGGGGAGGAAGGACAGCTTCTCGAACAGGCCAATGCCTACAACGGGACCCTGCTCCCCAGGCCCGACCTGGATCAGTACGGAAGCGAGGACCTGGATTCCCTTCGCGAGGGCAATCGGAGGGCCTCGACGTACCTGAGCGACCCTGAGAACATGGAGCGTGTCCTGGACACACAGCAGGACATGCACGCGGGGGAATTTAAGCGGCTTACGCGGGGGGCGGATTACCGACTCAACTCTCGGCTCGGCTTCATTTCGCTCCAGCAGCGGCTTCGTCCCAGCGAGGCGCTGGCGGTTGCATTCCGGTATCGGATGAACGACGGGAGGGTGCGCACGGTGGGCGACTTTACGCAGGGCGGAACGAGTGGTGGCATCAACGCCGACCGTGTCGTGCTCAAACTGCTCCGGCCCACCGATCCGGTGGCCCCGGGCGAGGACGGAGGCGTCAATCCGCCTACCTGGTTTCTGGAGCTGCGCAACGTGTACGAGCTGTCGGGGCGAGACTTCACCTCGGACAATTTTGAGCTTGACATCGAGTATCAGTCCTCGGGGCAAGGGGCGCGCACGACACTGCCGGACGTGGGGGGGCAAAACACGCTGCTCCAGGTGCTCGGTCTCGATCGCGTCGACCAGAATGGGGCTCCGAACCCGGACGACCAGTTCGACTTTCTGCAGCAGACGATCAACTCGGACGAAGGGCTCATCTACTTTCCCTACCTGCAGCCGTTCGGGGAGCGCATCCTGGAGGCTGCGGGGGAGAATGGGGGGCGGGCCGCGGGCGAGCCCTATGCGTTCGAGAACCTGTATCTCAAGAAAAAGACGAACGTCAAAGAGGAGGATACGCAGAAAAATGTGTATCACATCCGGGGCTCGTACACGGGGGGAGCCCAGCAATTTTACGATCTCAAGGCCTTTACGGGCATTGTGGAGAATTCGGTCGAGGTGACCTCGGGCGGGCAGACCCTTCAGGAGGGGGTGGACTACCGCGTCGACTACCAGGGCGGGACGGTCAACATTACCAACGAGACCTACCTCGCCGCCGGGCGTGATATCGAGATCTCATATGAGCAGAACAGCCTCTCGAACATCCAAAAGAAGACCCTGCTCGGGGCGCGGGCCGACTGGTCTCTGAAGGATCAATTCTCGCTCGGAGCCACCGTCATGCGGCTCAGTCAGAAGTCGCCCGTCGACAAGTTCCGCATCGGGCAGGAGCCCATCCAGAATACCATCTGGGGCCTCAACGGGTCGATGGATCTGCAGCCGCAGTGGCTGACGGAGGCGGTCGATGCCCTGCCGCTCGTGCAGACGCGGGCGGAGAGCCGGCTGTCGGTCTCCGGCGAGTTTGCCCAGCTTCGCCCGGGTCACACCACCACCGACGCGTTCCAGCGAACCCTCGATCGGGTGGGCAACAGCGAGACGGACCGCTACGGGCCGGATGAGCGGAATGGCGTCTCCTACATCGATGACTTCGAGGGCTTCGAAAATACCTTCTCTCTCCGCGAGCAGCCGGGCAGCTGGCAGGTCAGCGCGGCGCCCGACTCGACGGCCAACGCCCAGGGCCTCGACGGCGAGGTGCTGGGGACCTACAGCGACAATCGGAAGCGAACCCACTGGCGGGGGCAACTCGGGTGGTATCAGCTCAATGAGAACATTCTAGAGACGCTCGACGCGGAGGGTGGGGGCGAGGCAACCGAACTCATCGACGCCGACGAGGTCTTTGTGGGCCGCGATACGCGGGGAGAGGCCAACCCCACCCTTCGGACGCTCGACCTGTACTTCGATCCCCGGCAGCGAGGGCCCTACAACTACACGAAGAACCTGGAAGACTTCTTCCGGGAGCCGACGAAGGTGTGGGGCGGAATCACGCGGAGCCTTCCGGAGGGCTACACCGACTTCTCGGTGCAGAACGTCGAGTTCGTCGAGTTCATCGTGAAGGTGTATCCGCAGAACGGCACCGTTACGGACGGGGCGCGCCTCTTCGTCGATCTCGGCACGATTTCCGAAGACGTGGTGCCCAACCAGCGCATCGACATGGAGGATGGGCTCTCCCTCAGTTTCAACGAGGAGGACCTGGGTACGCTCAGTCGCATCCCCAACGCCGAGCCGGGCGGCGGCATCGATCACCGGAACGGGAAAACGCAGGACCTCGGTCTTGACGGGCTCGTGTCCTACACCGACGGCACCTACAACGAGCGGCTACTTGAGCGGAATTTCTATTCGGACTTCGTCGATCATACGGACAGCCTCAGCAGCGCCATCGGCCAGCTCGGCCTCACCTCCGCGCAGCGGCAGCACCTGCGGGCGGAGATCGCGCGGACCATGGACGATCCCTCCGCCGACGACTACCACTACTACGAAGACGACCGGTATTTTGACACGACGGAATACTTTCCGAATGGTGCCTCGGTGCAGCAGCGTCTGAGCCGCTACTTTGCGGGCCAGGAGCTCAACGGCTTCGAGTCGCAGAATCAGCTGGCCGAGGACGTATCCGTTCGGCGGGGGGTGTCCCGCTCCCCCGACCGGGAGTCCCTCGATGGGGTGGGCAGCCAGATCAACATCGACAACAACTACTTCCAGTACGCCGTCCCGCTCGATGAGCTGGACATCAAGTTTTGAGATCCACGGCAGGCGGTCGGCCAATTCAGCATCCAGCAAC
>CAZBIB010000225.1:0-5058 GCA_964491575.1 uncultured Salinivenus sp. | reverse complement strand
CCTCCAGCGCCCAGTGCACGCCCACGCCGTAGGTGACGATGGTGGCGTCGGTCCCCTCCCGCGCTACGCGCGCCTCGCCGAATGGTAGGCGATAGGAGTCGGTTGGCACGTCGCCCCGAAGCGACCGATAAAGCTTCTTGTGCTCAAAGAAGAGAACCGGATTGGGGTCGGCCAGGGCGGTGCGAAGGAGGCCCTTCGCGTCGCGGGGCGTGGCGGGCACCACCACTTTCAACCCCGGCGTGTGGGCGAACCAGGCCTCGCGCGATTGCGAGTGGAACGGCCCGGCCCCAATGCCGCCGCCAAAGGGTGCGCGGATGGTGACGTTGACGGGCTGGCCCCACCGGTAGTGTGTGGTGGCCAGATTGTTGACGGTCTGGTTGAAGCCGCACGAGATGAAATCGGCATACTGCATCTCCACGACCGGCGTCAGCCCCTCGATCGCCAGCCCCATCCCAGCCCCGATGGCCCCGTCTTCGATGATGGGCGTGTTGCGGACGCGCTCCGTGCCAAACTCCTCGACGAATCCGTCCGTCACCTTGAAGGCCCCACCGTACTCGGCGATGTCCTGCCCCATCAGAATCACGTCTTCATCGTCCTGCATCGCGTCCCAGAGGGCGTCCTGGATGGCGTCGATGAAGCGGATCTCTTCCGTGTCGGCATCGGAGGATGGAGGCACCGGATCGGGCGACGGGGCAAAAACGGCTTCCCGCTCCGCCTCGGGCGTGCTCGTCACCTCGGGCTGGTCGAGCGCCCACTCAGCGAGGGCGTCGATTTCGGATTCGAGCTCGCTGCGGATCGCGTCCACCTCGTCGTTCCCGAGTAGTCCCTCCTCTCGCAGGTCCGACGTGAAGCGGTCGACCGGATCCTTCTCCTTCCACTTCTCGATCAGCTCGTCGGGCACGTAGGCGGTGCCGGAAGCTTCCTCGTGCCCCCGCACACGGAAGGTTTTCATCTCCAGCAGGACCGGCCCCTGCTCTCGGGCGTGGGCGCGGGCCTCTCCTACCGCCTCCATCACGGCCCACAGGTCGTTCCCATTCACCACGCGGCCGGGCATGTCGTACCCCACCGCCGCGTCGGCGATGTCCTCTACAGCCACTGCTTCTTCGGTCGGGGTCGACAGGCCGTAGCCGTTGTTCTCCACCAGAAAAATGACCGGCAAGTCCCACACCGACGCCAGATTGAGCGCCTCGTGGAAGTCACCCTCGCGGGTCCCACCGTCGCCGCAGAAGGCACAGGCCACGCGATCCTCGTTCCGGTAGCGAAATGCCTGGCCAAGCCCACACGCGACTGGCAGCATGGCCGCCATGTGTGAGATCATGCCCACGAGGTTTTTCTCGGGCAGACCGAAGTGGAAAGTACGGTCGCGGCCGTTTGTGAAGCCGCCCTCCTTTCCCATCAGCTGACAAAAGAGCCGCTCCTGGTCCACCCCGCGGGTCGTCCACACCCCCAAGTTGCGGTGCATCGGCAAGATGTAGTCGCGGTCGTCCAGCGCCCAGACGGTCCCTACGGCGATGGCCTCCTGCCCGTACCCGCTGAACCACTTTGCAATGCGTCCCTGCCGGATGAGCGTGAGCATCTTCTCCTCGATGATACGGGGCTCGAGGAGCGCCCGGTAAAGCGCGCGATGATCGATATCTGAGGCAGCTTCAACGGGGGAGTCCGGGGACGACATGAGGGCTGGGGTTCGGTGGGGAAACGCGAAGACTCGTCCCCTACAAACAGCGCGACGGGCGGGGCGGTGTCAAATGCTTGCGTGCGAAACGGGCCCTATTGGACTGGTGGAGGCTTCGTGCCCGTTTCGGCAGAGCTGCCCAGGTGGAATGGGCAAATGGGGGCGTGGGAGCGTGGGTGCCCTCGGTGTCGAGCCTGAGTCAATGCCGAAGATTGCGCCCGGACCAGGAGGCGTTGGCGGTATGGAAGTGGGAAACGAACGAAACACGTCCACACATCCAGACCTCCATCCGTCCAGCCCTACTCCAGCCGGAAGGTGAAGGTAATGGTGCCGGTCTGATTCTGCTGCGGAGCGCCGGGCGGAAGGGCGTTGAACCGCCACTGTTGCAGGGCATCCATGACGGCTGCCTCAAGCTGAGGATTGCCCTTCCGTAAAGGAATGCGACGAACGATTCGCCCCTCCGGATTGACGGTGATCTGAACTTGAATGCGGGCATTTACCTTTTCGGCGTAGCGCGGGAGGGGCGCACGCTGAGGGTCGCGATCCAGTCCCTCAATGTCGTACGGGGCCGAGGCTTCTTCCTGCGTGCCTGTCCCCGGATCACCTGACTCGTCGCCCGGCTCTTCACTCGGCTCCTGCTGGTCGGATTGCTGCTCCGTTTCCGGCTGAGACTCGGCTTCCGGCACGGTCGTTTCCTCCTCGGTCGGCGGGACGGTCTCCTCACTCTGCTCCTCCTCCGGAAGCTCGACGGGCTCCGACTCGGGCTCCTCCGTCGTTTCGTCGGGCTCAGTCTCGGGCTCCGGGGCCTCCTCCTGCGGCTCCGGGGTGGTCGTCTGTTCGACCTGCTCGGTCGCCTCGACCGGCTGGCCCGGCGAGAACTCGCCAAATTCGACCTCAACGTAGCCGAGGCGGGCAGGACGAGGCTGCGAGGCCGTCAGAAATGCAAAAACGATCGCGAGTCCTACGTGGAGGAAAAGACTGCTCCCAAGTCCAATCCAATCGCTTTGAGGCATAATGCTCCGTGGTCCCAATGAGAAGACCTGACTGCGTTTGATGGGAATTAGACGACCGGCCTCCGGAAAAAGTTCGTCCTTCTCCGCCCCCCGCTCCCGTGCTCTCACACTCCCACACCCCCGCGCCCTCTACATCGATCACTCCTCCGGCCGCTCCAAACCTGGCTGTTCGAGCCGAAGCTGCGCCGAGATGCGGTACGAGTACCCCAGGTCCTGCGCCACGAGCCCGGCAAAGTCGCCGAAACTAAAGTCGACCGACACCTGCTCCAGGTCGAGTCCGGCGCCCACCGACGGCGTGAGGTCGACCCCGACCTTGTCCCCAATCTGGAGGCGCTGAATGCCGCCCCGCAGTTCCACCACGCCAGCGTAGCGGAAGGCCATGCCCAGGCGCGGATGAAACGACACGTTGCCAACGTTTGGGACGAACGCGCGCTGGCCGTCAACGGACACGTCCACGTCGAGCCCCACGGTGAGCTCGTGTCCATCGCCCACCGGCCACACGGCCCCAGAGCCGAGCCGGGCCACCGGCAGCACCAGTGCTGTGCCCCCCTGCGGAATGCGTTGATCGAACACGGCCCGGTAGCGCGCCGCGTTGCTGGAGTAGAGGCTATCCGTTTCCGGGTTGATGCAGGCGTCGAACGGCTGGCCGTCGACTGGATTCGTGCAGTTGACCTCGAATGCTGAGGGATTGACGCTCCAGCTCTGCAACATGGTCGTCAGGTCGCGGATGACGGCGCCAAAGCGGTACGGCCCCATCTGGTAGCGGGCCGACACGTCCATGCTGTAGCCCCAGGCGCTGGCGAAGTCGCCGATGGAGCGGTGGATGCCCTTGAAGTTGACGCCCACGGAGAGCCGGTCGCTCACCCGTCGGCTGTAGCTGACGAACAGGGCCCAGTCGGCCGCCGAGAAGCGCGTGATGCGGCTCTCGTAGTTGGGCAGCGGCTGGCCCCGATCCGGGTTCCAGGCCGCCAGGGTGTTCACGATGTCGTTCACGCCGCTCCGGAAGGCAGAAATGCCCACCGTGGACCGAGCCGTCACCGGCATCGCCACGGCGCCGTAGTCGAACGATACGGCCCCCGCAAAGCGCTCGACGTGCATATAGCTGATCTCGGGGTACGACAGGCCACTGAGGCCGGCCGGGTTCCAGTACCCCGCGCTCACCTCGTGGGCCAGACTCACGTACGCTCCGCCCATCCCAAGGGCCCGCGCATCCACGCCGCCGGCCAGGAAGTCGGCCCCGTATTTTGCAACCCGCTGACCGTGTGCAGGACCGGCCCAGAGGGCCGCGAGCAATAGAATGCCCAACACAGACCGACCGAATCGCCAAACCGACATGCTTGAAATACTGAGTACGAAAGGCTTGAGAAGGGGGAGTCCGCCGAGAGATCAGGAGGATGCGCGACGGAGCCGGGCCGCAAAGGCGCCGTCCGTGCGGTGCCGGTGGGGCAGGGTCG
This sequence comes from uncultured Salinivenus sp., assembly GCA_964491575.1. Classification (GTDB taxonomy): domain Bacteria; phylum Bacteroidota; class Rhodothermia; order Rhodothermales; family Salinibacteraceae; genus Salinibacter. Next base: position 919 of record CAZBIB010000225.1, on the reverse strand, counting down.
CAAGGTAGCCCGCGTCCGCGACCATCTCGTCGGGCACATGGCCCGCCGCCGATTCGAGCGCAAACTCGACGTGCCGGTCCAGGAAGGCATCAATGCGGTGTTCGTTTTCCTCGGGCTCGATGGTGCAGGTGCTGTAGACGAGGAGCCTGCCGGGCTTCACCAGGAGCGCGGCTGCGTCGAGCAGCTCATCCTGGAGCGCCGCCATCTCCTCCAGGTCTTCCGGCGTCCGGCGCCACCGCAGATCGGCTCGCTTTGCGAGTACCCCGAGCCCGGTGCACGGCACGTCCAACAATACACGATCGGCCTGGGGAGGATCCGGCTGCTCGGCCCACTCCCGAAGATCGGCTGCTTCAGCGCGGAGCAGGTCCAACACCCCGTGAGTCGCCGCGGCCTCCTCCACCCGCTCCAGGCGCTGCTCGCTGCGGTCGATGGCGTAGATTGTCCCCTCCCCTTCCATCCGAGCCGCCGCGTGCATCGCCTTGCCGCCCGGCGCAGCGCAGCCGTCGATCACGGTCTCACCGGGCTGAGGATCGAGCAGCTCCACCACGAGCCCGGCGCTCTCGTCCTGCACGGCCACCTTGCCGTCGTCGAGTAGCCCTTCCGCAATAAGGGCCTGAAGGCGCTTCAGGCGGAAATGATCATCGAGGTACGGGGAGTCCACATGCACCACGTCGTGCTCATCGAGCCACTCGTCCACCTCGGCCCGGCTCGTGCGAAGAGGATTGACACGCACGCTGTACATGGGGCGCCGGTTGTTGGCCCGGAGAAGCTCGGTCGTCTCGTCGAGTCCAAACCGCTCCAGCCACCGCCGCACCATCCACGAGGGATGCGAGTAGCGGACCGCAAGGTCCTCGGCCTCGTCGCCCGTGTCGGGCGTGGGGATGTGCTCGCGGTCCCGGTCGATGGTGCGGAGCACGCC
>CAZBIB010000224.1:0-5076 GCA_964491575.1 uncultured Salinivenus sp. | reverse complement strand
CGGCTCTCTCAGGGCCGCAAGGCCCCACTGTAGCGGAAGCAAGTCTCAGGGAGGGTAGGAGCCAGGTCCTCCCAGGGAGGCTCATCTCGACCCCCAGCAGGCGCCTCAGGGCAACCTAGGTGCCGCAGCCAGGCGCCCGGCGGCGCTTCCTGAAAAAACTACCGGGCGATGCTGAAGGACCCGCTGCTGGCAAGCCAAATGCTAGAGCGGCCGGCAGGGCGGCGGCACCGGATGCGGGAGCCGCAGGCTGTGCGGGCTTCATATTGGCGGGCACCTGCACTTCCAGTCGGACGAGGGCGGGACGGTCCATGCCCAGGGCAGCTCTCCGTCTCCGAACGACCATTACAGTACCTCTCGGCGCGGGATGCAGATGATCTTGATGCACCCGGGGGGTCCTTCGACCTCCATCATTCAGGAATCCGTGCGGAACACCTAACCCATTGAGCGCCACGTGTAGGAACCCTGGAGCGGTCTAGCTATACGTATAGGTGATATCAGATATACCACGTGTACCTCTGATATCATCTCTCCAAAACTCACAGAGGTCCCCATGACTGCTGTCCTTAGACAAGACCGGCCCGATGTCGACCACGTTGCGGGACAACTCCGTCGTGGCCGTGCCCGCGTCGAGTGTGAGGCCGGGTCAGAACTGTATCAGCTTCTAGTCCACAGGCCCCAAGACGAATGGGATCGGAAGATGAAGGAGAATTACGAGGATGGGGGCGCATTGAAGAAGCTGGTACAGAAGGGACGCGAAGACTACCGAACGGGCAGCACATCCCGACTCCCCTAGTCCACCGGAGCAACCCCGATTTCCGGAAGGCCTTCGACAAGCTCCCACCTCACATCCGGACGGAGGCGATAAGACGCCACCGGATCCTCGAAGCGAATCCAGGAGATCTACAGCTTAATCTCTGGAATCCGTTCGCCCATGTCTGGAGGGTGGAAGTTGGCCGTGGGTACAGGGCTATTGGCGCGATGTACGAAGAGGGGGTAATCGTATGGCTTTGGATCGGCCCTCACGACGACTACGAAGCGTTCCTCGACGGCCTGCGAGACCATCTGGAGTAATCCACAAATACGGGGCCTACTCCTCTGTCCACTCCTCGACGTGATCGTCGATCTCCTCGTCGCTCACGTCCCACTTTTCTTTGAGGTGGGCACGAAGGTTTTTGACACGCTGTTCCAGTTCGGAGCGTTTTGCGTGCTGCTCTTCCAGCTGGGAGGCAGTACGTTCTACCTTCCACTCAAAATAGTCGCGGCGATCGCGTTGAGGAGCGACTCTTTTGTCGAATCGAATGGGGAGGGCATGGGTGGAGTTGGTTGTGAGAAGCAGAAGGGAAACGAGGACTACCCCATCAGCAGCCCCATCAAGCCCACCACGATGATAAACACCGTCAGGGTGGCGGCGCTCAGCCGACAGCTCCACTTGCTGTACTCTTTGGCGGCGGCAAGGACCTCCAGGTGTTTGTCGAGCTTCTGGGAGACCCCCTCGTTGGTGGTCAGGTGGGATTTCAACTCTTCACGGGCCATCGGGGCATCCGTGGTTGGCATGGCTAGGGCTGATCTATTCGAAGCAGAGAGCTACAACTGCTCCGGAAACTCCGGAACGAGCCCAGATCTTTCCAGCTCCTCCTCAGCGGCAGCTGCGAAGAACCGCACGCGACCGTCTTCGGCCACAACCCAGACTTCCCCGGCACCGGCTTTCAGGTAGAGCTCACGCTTCGAGCGCATCTCGTCCTCGGAGTTATACGGCGTCATCACGTCTATACGTCTATGCAGATCTCCGGAGCGAGCGTCGTCGGGTCGCCTGTTTTGCCCATCTCCTCACGCCGCTTCAAGCTCATCCAGGCGACGTCGGGGACCTTCACGCCACCTGGGGTCGCAATCGCGAATGACGGCAGGGTGGAGCCTTCGGGACCATGTTTGTCCAGTGCCTCCATGACGCTGGCCATCCGCCGCGATCTCCGGTTGGAGATGGGCGTGAGAATAAGTTGCCCGCACTCGTTCGTCTCTGTTTTGTACGGGAGGTCATTCAGGCTGGGATCTCGGCACAATTCCTCCCACTTCTCCTGATGCTCCTTCGCTCGGGTGGTTGCGGTTTGCATGGCTAGCAGGAGGGTGCTATGAAGGTCGCGGCCTCGAACCAGTCCTCGCCCAAGAAATACGTCTCCGGATCGCCCTCAACGGCCTCGCGGATCTCTTCGACGGTTTTCTCTTCGAGAGCCTCCCAGTCGGTTTGGCTCTCCATTTCTTTTGCTTCATCGGGCGTGACGGTCGTAACGTCGTCGCTCATCGGCCGGTCCCCTCCGCGTTGAGTAGCGTTACGGACTTGATCGTGTATGTCGCCGTACATGCGGCTTGTTCCATCTCCACGCTACCGGAGAGGAGGAGCTGCAGGATAGGCTCAGAAAGACTCTCGGGGTTGATCCGGCCGAACATGCAGTGTAAGCAGTCAAGGGTAGCACATCTCTTCAGCGAGAGGCTCCTTCCGTAAAGACCTTCCCCCGATGCTGCGCACCGATATGAACCCGGTGCTCTCCGACAATACGGTGCTTCCGGAAACGGTGGTCACCTTGTCTATAAATGCCACCGACAGGGACGACGTTAATCGTCGCCTCCGGCCTTTGGTGGCGATGCACCGCCGGATGCCGTTTAACCTCGCCCGGAATTCTGATCTTGCCCGGATGATGCTCGGGGTCGGCATTACCGCCAACACGGCCGACCGACTGGAGCGGCTCTACCCGGAGATGAGCGAGGAGCGTCGCCGGGAGGTTGCCTCTGGGCTCAACGAGGAGTCGCCCTCGAACATCTGGGTGCCGGTCACGATCCGGGACATCTCCGTTCAGAGCCAGCCGGGAAGCGGAAATCTCTACCAGGTTCACGTGGTGCTTCGCTACGCAAACACGAGCCCCTACGTGCCCCAACTCAAAATGTGGGGCGACTCCAGATCTGCGGTCGAGTGGGCCCAGTACGTCTCCGACCGCAGCCGGCGGGGCAGCCTCATCCAGCAGGTAAACGGCTCCGATGCCGACATCGTCACTCGCGACGAGGAGCAGCGGCAAGTGACCCTGCCTATCCTCACAGGACAGGTGAAATCGCCCTACAAGTCCTTCCCGATGAAGAAGTTCTACCGGGGGCTCCTGGAGGAATTTCAGCCCGGATACTACGAGACGCTCAAGGGGCGGGGGGACTTTGACCAGCTCCCCCCAATTGCTCGCCACGACCCGAACCCCGAAACCGAAAAAGTAGAAAACGCAGAGCCGGTCTACGAGCCCGCCTACCCGATCAGCCAAAGCGAGCGGGCCTTCGAGTACCACGAGAAGGGGCAGGACTTCGGCCTCCGTTTTCTGATGGTCCAGTCAATGACCACCAGGAGCGCCCGTCTCTCCCGCACCATCCGGACATTTAAGAAGGAGATCGAGTACGCCGAGGTCTTGGACAATGCGGCCAATCTCTACAATATCACGCCCGATGCCTTCTCCGCGTACGAGGAGCTCGGCTACGTGAGCCCGTTTCTTCTCTCCGGGTCGCGCTCGTACAACGAGATCATGCTCGGCATCCGAACGACGGCCGATGCGTTTCAAAAGGTGACGAATCGGATTGCCACTCGCGTCGAGGAGGGGTCCATCACGATCCCCAATTCGGTCCAGCGCTACGCGAAGCAGGAGAATACGCCCGGCGTCGGGCCGCAAGCGACTGATTTACAGCCACTCGGCGACGACCCTCTCGCCTTAAATATCGTCCGGGAAGCCGGCTACGTCAACAACGGCGGCATGGCCAATTTCGGGGTGCCGGGGTCCGAGTACACCCAGACCTACGTCCCGTTCGGGGACAAGGTGCAGAAGATCCAGGAGGGGATCCTGCGCCGCTACGCCCAGATCATTCACAAGCTAAACGAGCGAGCTCAGATTGAGCAGTCCGGGGAAGTGTACACGACTCCGCTCGACGACGGAGATCTCGCGGGCCGGTGGGCATTTTTCCTCAACAAGAAGCAGGTGGAGCTCATTGAGCTCAGGACCGACCGCGAGATCAGCCCAGGCCAATCCCAGAAGGAGTTTCTCCGGAAGCACTCCACCCCGGAAATCCGGAAGGCGTTCTCTCAGTTCATGCTCCGCCTGGACTTCATCCGAGACATCGGGGACTTTTTCCGCACCTACCGGAATGTCGTCGATGAGGAGCCGGACGTGAGAATTGAGGGCGTACCGGTCCTCGAGGAGATCCGGCGTCTCGTCAGGGCGGCCGAGGGGCTCTCGAAGGCCATCAACGAATCGATTGAGGCGAGCCGGCAGTCGATTGAGGAGTACTACCGCGGCCAGGGCGGGGAGCTTCAGGGAAATCTCGACCTCTCGAACGCGAGCATCGAGTCGGTCTCGGCCCGGTTCTCCAACCGGTTTGCGGATATGGAGACCGACGGCTACCCGAACCCGACTACCCAGCACATCGGGGGCGGAAATGCAGAGGTCACCCTCGAGATCACGACGAACAACCAGCTTCTTCTCGACCAGCTCGGTGCCCTGAAGCGCTCGCAGCAGGCCCTCGCCGAGCTCCGAAAGAGCGAGGACGTGGTGCCCCCGCTCATTCAGGTCATGGGCGAGGGTTCGTTCCTCCGCTCCCTCGGCATCAAGCAGCTGGCCTACCGCTCGCACACGGTCACAACCGACCCGGACAAGCCGGGGGTCTACCAGATCCGACTGGACCTCATTCAAGACGAGGAGACCTTCGCCAGGGCCGAGCAGTTCCGCCGGGTCGGCGGGCTTCGGCGGAGCAAGATCTTTAACACGGAGGCTACCCTGCCGCTCGCTCTGCCGATGCAGAGCGCCCCAGATACACCGACGGCCGGCGACCAATTTCTGGGTCTGAGTTTACCTAGACCTACGTGCCATTTGTGGCGCCCCCCTTGGGGTGTCCCCTTTATTCAAAAAGGGAAAACCCAGGAGGAGAAAACCCAGGAGGGGAAGATAGAAGGGGGATTCTGCGGGGCGGCGCCATCGGGGCACAGGCTTCGCTAGCCTGTAGGCTCGCTTCTGTAGATCTGGCGGGCCCGCGGCCCTTCCCGGGAGAACCCTGCAGGCA
>CAZBIB010000223.1:0-5140 GCA_964491575.1 uncultured Salinivenus sp. | reverse complement strand
GGGAGAGAGATACGGAGTGAGTGTTGCCGGGCAGTTTCCCGCCCTCCACACCTGGGATTCTCGGAACCTCCAACAGACGTAAAACGCCATGCGCACAAGTCCCGTTGGCCTGCTCGTTTTGGTCATCTCCCTGCTCCAGCCGCCCGCGCCCGCTCACGGACAAGCGGAGACCTCAACGCGCCACGGTCCTCTCGTCGGCGCAGAGGTGCGGGTGAACTCCTATCTGGGACACACCGTCCCGACAGCGTCCCTGCTGTTCTATCGCGGAGGCCGCGGCTTTTCAGTGGGTGGGAAACTCTCCGCAACGCTTCGGAGCGTGACGGAACAGCAACCGAACGGCTACCGCCGGATGGGCCCCCTGGTCCGAATCGGGCCGAGCGTCAGGTATGCAGCCCGTCTCTCGAAGCAGACCGGGTACTACGTCGGCCTCAGCGTCCTCGTAGGGGGGACTAAGATTGAAGAGCGATCCCACGACGTGGTCGCGAGCGTGCCGAAATACGCAGCGGGAGTGACGCCAACGACTGGATTATTCGTCGAGCCGGCCCCCGATCTCCGGCTTCGAGTGGGGACAAGCCTCTGGATTGGACGGATGCCGTGGAGCAGAGAAATACGGGTACTGCCCGCTCTCGCGGTCTCCGCACTTCTGTAGGAGGAATGGAGAGTACGCATACCTCATCCTTGTGGGCAACGACGGGCGGAGTTCATTTTCATAGTCTGGCGTCATCCGACTGGATTCTGAGGTCGTTGTGCCCGTCGCGACTGAATCTCCCTGTTCTCCGTCCGATCTCCGTGTTCGATACACCTCACGGGGGAGGCGCCATCCCCAAAACTTTTCGTGACGTCCACGAGTTGAGGAGCTATGCGTAAATCCTTCGACTCTATGTCCGTAGGTGAGTCATGCTTCAAACGTATGAAGGCGTTCTCGAAGGAGACCATGTCCGCTGGGCCGGAGAGGCGCCTGCCACAGATCGTCCGCTGCGCGTTCGGGTGACCATCCTGGAAGAAGAGCGCTCGCGAGAGGAGCGAGGGCAGAAGATGGCCGATGCGCTGTCCAAGCTCGCGTCGTCCGGCGCGTTCAGTGACATCGACGATCCCAGCGAGTGGCAGCGTGAAATTCGACGAGATCGTCCGCTCCCCGGCCGCGATCAGTGACGATGCTCCTTGATAGCAACTTAATCATCTACGCGAGCCAGCCCGAACACGCCGCACTTCGCAGCTTTATCGCTCGGGAGGCACCTGCCGTCTCGGAAGTGAGCAAAGTGGAAACTCTAGGCTATCCTGACCTCTCCCGGAATGAAAAGCACTTCCTCGAAGCCCTTCTTCGATGCAGCCGACGTGCTTTCGGTCTCACATGCGGTCATCACCGAGGCCACTCAGCTTCGCCAACAGCGCCGAATGTCACTTGGAGATGCGCTGATTGGCGGAACGGCGCTCAATCGGGATCTGCGGTTGGCAACGCACAATACAGAGGACTTTGCGTGGGTAGAGGAGTTGGAGATCGTCGACCCACTCGCCAGCGATCCGTAGAAGACTACAGCCCCCCACCGCTCCAGCCGATGTGGTTCTCGGTCGCGGCACCCTCGGAGCCGTGCTCAATTCCGTAGGAACACGATCACTGACCAGCGAGGGCACGCACCTCTTTCAACCGCTCGTAGTAGGGCTTCAAGTCGCGGAGGGATCGGACGAGCGACTTGAGCAGACGCGCCCAGCCAGTGATGCCCAGGGCAACCTGCCGGATCGTCTGAACAGCGAATCCCAGAATGCGCGCCCCAAACTCGAGCACGGCGGTTTTCAGACGGAGCCGACGGAGAAAGCCGGGAAGGGCCTCTCCCCCTCCCTCCTCGTCGATGTACACGGTCGCGTCGAAGTCCGTCTCGTTGAGGAGCACCACGGTTCCGTCTGGCTCGCCGGCAAGCCCCCCGCCCACGTAATACTCAATGCTCTCGACAACGGACGTTACAGCGAGGCGAACGATTTTGTACCCCTTGGTCGCATATCGGTAGAAGGCCCGGGCCAGGTTTTTGAAGAAGGAGCCGATCCAGGAGACCACCTTCTTGACCCCTCGCTTGATCCACCGCCACACGCGCTTCAGGCCGTCCCACAGACTCAGCCGGCGCGCCTGAACCTCCGCCCAGGCGCGCTCAATGTCCTGCTCCGAGGTCAGGTGCTCCTCCACGACTTCCCGGCTATAATCTGCGTGGGGAGCGACCTCGATGGCCTCCGCCGCTTTGGCCGTTTTTTGAAGCGAGTGGAACAGCGCCGGGGTGATGGACTCGGCGAGGGTCTCTGCTCTGCGCCACGATTTTTGCTCCAGTTCCCGCCAGTACTCCTGCAGGGCCTTCTGGAAATCACTTTTGCGCCCCCCTCCCCGAAAGCCAGACACGCTGTAGTCGTTTTTGCCATCGAGCGCAACGTCGAATCCGAGGAGCCACAACTCGATTTTGGCGACGTTGACGATAAAGGACCGCGCGAGGCACTGCGCCTTTGAGCCCGGGAGGGAACTCGGCCGATGAATTTGGAAGCCTCCCTCCCTGCTCCCCACCTGTGACAACCGCTCGATGAACCGGTCCTGATTGAACAGCATAGCGATGGTTTTCGGGAAATAACCCTGGGGCAGCGGATCGTCGCCCAGCCCAAACAGGAGATTCACCCACAGAAATGGTTCGAGCGTCTCCGGGCTGGGCGAATCGAGCGCTGCATCCGGCCGGTGCTCGCGCAGCCCGAGGACGAACAATCGGAGCTGCGTCGCCCGCTGGAGTGCCGGGCGGGGTTCCCCGTCTTCCATCCATCGCTCGCGGACGCGCTCCTCCGTCAGATCGGTCCCCTCCATCCCCTCGAACGTCACGATCTCATTCAGCGCGTACCACGTGTCGTCGTCGATCCCGTCGGAGACCTCCTCGTCCCGAGTGGAAATTCCCGCTTCGTCCCGAAATTGGTGGAGAGCGGGTCGAAAGGTAGATTCGGCCGGTCGACCGTCCGGCTCCTCTTCAAGATAGCCGAGCAGCCAGAGGTGCATCGCAACAGTTCGGTGGCGGACGTCGTCCAAGGGGCGCTCCTCCTCCGTCGCCGGCGTCACTCCGAACAGCCCGCGGTCGTACCCGTCCTCCAGGATCTCGCCGTAGTCGCCCAGCTGGCCCATCGGGTCTTCGGGCGCTGTCGTGATGGCGCCGTGCTCGTACGGCGGAAAGGGGCCACTCATGGCGGTGCGGTCTTCGGATGAACCCAACAGAGAAGACGCCTCATACGAACTCCACATGCTCCGTTCCGGAATGGAAGTCTGGAAGAATGGATGTGTGGATGTATTTTGCCTCCATACGTCCACACTTCCTTTCGTCCATACCCACAAGAGGCCGAAGGCCGACTGACGCAGTAAATCCTGCAAGCGGATTCGGTATCACACACCAATGGAATCCTTAAACAGCTCGATGATGGACTGCCGGGCGTCCAGTCCCGACTGCACGGCCTCCTTGTGCACCTCCATCAAATTGGGAGCCGCGTCGTCCGCGACGAAATTATAGGAATCGCCGTCAAACTTGAGGAGCGACTCCGCGACGAGAGTGACCTCGGAGTCTTCCGTATCGGCCCCCGAAATCACCTCGCGGAGCGTGTCGAACTCCTGATTTCGGTCGATCTCGGCCTTGAGCGTTCCTGAGAACGTCTGGACGTGCAGGGAGGTGAGATCGGTGACAGCGTCGTCGAGCTTCTGAAGAGCATTGCGAAGGCCCATGGCGTGTGCGATTCGACTGTTGAGAGAGACGATGAAGGTACGCTTATTATAAGGATTTCAGATGAGAAATACATCCGACGTGCACATGCCTCGCTGAACGCCTCGTTTTTGCTGGTTGATTCTGGCCTGCGTGCCCGACCCCTGCCCCTTTAGCCAGCTTCCATGTTCGGTCGCGTAGTGCGCCTTCATTCTGTCGTTCCGCTGCGGCGAAGGACCGTCGAGATGGTAAGTCCCTGCACGAGAATACTCACAACAGCAACGCCGAACACGACGGTTTGAAGGGTCGAACGGGAGGGCGTCTCCTCCGGCAGGCCGAGGGCCATGAGGATGGGGACGACGGTGTGAAGAGCTCCCCAGACGAGAACGCGGCCGTATTTCATTGGCACAGCGTCCGCCAGGAACTGATTTCCGAGGGGGATCAGCGTATACACCATCACGCCGCGCACGACGAGGAAAAGACCTGTCCCAAAGAGAATCAGGTGCCAGTTTGCCAGCATGGCATCGAGATCCACCAGGGCGCCGACGAGAAGATACGCGAACGTGTTTACCATAAACTCGGCCATTTCCCAGTTGGACCGCACGAAGTCGTCTGTCCCACTGGGAAGCGATCTGCGTTCCTGCGCAATACGTGCGGTAACTCCAGCTGCAACGACCGCCATGATTCCACTTACGTGCAGGTAATGCTCTGCGATGAGGACACTGCCGTAGACGACAAGCACGGACATCAGCAGGTCCGCCGACTTGTCCTTGATGAGATGCGATCCCCCAACGAATACGACCGCGGCCAGCAGGCCGCCCACCCCAAGGCCCCCGACGCTCACAACGACGAAATCTCGAAGCACGGAAAGGCTGAGCAGTTGATCAGCCAGCGCTTGCCCCTGACCACTCTGCAGAATAGTGATCAGTGTGCTGTAGATGACGACCGCAAGCCCATCATCGAAGAGCGGTTCTCCCTCGATGATCGCCAACAACTGATCCGGGAGATCCATCTCTTTGAAGATGGCGAGCACGGCGGCCGGGTCGAGCGGATACAACATCGCGCCGAGAAGAAGCGCCGCGATCCACGGAAAGTCGTAGACGAAGTGCCATACAACGCCCATCAGTACGACGGAGACAGGAAGCGCAACGAGCAGCAGAAGAGCAATGAGGGGGAGGTTGCGACGGAACCGTGGCACATCCAGCCGGAAACTTCCAGCGAAGAGGATGGGCGGCAGGAGAATAAAGAGGATGAGGTCATGCGAGAGGCTGATTGCAAAATCATACTGCAGCGCCGAAACGACGAGTCCAGCCGTAACGAGAACAGCGGAATAGGGAACGCCACGGAACTGGACGGAGACGGTCCGAGCGACGATCGCGACCGCCACGATGACCAGAAGGTTTAGAAGAATTGTTTCGAGGGACTGCATCGCGGAC
>CAZBIB010000222.1:3511-5145 GCA_964491575.1 uncultured Salinivenus sp. | reverse complement strand
ACGAGGGCGCCACCCGCACCCTCACCGGCACCCTCGCCCCCGCCGGCGCCGGGCTCCAGGTTACCGGCGCCGACGACTGGCACTTCGAGGGGTCAGCGCGGGTTTTCGAGAGCGAGGAGGACGCGACGGCCTACGTGCAGGCGGGCCACATCGAATCCGGCGATGCCATCATCATCCGGAACGAGGGGCCGAAGGGCGGGCCCGGCATGCGCGAGATGCTGGGGGTCACCGCGGCCCGCGACGGGCAGGGCCATGCCGAGGACGTGGCGCTCATTACCGACGGCCGATTTTCCGGGGCCACGCGCGGCTTCTCCATCGGCCACGTCGCCCCCGAGGCGGCAGTTGGGGGGCCACTCGCAGCCGTTGAGGACGGCGACACGATCCGGATCGACGTGCCAGAGCGCCGCTTGGAGGTTGACCTCTCCGACGCCGAACTGGAATCCCGCCTCAATGAATGGTCTTCGCCCGCTCCCCAGTACACCACTGGCGTCCTCGCCAAGTACGCCGCCCTCTTCGGCTCCGCCGCCGACGGGGCCGTGAGCCACGTGACTCGTGATGCGTGAGGCATGTGCGACGAATGGCGGATCCCACTGACAGAATCTCCACGCCCACACTCCCACACGCTCTCACAGAGATCCACCGCGCCCTCCGCTTCATCCACTCCCCACCCGACGATGGCAGACTCGATTGAATTATTCGACACCACCCTCCGCGACGGCACCCAGGGCGAGCACGTCACGCTCTCGGCCCGCGACAAGATACGCATTGCCCGCCGCCTGGACGCGTTTGGGATCGACGTGATCGAGGGCGGATGGCCCGGCTCCAACCCCAAGGACCAGGCCTTCTTCGAGCAAGCGCGCAACGTCGAGTGGCCCCGCGCGTCCATCTGCGCGTTCGGCTCTACCCGACACGCCTCCAACGCGCCCGCCGACGACCCGAACCTGCAGGCACTCATCGAGGCCCACACCGATGTGGTCTCCATTTTCGGCAAGTCGTGGATCCTGCATGTGGAGCAGGCGCTCGGGGTCTCGCGGGAGACAAATCTAAACCTCATCCGCTCCTCCGTGGCATTTCTCCGCGAGCACGGAAAGCGGGTAATCTACGACGCCGAGCACTTCTTCGACGGCTACGCCGACGACCCCGCGTACGCCCTCCGCACGCTCCGAACGGCCGCCGAGGCCGGGGCCGACACACTAGTGCTCTGCGACACGAACGGGGGCTCCCTGCCGCACGACATCCACCGCGTGACGACCGCAGTGCATAACGAGTTCGACGCGACCCTCGGCATCCACGCCCACAACGACGGCGGCTGCGCGATCGCCAACAGTCTCGCCGCCGTCCGGGCCGGGGCGCGCCACGTGCAGGGCACGATCAACGGCCTCGGTGAGCGGTGCGGCAACGCCGACCTCTGCACCGTCATCCCCAATCTACAGCTCAAAATGGACGTCGAGTGCGTCGGGACCGATCAGCTCGACAATCTCGTCGATCTCTCCCGCTTCACGAACGAAGTGGCCAACCTCGATCCCGACGACGGCGCGCCATACGTGGGCTGCAGCGCCTTCACGCACAAGGGCGGGGTGCACGTCTCGGCTGTCATGAAGGACCCGCGCGCCTACGAACATATCGATCCAGAT
>CAZBIB010000222.1:0-3501 GCA_964491575.1 uncultured Salinivenus sp. | reverse complement strand
CACGTCGAACCGCAGGCCCTCGGCAACCGGCGGCGGGCGCTCGTGTCCGACCTGTCGGGCCGCAGCAACATTCGGTACAAGGCCGAGGAACTGGGCATCGACCTGGGTTCGGACGCCGCCGCGCAGGCCGTCGAGCGGATCAAGGAGCTGGAGTACCTCGGATACGAGTTTCAGGGGGCCGAGGCCTCCTTCGAACTGCTCCTCCGCACCATTCAGGACGAGGTGCCGGATTTCTTCACCCTGGACCGGATGCGCGTCTGGAGCGGGCAGGACGACGCGGGCGAGCAGACGGTCGAGGCGTCTCTTGCCCTCACCGTGCAGGATCAGCGTGAGTTGGCCGTAGCGGAAGGCAATGGCCCCGTCGACGCCCTCTCCAACGCCATGCGCGACGGGCTCGAATCTTTCTATTCCCATCTCGACGCCGTGCACCTCACCGATTACAAGGTGCGGGTCCTCACGCCGCAGGACGGCACGGAGGCCACGGTCCGCGTGCTGATCGAGCACAGCGACGGCACGGACACCTGGAACACGGTCGGGGTCTCCGAAAACATCCTTGACGCGAGCTGGCAGGCCCTGGCCGACGGTGTTCGGTATGCACTGTTTCACTCGACCGCAGACGCAGCGACCGAGTACGCCCAAGATACTGCGGTCTCTGCCTGAGGAACCGCGCTACGCCACCATAGGCTCGGAGTCACCCCTCTCTTCGGCGCTAAGTTCCGGAATCGCATCGCCCGCGTGGCCGTCTCCATGAAGATTGTCGGCTGTGCGCGTCTGCACCGCTTCGCGCCACGCCGCTGTCAGCAACTCGTAGTCGCGCGCCTGCCACGCCTCCGATACGTTTCCCACACACTTGAACCCGTGGGCCACCGGCGACAAGCTGGCCCGTGGGGCACTCGATAGGCTGATGAGGTGGGAGCGGCCCAGTCCGAGCCGAAATTCGCCGTGGAGCTGGCCCAGCACGCAGTGGTGTCCATCCTCGAGCTCCAGGGTGTCGGCGTTGACGCGGCGATGCCAGCCGGGATCCACCTCGTCGAGATAGGCGGCGCCCCGCTGCACCCGCTCCTGCACCGCCTCCTCCGTAATCCGTTGGGTGCGACGGGCCTGCCACCAGTTCCAAAGTCGCTCAAGAAGTGCGTACATGTAGCGAAATGGGGTCAAATGACAGAACAAGGGGTTTATCCGTACCCGGAACTGGCCGCGGGGATCCTTTTCTCGAAGCCCGCTGCCGGACGTTCCATTATCGTTCCGCGAGCGCGGTCGTCCATATCCGGGTCGTGGCCGTCTGGGGAAATCTCTTTCGCAGCGGGAGATGGTTTTACGAACGCCTCCTTCGGGTGTTATGCTCAACCTGAACGGGCCTTTTCCCGTTCGAAACTCTCGTGGAGGCCGGAATCATTTTGGGCGCGTTTCGTCCAATTAACGCGATTCGTCGTGTCGTTCCACAGCCGTCTTGTGTGCCATGTCCTACGAGGTCAACGATTTCCAAACCGACGTGATCGACGCGAGCGCGGACGAACCGGTGCTCGTCGACTTCTGGGCGCCCTGGTGCGGCCCCTGCCGACAGCTGAGTCCGGTCCTGGAGTCGCTGGCGGAGACGGCCGACGGCTGGAGCCTCGTCAAGGTGAACGTGGACGAAAACGGCGCTGCCGCCCAGCAGTACGGCGTGCGCGGCATCCCGGCGGTGAAGCTGTTCGTGGACGGCGAGATCGAGGCCGAGTTTACTGGCGTCAAGCCGGAGCACCAGATCCAGAACTGGCTCGACGAGAACCTTCCGAGCGAGGAGAAGAGTCGTATTGAAAAAGCCAAAGCGGCCCTCAAGGAAGGCGATCACCAGGAGGCGGAGCATCTCCTCTGGCCGGTGCTGGAGGACAACCCCGACCACGACGAGGCCCAGGTGCTCATGGCGCGGGCCCTCGCGTTCAAGGACCCGAGCCGCGCTCAGGTGCTGGCCGACGAGGCGGAGGTGGCCGACCCCGCCCTTCGCCAGATGCGCGACAGCGTCCGAACGATCACTCGCCTCTTGGAGCTGGGCGAGAATCCGGATGCGCTCCCGGAGGACGGCGTCAAGGATACGTACTTGGCGGCCATCGAGGCGCTGGACGATCAGAACCTTGAGACGGCTCTCGAGAATTTCATCGATGTGGTGCGCACCCACCGCGACTACGACGACGATGGGGCCCGCAAGGCCTGTATCGCTCTCTTCACGCTTCTCGGCGAGCAACATCCCCTCACGAAGGAGCACCGCCGCACGTTCGACATGGCGCTGTACTGAGTGGAAATCCGGAGCTCAGAATGTGGCGTAGAGAATTGAGTTGGTCCCGTCCTTTCGTTCACACTCACTGCCCCACGGTTGTCAGATGCCCGACGCCCCGGAGTCGCTTCCCGATGCCGCCCAGCACGTCCACACGACTCAGATTGCGGTCCGGTGGGGCGACATGGACGCGGGCGGCCACGTCAACAACAGCCGCTTCTTTACCTACTTCGAGGAGGCGCGGGTCGAGTGGCTCGGGGCGACGCTGGACGGGCCGCTCTTCGTGGAGTCGGGGCCGGTTCTCGCCGAAGCGTCGTGCGACTTCAAGCAGCCCCTCCTTCACCCAGCCACGCTCGTGATCGACGTGTATGCCACCCCGCCCGGCCGGACGAGCCTGCAGAACGTGTACGACGCAGCGCTCGCGGAGTCGGGGGAGCAGGTAGCCACCGGGACGGCGATCCTCGTGTGGGTGGACGCGGAGACGGGCGAGCCGGTGCCCGTGCCCGACCTGGGCCTATAACTGCCTGCTTCGCCCGAGGCACAGCAGCCAAACGGCGCTCTCGTTATGACAAATCCACTGGTTCGCCGATTTCTTGCACCACCCCCTTCACGATGCGGCGCAGCTTGGGACGCGCCTCGGCGGCGGCTTCCATCGCGGCTTCCACGTCAATCGGCTCCAGGGCATCGGGCAGGCACTCGTCGGTGATCACGGAGAGCGCCATGCACCGCACGCCCATGTGCCGTGCAGCAATGACCTCCGGCACCGTACTCATGCCCACCACGTCGCCCCCGATCTCGCGCATGTACCGGTACTCCGCTTTCGTCTCCAGCATCGGCCCTTTGACTGCGAGATAGACCCCTTTGTGCAGGGGAATGCCGTGCTCAAGAGCCGTCTCTTCGGCAAGAGTGCGCAGCTCCGGATCGTAGGGCTCGCTCATGTCTACGAAGCGCGGCCCCCAGTCGTCCTCGTTCGGCCCAATGAGAGGATTGGTGCCCTGCTTGTTGATGTGATCGGTGATGAGCACCAGGTCGCCCGCCTCGTGGTGGGGATCCATCCCGCCCGCTGCATTCGAAATCAAGAGGGTCTCAACCCCCAGAGTGGCCATCACTCGGATCGGAAAGACAACCTCATCGGCGGTGTATCCCTCGTACAGGTGAAGACGACCGTTCATCGCAACGACGGGCGTCCCGTCCAGCGTCCCGAATACGAGGCTGCCCTCGTGCATCTCCGTCGTGGAGGGCGGAAAACC
>CAZBIB010000221.1:0-5196 GCA_964491575.1 uncultured Salinivenus sp. | reverse complement strand
GACGAGGTTGCGCACGTTCTCGGTCTTGCCTGAGCGCAGGGCCACCGTCACGCCTGCCTCGTGCAGCAAGGCGGGATTGCGGTAGGCCTTGTCGTAGCGGTCGCTTTCGCGGCTCGGCGGCTGCATGATGGAGCCGACGAGCACCGGCACGTCGGCCTTAGCAATCTCGTCGGCCACCCGCCAGCCCTCCATCGCGCCGCTCAGGATGACCTGATCGAGCACGCCGCGCTCCTCGGCCCAGTCGAGCGCCGCAGAGATGTCGGGCGCTGCGTTGGCCGAGATCATGAGCGGCTGCTCATCGCGGATGACCGGAATCAGGCCCTCCATTGCGGGCACAAACTCCGGCTGACGCCGCGTCTCAGGCTGCACCGCCACCGCCGAGTCGATCTGGGCGTAGCGCTCGGCCTGGGCCCACAGCTCGTTGAGCTTGTTGAGGGCCTTCTTGGCCTCCTTCTTAATCGTCTCGGGCGAGCGATCGTCTGACGGCCCCCGCCGGCCCACGGACGGAAAGTCAAGCTTAGTGAGCGTCACGTCGCCCAGATGCATCTGCTCCGGGGTGTAGCCGTGGAGGCCGATGAGCGTGGCGGTGCCGGGCAGAAGCCCGGTCTCCGGTTCTGCGATGACCGAGGTGATGCCGTGGACGCGCGCCACGGGAATCAGGACGGAGTTTGGATTGACGGCCGTGAGGGCGTTCATGTGGGACGTCAGTTCACCGATCTCGTTGTAGTCCCGCGTCTCCGGCAGCGACCCAACCTCTGAGAGGCCGAGGTGGGTTCCGCTGTCGATAAATCCGGGATAGACCGTGAGTTCGTCTCCGTCGATCACCTGCGCGTCGTCGGGCGCCGTGACGTTCGGGCCGACGGCCGCAATTGAGTCGTCGCGGATGACGATCGTCCCGCTGTTGATTGTGTCGCCGGGCGCAACGATGATTTGGGCTTTGGTCAGGGCGAACGGTCCCTGGTAGCCGGGCTGCTTCTGGGCGTGGGCGGGAAGGACTAGGAGACTGAGGAAAAGTGTCAGAATCGCGGTCACGCTCCGGTGCCGCGGGCAACTGGAGGAAAGCATAAGGGAGAAGCGTCGGTCAGCAGGCGGTCGGGAAAGCGGGGCGGGGCGGCGAGATTACCGGCCCGCGTTTTCGAGGGTTACGCCGTTTCGGGTGGCGCGCAGGTGGGTGACGCCCTTGAGGCAGCTGTGCCGGCGGTCGCGGTCGTAGCCGTCTCGGGCGAGGTCCACGGTGCCCTCGGGGTCCACGCGGAGGCGCATGTCGTCGGGGTCTTGCTCGTGGTCGAAGCGCACCATGCCGTCCACGTACGTCCGCTGTGGCCTGGTGTAGACCGAGAGCGGGTGCTCGCTGAAGATCGCAAGGTCGGCGTCCTTGCCTTCTTCGATGGAGCCCACGCGGTCTGCGATGCCGAGCTGACGGGCCGGGTTGATGGTAATGAGCTTAAGGGCCTGGGTCTCGGAGAGGTCACCGTAGCGCTGCGTCTTGGCGGCCTGGAGGTAGAGGTCGCGCTGCTCGCCGGGGATGTCGGAGTTGATGGAGGTGTTGACGCCATTCTTGGTGAGGATAGCGGCGTTATAGGCGGTGGAGTAGTAGACCTCGAATTTGTACGCCCACCAGTCCGAGAAGACTGAGGCCCCGGCCCCGTTGTCACCAAAAGCAGCGAGCTCCGGCGCGACCTTGAATCCCTCGTTCACGTGCTGGAAGACGAGGTCCTGCACACCGAAATCCTCCAGCACCTGCATCAGCATCAGAAGCTCATCGGCGCGGTAGCCGTGGGTCTGCACAAGAATGTCGCCCCGGAGGACGCCCGCGAGCACCTCCATACGCTCACTGTGGGCGGGGGGCTGGGCACGCTCATCGTTCTGATAGGCCTGCTTGGCCGCCATGTAGCGCTCGGCCTCCCGCAGCGCCGTCCGGATCACCTGCTCCACGCCCATGCGGGTGCGGGGCACTTGGTCGCGGCTCTGCCCGTAGATCCCGGTTGGGTTCTCACCGAGGGCAAACTTCACGGTCCGCGGTGCGCCCTCCATCTTGAGGGCCGCCGGATCGGTCACGCCGTAGCGCAGCTTGATCGTTTCGTTCTGCCCGCCAATGGGATTGGCCGAGCCGTGCATCACGTGCGCGGTGGTTACGCCCCCGGCCAGCGCGCGGTAGATACTAATGTCGTACGGATCGAGCACGTCGCCCACGCCCACCTCGGCGGTCACTTGGTTGGTGGCCTCGTTGACGTTGCTGATGGCCATGTGCTGGTGCGCCTCCACGATGCCGGGCATCACGTACTCGCCGCTCGCGTCGTAGACCTCAACCCCGTTGGGCGCCGACAGGTCTTGTCCAACCTGGGCAATGTCGCCGTCGCGCACCAGGATGTCACCGTTCTCGATGGTGCCGTTCGTCACGGTGAGCACCGTGGCGTCCCGGATGAGCCAGTCGTTCGGAGCATCGGCGCGGAGCAGGTCCTGAGCGGACGCGGGGGACGCAGCCAGAAGCACGGTGAGGAAAAGACCAAGAACGCCGGAGAGGCGAGAAAGGAAGGCAGACATCATGGAGTAGGGGAAGCCGGAACGCGAATCATCGTCGAGAGAAAAGAGCAACGGGAGAGGCGCATCATCCGTCAGGTGTTTCGGTGCGCTCGCCGGTGATGGTGAGGGAGGGGCCCGGGGTGGAGACCGTGCCTTCGAAGGTGCCTTCTTTCACCGTAACGGACACGGAAAGGGGGGGGGCTTCGGACGGTGAGATCGTGAAGGAGAGCGTCGTGCCGTCGAACGAGATTGCCTGGAGCTCCTGCTCGTCGCCCTGCGAGTTAACGAGGGTGCCCTCTAGACCGGACTGGTCGCCCTCAATCGTGAGGGTGCCGCTGCGTTCGCCCTGCGGCGTTTCGAGGGTGTACGACCAGGTACCGAGCACTTTCGATACATCGCCGCTCACCTCTCCCTGCTCGGACTCGTCGGAGGTGTAGTCGTAGAGCTGCCCGTCCACGAACACGTATTTCACGTTCGCGTCCTCGGCGAAGTACGAGCTATCCGTGACGACGAGGTTGGCGATTTTGCCCTCCTCGACAGTCCCTAGCCGATTCTCAAGTCCGAGGAAGGCGGCGGGGCGCGTCGTGAGGGCAGCCAGGGCGGTCTGTTTAGGGAGCCCCTGGTCGATCATCGTTCGGAGATTCTCGCGCACGTCGTCCGGCTTGGCCTCGCGGGACGTGAAGCCGAACTGGATCCCTGCCTCGTGGAGCGTGTCGGCGGTCTCCAGGTAGTCCTGCCGCTCCATCGCGTGGCGGAGCTCTATGTTGCGCTCCTCCGAAGGGACCTTGTCGTAGGTGGGCACCCGGAACTCATAGTTGTAGTAGCTTGAGGGGTCGTCCGTGGTGTCGGCCACCGTGGTGTCCTGTTCGGCAGAGCGTTTGGGCTTCTCGGGCAGGTCGAGCGTCAGGAAGAGGGGCGCGTCGACGCCCTGGAGCGCCTCAACGGTGGCATGGCTCTCGGACAGCCCGGCCAGCACGAGCGGGAAGCCCAGCTCCTGTTGCAGGTTCAGAACGCGGTGGATGGGGAGGGCGCCGTCGGCATAGAAGGCGAGCGGCGTCTCTCCGTTGAGAACCGGGACGAGGGCGCTGTGGACGGGATCCTGGGGCGGACGCTGGGTGCCAACGGGGTTCTGCTGGTACTCTGCCTCCAGCTTCTGCCGTTGGGCGGTCTCCCGGTAGAGCTGACGGAACTTCGAAATCACGGCCATCTCAGTGGCTGGATAGACATAGCCCTCGGCCGGATCGATCTTGGCAAAGAGAGTAGGACCGGCCTCCAGCACCATGTCGTTCGCTGTCTTTTCTCCGTAGAAGACGTATGCGCCAGCGCCGGGGAGCATGTGTCCCTCCGGCACCACGTGGCCGAGCGTGAAGCCCGCTTTTCGCAGCGACGTCAGGTCCGACTCGTCCGGCGTGAGGAAGCGGCGGACGGACCGATCGGGCTGAATGCCGGCCTCGTCAAACGGCGGGTCGCCCGGATCCACCTCATCTTCCTCTCCGTTTTCACCCTCGTCCTCCGGCATTTCGACTCCGGCGTGCGAGAGGCCGTCAATGAAGCCGGCGTAGACGACGAGCGAGTCGGCGTCAATGCGACGCGCGTCGTAGGGCACCTCCACGTCGCTGCCCACCGCTTCGATGAGCCCGTCCCGAACGACGACGGTTGCGGATTCGAGCACCTGCCCGGGCGCCTGCACGACGCGGGCATTTTCGAGGGCGTAGGTGTCGGTGACCGTGGGAACCTCGTAGTCCTGCGCGTGGGCACCTGGAAGGGCGACCAGGAGGCCGAGGCAAAGGCTCAAAAGGCCGGTGCAGCAGCGTCGAAATGTCGAAGCAGTCATGTGGGAACAGACGGGCGGTGGGAAGCCGAGAGCAAATCGTCCCTAAATATAAGGGCAGTCAGAAGGGATTCCAATCCGTGTCTATTCGCCAACCATCCGCTTCAGCTGTTCGAGTCGCTCGACCACCTCCGCCCGGTCCATCTGACGGAACCGCTGAGGCAGCAGATCACGGCTCGTGCACTCCAGGACGGCGGCCAGTTGTTGCAGCTCCACCTCCGTCGGATAGGTGGGGGGAATGAAGTCGTTGACGGTTTCCTGCAGGATGTTCGGGGTGACGGTCCCATCGTTCGACCCGGCGGCCCGGAAAGCAGCCCGCGTCAGGATGGCCTCCATGTCGGCCCCGCTGTAGGTCCGCTCGCCCTCCAGGAGTTCGGGAGGCACCTTGTCCATCGGCACATCAACACCGGTGCGGTCCATCATCACCTGGAGCAGTTCCTCGCGGTCCTCGCGGGTGTGGGGGTAGAAGAGGGAGAGATGCTCCTCAGCGCGGCCCTGGCGCTTCAGGTCCACCGGCATGAGGTCGGGGCGGGCCGTGACGAGGAAGAAAATGACGCGCCCGCGGTGGGCCGGGTCGCTCATGAACGAGACGATCTGCGAGAAGACGCGCTGACTCACACCCGAGTCGCCCTGCATGTCTCGGTTGCCCAGCGCAGCGTCGGCCTCGTCGATCATGACGGCCACCGGCGTCATCGCCTCCAGCAAGTTCAGAATTTTCTCCAGGTTGCCCTCCGTCACGCCCTGCCACTGCGAGCGGAAGTTCTTGAGCTTCACCATGGGAATGCCGATCTCCCCGGCGAAGCAGTTGATGAGAAACGTCTTGCCGCATCCCACCGGCCCGC
>CAZBIB010000220.1:0-5246 GCA_964491575.1 uncultured Salinivenus sp. | reverse complement strand
CAGTTCGACAAGGTCGAGCTCGTGCGGATCGTCCACCCCGACGAGAGCTACCGCGCCCTCGATGAACTGCTTGCCGACGCGGAGAGTGCACTCGACGCCCTGGAGCTACCCTACCGCCGCCTCCTCATGTGCACCGGCGACATGGGCTTCACGCAGGCCAAAGTCTACGACCTGGAGGTGTGGAGCGCGGCCCAGGAGCGCTGGCTGGAGGTGTCCTCGGTCTCCAACTTCGAGGCCTTCCAGGCCCGTCGCATGCAGATTCGCTACCGTCCGGAGCCGGAGGCCAAGCCCGAACTCGTGCACACTCTCAACGGAAGCGGTCTCGCGTTTCCCCGCATCGTGGCGGCCCTGCTCGAAAACAACCAGCAGCCCGACGGCTCCATCGAACTCCCGGAAATCCTCCACTCCTACACAGGTTTTGCCCGAATCGAGGCTGCGGAATGATGCGTGATTCGCGATGCGTGAGGAGTGAGATTCATCGTTGACCACCAAGTCACGCATCACTCTTCACGAATC
Source organism: uncultured Salinivenus sp. (assembly GCA_964491575.1). Lineage (GTDB taxonomy): Bacteria > Bacteroidota > Rhodothermia > Rhodothermales > Salinibacteraceae > Salinibacter. The sequence goes on along the minus strand of CAZBIB010000220.1, from coordinate 4,730 downwards.
ATGCTTCCTCATGCCGACATCGCCCGCTCCGGCTCCCCCTGCAAGAACGCTTCGGCCCGGCGCACCATCTCCTCGCTCCCAATGAAGAGCGGGGTGCGCTGGTGGAGCTTCTCCGGCGTCTTCTCCAGGATGCGGGTGTGCCCGTCCGACGCAACCCCGCCGGCCTGCTCGGCAATGAAGCCCATCGGATTTGCCTCGTACATGAGGCGGAGCTTGCCGTCGGGGCTGCCCTCCGTCGCCGGATACATGTAGATGCCCCCCTTCAGCAGGTTGCGGTGAAAGTCCGACACGAACGAGCCGATGTAGCGGGTCTTGGCGGGCCGATTCGTCTCCGGATCCTGCTGCTGGAGCCAATCGAGATACTCCCGTAGGCCCGGTTCGAAGGAATGGTAGTAGCCGCTGTTGATCGAGAAGAGGCGCCCGCGGGAGGGCGTTTGGATGTCAGGGTGTGAGAGGAGAAATTCCCCGATGGAGGGATCAAGGGTAAAGCCGTTCACGCCATTGCCGGTGGTGTAGACGAGCATCGTCGAGGAGCCGTACACGACGTAGCCGGCCGCCACCTGCTCGGTGCCAGGTTGGAGAGCGGCTTCCGGATCCGGTTTCTCCTTGTCATGCCCCTCCGGTAGCCGGTAAATGCTGAAAATGGTGCCCACCGACACGTTCACGTCGATGTTCGAGGAGCCGTCGAGCGGGTCCAAAAGCACGATGTATTTCCCGTCGCCATCCTCCGGAACGTTACTCAGCGGGATAGCCTCGGCGTGCTCCTCCGACCCGATGAGGCAGCACTCGCCCCCCCTGCGTAGAGCCTGCACAAACTCGCGGTGCGCAAGAGCATCCATTTTCTGCTGCACCTCCCCTTGCACGTTCGTCTCGCCGGTGCTGCCATAGATGTCGATGACTCCCATCTTCCGCATGTCGCGGTTCACAATTTTCGCGGCCAGGCTAATGTCGCGAAGCAGGCGTGAGAACGCCCCGGTCGAGTGCGGAAACCGGTCCTGCTGCTCCAGGATGAACTGCTCCAGGGTCTCGAATTCCCCCAGTTCGCTATTGGCGGCACCGTTTCCGGACAACGAAGGCGAAGCGTCGGGCATAGTGGTGAGATCGATTGGAATCGGATAATGTGCAGGCCCCGCACGACGGCAGACGGAAGAGTTGTGGATGGCCGTCATTGATGCGAAGATATACTTGATCGCAGGCGCGAGAAGCGGCTGTGGAAGCATAGCTCGTAGGATCTGTTCGCAGGACACGAACTAGACCTACTAGTTTGTCAAGCCTCAATCGTGGAGTATTGCAGCGAACTCAAAATCCCTGCGGCAGGTCGCTTCGATCGTAACCGAGAAGCCTCCCTAAAGTAGGGGCTTCGTCAGGGAGATTTCTCGGCGTTGCTCGAAATGACGGTTGACGCACCACTATGGCCTATTGCTTTTTCATGTAAGCCCAACCCAAAACCTGCACGGAGCGTTGAACATAGGAGCTGTTGGAACCGGCCCGTTCCCCTAACACCGCCCGTTGACCTCAGGCCAACGTGCTCAAAGCCAGGTCCGCCACAGTTCGGCGGTAGCGCAAGAGCCAGACAAAGCCTAAGGAGTCACGACTTGGATTCCACTCTCCCGCAATCTTCGGCCAAGGTCGTCGGGAACTGAATCGGTAATGACGATATCCATGGCTGATGTTTCGCAAATTCGGCACAGTCCTCTCCGCCCGAACTTTGAGGAGTCGACGACGACGATCGTTTGCTCGGCGGACTTGATCATTAGCTGGTTCAGATATGCCTCTCGATCATCGGTCGTCGTCAATCCGTAGTCGATATCGAATCCATCTCCAGCAAGGAATAGCTTGCTGAATGAGTGGTCACGTAGCATCTGTTCGGCGTACGGTCCAACGACGGAAGCCGACTTTGACCGAACAGTTCCTCCGAAAAGAAGGACCTTCAGGCTGGGAATCCCCAAGGTTTCCAGTGCAATGTGAATCGAGTTGGTCGAGATCGTGAGATCTTCCACATCCTTATCCTTCAAGTTCCTCACGATCTGGAGTGTTGTGGTTCCCGAATCGAGAATCAGGGTGTCCTGGTCGCTAATCATCTTAACCGCTGTCTTCCCGATCCGGCGCTTCTCCTCCTTCTGGCGCTGCGTTTTTTCCTCGAAGGGAACGTCGTATGCAAATTGATTCACGGAGATGGCTCCCCCGTGAGTGCGGATGATGAGATCCTGATCCTCCAAAAATTGGAGATCCTTTCGAATCGTTACATCTGACACGCCCAGATCGCCACTCAATTCGTTAACTGAAACGTGTCCATTTTCCTTAAGCTGATCGAGGGCGTAGCTGCGCCGCTCGGCGGGGCTGGGAGGCGACATAAGTAGGTATTCGAAGTATTATTTAAACAAACAGTACCGGATAGATGCTTGGTATTGGTTTGCCCCACCACCCCACAAACAGCTCGTCGTCAGATGTAGCATTCGATCAGACTCGGAGACTGTTCGCGTCCGCCGAGCAAAGCGGGACATCTTTTGATGAAGTCGCCCGTAAAAACGCTCGACGTGGGCCAGCTCTCCACTGGCTTTCCCGACCTGTCAGTACCCGGGGTCTTCCTGGAAGACCGGCCGGTAGGATTTCCAAAAGCCGCTGAAGCTTACGGCCTGCCTGAAGCTCCCGAGAATTCGGTTCCAGAGGCGAACGTACGTCCTGGCGCTGCGGTCTCCGATCACGAACGCCACGATCTGTCGAGTTCGCCAGCAGAAAGCTACCCACAGCCATCGCTTATTCGAGCGCTTCTGCATTCCCTTTCAGCGGCGGCTCAGGTCCAATTCAGCTGTTCAATCCCTGATCGGCATATCGTATTCCCATTTCCTCAAAATCGGTACGCGCCTACTTCTGGGTCGGAGCGCCGACCCGCTTCTGCACACCGCTCAGCGCCCACTGATTTCGTGGATTCTGCCTGGCGAGATACTGGTTCGCCTCCGACACGTTTGTTACCTGCCCTGTCTCTCCGTCCCAGTAGAGCTTCTGATGACTCGCTCGCAGGGACACCAGGCCCAACAGCATCGTCTCCGTAAGGCGGGTGGCGTATTCAAAGTCCGAGGTCGCCTCCACCTGCCCCTTGATTGCGCGCACCCAGTTCATTTCGTGATTCTCTCCTTTGACGCGCTCGAATCGCTTAGGCGGTTTCTCGATTTGCTTAGCCTTTTCAACCGACAGAATGCGGGGATTATTTCCGTAAGTTCCGTGCAGGAGAGAGGCGTCCTCCCCCACAAGAAGCGCTCCCCCGCCAGGATTGAGCCGCTCGCCCTCAGGGAGCCCCTCGGGCCGCTCGGGTCTTAGTCCACCATCATACCAGGTCATCTCCACCGACGGCCAGTTGCCACGCTCCGGAAAGTGGTAATGAGTCATGGTGGCCTGAGGCCAGCTCTGACCGTTGAAGGCCGTTGAGCGAGTCTGGATCGTGTCCGGAGCCCCAAGCTCCAAGGCCCAATAGGGATGATCGATTAAATGGGCACCCATGTCCCCAAGTGCGCCAGTGCCCCAATCTACCCAGCCGCGCCAGCTAAAGGGATGGAACGCCTCGTTATAAGGCTCTTCGGCGGCCGGTCCCAGCCAAAAGTCCCACTTCAATTGATCCGGAATACGCTGGATGGCGCTCGGCATCTCATTGCCCTGCGGCCAAATGGGACGGTTGGTCCACACGTGAACCTCCTGAACCTCGCCGAGAGCGCCACTGCGGACGTATTCGTTGATGAGCCGGGCATCGTCGCTCGAATGGCCCTGGTTACCCATCTGGGTAACCACGCCGGTCTCTTGGGCCAAGCGGCGAAGCTCCCGCGCCTCGGCGACCGACCAGGTGAGCGGTTTTTGCGTATAGACGTGTATGCCGCGCCGCATCGCGTCGGCGGTGATCTTTGCATGCGTGTGGTCCGGCGTGGCAATGATGACCCCGTCGATTTCATTCGCCATGTCGTCGAGCATTCGCCGATAGTCGTAGTACCTGGCGGCGTCGGGGTACTTGTCGAAAACCTCGGCGGCGTAGGTGTGGTCGACGTCCGCAAAGGCGACGATGTTTTCGGACCCGGCCACGTTTTCCACATTTCTGCCCCCTACTCCGCCAACCCCAATAGCAGCAATGTTGAGGATGTCGCTGGGGGCCTGGTGACCAGCACCACCCAGCACATGGCGCGGCACGATCAGCGGAGCCGCCGCTGCAGCAGCTCCGCTCTTGGCAAGCGTTCCGAGAAACGTTCGGCGAGACTGGGCGTCGTCAGACATGGCAAAAAGAACTGGGAGCGAGTGAGAAAACAATAACGAAGAGCCTTGGCAGGGCCACCTCATCTAAATTGAGGATCCGAATGCGAGTTTTCTCGTCTAGAATCAGTTCAGGGCTATCGGATCTATTTCCAAGGGTGCCCGCAGCGTCTACAAAGGCCTTTGGCGTTCTGGCTTGGAGTCACAAAACCGGCGTCTGTGCACTCCAATCCCGCGGATGGAGCTCACGGATGCAATTGCCCTGAGAATCAGTACGACGCCTTGACTCCTCCAAAACGAGTCGTGAAAGCCTCTGCGCTTTTCTACATGAGTTTTGACCATGAAGATCGGTTACCTACGCCGGTAAATCGTCTGGACCAGTTTGCCATCCCCCTTCAGACAAATGCACTGAAGCAGGGCCTCGTATTCTTCCACAAACTCATCTAAGAATCTATTTACCTGCCCGGGCAGCCTGGCCCAGCCTCCACTCCACCGGC
>CAZBIB010000219.1:0-5265 GCA_964491575.1 uncultured Salinivenus sp. | reverse complement strand
CCCCTTCCTCCCTCAGATCCTATCATGAATGCCCCTCTACAACGATGTACAACACCGAAGGCGTCGACGCCGTCGCGACCATTACCGAACTGCGGTCGGAGACCTCCGATCTTATCGACAGCGTGCAGTCGAAAAATAACGGAGTCCTGATCCAGAAGAACAACGAACCGCACGCGGTTCTCATTTCGTGGGAAACCTACAAGGCCATCAAGGAAAAGGTAAACCTCGAAGATCTGTAGCCGGTCTCCGAGGGAACGGGAAATGCAGACCTGGGCAGACGTGCCTCTTCCCACACGTAGAACGCCAGCAGGAACGGGGTCCTTGAGGGGGCGCGTTGAGAAGCGAGGGCCCAATTCTACGCCTCGCTTCGGGCCAGGGCGCGCGTGCCGCTGTAGAGAAGGCCCACGCCGAGCACCTTCACGAGGTCGATGACCGCAAACCGGAGGAAGCCCTTGTCGATCGATTCCATCCAGGTGCCGTGGCTGGCGGCGTAGTGGAGCCACACGACGCCACAGGTAAAGATGAGGGCGGCCCCAATCATTGATGCGAGCGTGCTCCCAGAGAAGGCCTTCCACCGCTTCGAAAGCGCCCCAATCACCGCTGCGGCAAACGGGTACGAGAGCAGATAGCCTGCCGAGGCCACTCCGAAGAGGTAACTCACGCCGTGTCCGTCCCCGGCAAAGACTGGCAGGAAGAGGCCGAGCGCCAGGTAGAGCGCCTGCGCGAGCAATCCATTGCGCCAGCCCAGGTACAGCCCGCTGGCGTACACGGCCGCCGTCTGCAGCGTAATGGGCACCTCCCACAGGTACACGCGGAACTGGATCTGGGCTCCGAAGGCCGTGAGCAGGGCAAAGCCGGTCACGCCGATCGCCTGGAGGAGCACGGAGGCCTGCTCCTCGCGGAGCCGATCCACGAGGGCAGTGTACGGAGAGTGGAGCGAAAGGAGACTGGACATGGGCACGACTGTGCAGGTTTTTCGACCGGGGAGAGCGGCTCAATAAGTCGCAAAAGTATACGAAGACGGGTCGACAACGTCCAGGCTGACAGGCTGCCCCTTCCGGAATTTTTACGGTCCGACCGATCGGCCCCGGTGCTGGACTGAATTCTTTAGAAATCACCGAGGTGCTCGTTTCCACCGCTGGGCGGTATCCGTATGCTATTCCCGACGCGTCTTCACTATTGTTCACTCCCACCATGAAACGCTTCGAGGAACTCTTCGCCGAACTCACCGACAAGGTTGCCCGCCAGGACCCAGAATCGGGGACCGTTCAGGCCGTGAACGAGGGGCGGCACGCCATCGGGAAGAAGGTGCTGGAGGAGGCCGGCGAGGTGTGGATGGCCGCCGAGCACGAGAGCGCCGACCGCACCGCCGAGGAAATCTCGCAGCTCCTCTACCACCTCCAGGTCCTCATGATTGCCTGCGACCTCGACCTTGAGGACGTGTACGAACATCTTTGATTGCGTGTGGGAGTGTCTGCGGTAGGCCCCTTCCATTACCCCCATACCCCATCCTTTCCGACTTTCCAAGAGGCAGACGCAAAGCTGCCTCCCTTTACTAACCGACACACTCCTTGATGCTACAGATTGCCCTCCCCAACAAAGGCGCCCTCGCGGACGGGGCCGTGGATTTGGCCGACGAGGCCGGCTACCACTGTCGCCGCCGCAGCCGGGAATTGTCCGTGCGCGACCCCGACCACGGCGTCGAGTTCGTCTTCCTGCGCCCCCGCGACATTGCCACGTACGTGAGCAAAGGCATCATCGACCTGGGCGTGACGGGCCTCGATCTCACGTACGACAGCGGCGCGGACGTGACGCACGTGCTGGACCTCGGCTTCGGCAAGGCGCGCTTCTGCTACGCGGCCCCCAAGTCCAGCGACCTGACGCCGGACGACTTCACCGAAGACACGCGCATTGCCACCTCCTACGACACCCTCGTCCGCCGTGACCTGGAGGAGCGAGGCGTGGACGCCCGGGTAGTCTCCCTCGACGGGGCGGTCGAGATTTCGACTCAACTCGGCGTGGCCGACGTGATTGCGGACGTGGTGCAGACGGGCCGCACCATCGACGAGGCGGGGCTCAAGACAATCGGGGATCCGATCCTCCACTCCCAGGCCGTCCTGGTCGCCCAAAACGGCACGACCGCAGAGAAGGAGGCCGCGCAGCTCTTTGCGGAGCGCGTGAAAGGCATCATCGTGGCCCGCGAGTACGTGGTGGTCGAGTACGACTTGAAGGAGAAACACCTGCCGGAAGCCCGCGAGATTACGCCCGGCATCGAGTCGCCCACCGTCTCGCCCCTCAGCAAGGAGGGCTGGGTGGCGGTGAAGGCCATGATCGAGCGCGACGCGATGAACGAGATCATGGATGCCCTCACGGAGCTCGACGCCCGCGGCATCATCATCACCGACATCCGAACGTGTCGGATCTAGCGATCTAGGATGGAAATGTGGAGAGATGGAAGGCTGGAAGCACATACGTTACGTCCACACCTCCATTCCTCCATACTTCCACACCTACGCGGGACGAGTGGCGGCGCTGCTGCTCCGGGCGATCTCTCGTCCGCATACGCTCTTCAAGAATGTGACGATGGCGAAGGTCCCCGAGCGATGCCCGGAACGTTCTTGGACGCGCCCGTGTAGCAACCGTGGTTTTTGAGACTCCTCATTCTTCCCTCTCAGACGCCATGCAGTCGCTCGCCTCTCCCATTGCGGCCTGGACGACCACGGCCCCGGACACCGTCCGGTGTTGGTGTCGGTGTTGTCTGTTCGACCCAGAGGCTGCGTCTGGTCGGTGCCCCCCCTGATGTTGGATGGGTGGTGAGGTTTGCCCGACATTCTGCTGACCCTGTAGCCTCTCCGGTGCGTCCGCGAGAGGCTTTTTCTTTTGGCCATCCAGCTTTTTGCATGATGAGCACTGCTATCCCCACTGCTACCCCGCCATCGACCACCGGCGTCCGGTCCGCGTCGCCGGACGTGGTCGAGGACATCGGCCAGACGCCCCTCCTGCGGCTCGACCGCGTGGCCGCCGACCTGCCGGAGACTGTGACCGTTTACGCCAAAGCCGAACACCTGAATCCCGGCGGCTCGGTGAAGGACCGTCCGGCCCGGCGGATGATTGAGGAGGGGCTGGAGTCGGGTGCGTTCCGTCCCGACCAGACGCTCATCGACGCGACGAGTGGCAACACGGGCATCGCCTACGCCCTGATCGGCGCGGCGAAGAGGCTGGACGTGATGCTCGCTCTGCCCGAGAACGCCTCTGAGGAGCGCAAGAAGGTGCTTCGGGCCTACGGCGCCGATCTCATCCTGACGGATCCAATGGCGGGCACGGACGGCGCCCAGCGGCGCGTGAAGGAGATCGTGGAGGCGCACCCGGACCGCTACTTCTACCCCGACCAGTACAACAACGACGCCAACTGGCAGGCCCACTACGACGATACTGGGGCGGAAATTCTCGACCAGACCGACGGCCAGGTGTCCCACTTCGTCACGGGCCTTGGCACCACCGGCACGTTCATGGGCGTGTCGCGCCGCCTGAAGGCGCACGACGCGTCCATCCAGTGCGTGGCCGTTGAGCCCGCCACAGCGATGCACGGCCTCGAAGGCCTGAAGCATATGGAGACCGCCCTCGTGCCTGGCATCTACGACCCGTCCCTGGCGGACGCCCACCGCACCTACACCACTGAAACAGCGTATGCGACGACGCGGCGGTTGGCTCGGGAGGAGGGACTGCTCGTCGGACCTTCGTCCGGCACGAATGTGGCTGCGGCGCTCGACATGGCCCGCTCGCTGGAGGCCGGCATCGTGGTGACCCTCCTCTGCGACACCGGCACCCGCTACCTGAGCGACGACTTTTGGAATGAAGCGTAACTCGTGATACGTGACGGCAATGCAATGCCGATGACCTCTCTCACGCATCACGTTTCACGTATCAATCGGCTTCTTTCACGGAAGCAGACCCCCGATGGAAACAACGGACTCGATTCTTGACGCCATCCGCCAGCACGGTGCCGACGCCTACCCCGAAGAAGGGTGTGGCTTTTTGCTCGGCAGCGTGGCGGACGACGGCGACAATCGCGTCACGGCGTTGCACCGGGCCGCAAATCATCGCGCTGAGCAGCGCACCCGGCGCTACGAACTCACGGCCGACGACTATCGTGCGGCGGACGCGGCAGCGCAGGAGCAGGGGCTCGACGTGGTGGGCGTCTACCACTCGCACCCCGACCACCCGGCACGCCCCTCCGAGACGGACCTGGAGGAAGCCACCTTTCCCGGCTACACCTACGTCATCGTGTCTGTCCACGACGGCACGCCCAACGACCTGACCGCCTGGACCCTCGCTCCGGACCGCTCGGAGTTCCACCGCGACGCCATTACAGTGAGGACCCCGGAAACGGCTTGACCCTATCCGCTCAACGCTAAACCCTCAACACTTACCCCCCAACCCACCATGCCAGAGACCAAAACAACCGTCACCGTCCGCATCCCCACTCCGCTCCGCTCGGCCACAAATGGCCAGTCCACGGTCGAGGTGGACGGCACCACGGTCGATGAGGTACTTCGTACCCTCGTGGACCGTTACCCTGATCTCGCCGACAACCTCTACAACGAGGACGACGAGCTCCGCCAGTTCGTGAACATCTACGTCGGCGACGAGGACGTGCGCTTCGGCGACGGCACGGAGACCGCCCTGGAGCCGGGCGACGAGATCTCCATCGTCCCCTCCATTGCCGGCGGATGAGGGCATAAGTGCGACCCCGGTGTTTTAGTGCTCAGGTTCACTTACCTCAAGCACCCGAGAGCCTGACCCCTCCAACACAATCCGCCAACAAACAACCAATCCTCATGGAAGCAACCGCTTCTCGCACCAACGACGCCACACTTTCATCGGACGAATTGCAACGCTACAGCCGTCACCTCACGTTGCCCGAGTTTGGGCGGGAGGGGCAGGAGACGCTCAAGAACGCGTCCGTCCTGCTCGTGGGCGCGGGCGGTCTCGGCTCCCCCGCCGCCACGTACCTCGCCGCCGCGGGCGTCGGGCGCATCGGCCTCGTCGACTTCGACACCGTGGAGGCCTCCAATCTCCAGCGCCAGATCCTCTACGGCACCAGCGACGTAGGGCGGCCCAAGCTGGAGGCAGCGTCCGAGCGGCTCGAAGACCTCAATCCGCACGTGGAGGTGGAGCGGCACAAGGTGCGGCTCACAAGCGACAACGCGCTCGACATCATCGACGACTACGACGTGGTGGCCGATGGGACCGACAACTTCCCCA
>CAZBIB010000218.1:2670-5268 GCA_964491575.1 uncultured Salinivenus sp. | reverse complement strand
GCATCGAGGATGGCCTTCTGGGTTTCCGCGTCCAGCTCGTCGGTCATCTCCGTCTGCACGTAGCCCGGCGCCACGACGTTCACCGTGACGTTGCGGCTTCCCAGCTCTTTGGCGAGGCTCTTCGAGAAGCCGACGATGCCCGCCTTGGAGGCTGCGTAGTTCGTTTGCCCGGCGTTGCCGGTGGTGCCCACGACGGACGAAATGTTGACGATGGAGCCGCTCTGCTGCCGCATCATGGGCATGTACGCGGCCTTGCAGAAGTTGAACACTCCCTTCAGGTTCGTGTCGATCACGTCGTCCCAGTCCGCCTCCGTCATGCGAAGCATGAGCCCGTCCCGCGTGATGCCGGCGTTGTTGACGAGCACGTCGAGCGTGTCCCAGCGGTCGAGCACGGCGTCGACGTGATCCTGCGCCGTCTCCGGATCGGCCACATCCCCTTGGAGCGACAGCGCCTCGGTGCCCTGCTCTTCGAGCGTATCTACGAGGGCCGCGGCGGCGTCGGTGGACGACCGAAACGTAAAGGCCACCTGGGCCCCCGCATCGGCAAACGCTTCGACGAGCGCACGGCCAATCCCGCGCGTGCCTCCAGTAATGAGAACAGTGGATCCGTGAAAGTCGGCCTGCATAATGACGCAGGAACGGCTATGGAACGAGTGCGGGGTGGCCCCTCCCTCTCCCCCCGGAAGATTGGGAATCTCGCTCAGAAAGGCAACAGCCTCACGGTCACGGATTGCCCACCCGCCATTCGCTACGCCGACTGCTCCACGTCCCACTGCCACGCAAACTGTTCTTTCGACCCAGCCCCCGTCCGGCGGACCTCAAGCTGCATGCCCGACGAATTTTCAAGAATGTCGGTCCCGTCCACGGTACGAGGAAAGTGGAGCGTGTTTCGGCGGTACAAGATGGTTTGTCCGCCACTGACGTAGGCCTCCCGGAGGGGACCGTGGTCCGTTCGAAGTGGACGATACGCTTTGTTCTGGACAATGAGCTCTGTGCGCGCACTGGGCCCGGAGATAACTGCATTCTCGCCTCTCCGTTCTACGAACCAGTAGACGTCAATCTGGATCGTATCGAAATACTCTTTGCGTCGCTTTTCGATGAGTTCTTGAGCCTTCTCCTTTTGGAGCGATTGAATGCCCATTTCCGGTTGGAGCGACGCGAGGGAGAGCTCGAGACTCCAGAAGGTAGCGTAGGTTCGAGACTGGAGATTGCGACCGGCTCCTACGTTCTGGAAGCGACAGGACCAATTTTCGACGAGCGACTGGTAGCCGCGATCGAGCTGGTACTGAATCTTTCCCTCCTCCTCGGTGATGGTGAGGGCTCGTACGGAGTCGGGATGGTGATCGACGCTTCGCTCCGTGGGCAGAAAGCGTTGGGCAATCTGGCCTTCGTCGAGGGAATAGGTGTCCCCTCCGCCGCAGCCCACGAGGAGAAGAGGCATCAAGACAAAGAGGCCAAGGAGGCGCAGAGATGAGGGAGCAGGGACGGAAGATAGCGGCATGGGGCAGCGGAGGGAAGAGCTGAGGACAGGAACCTGAGCACGAGAGCCGCAACGTGTACAGAATAGGACTTATCCGACCGGTGTGCAGTTCCTCTCTTCGCCCCTTCCGGAGCAGCGGGTTTCCCCTACGTGCCGATTACGGCCTCGATCTCGTCAGGCGTCCCGGCGCCTATCGCCTCGACATCTCCCCCGAGGGTGCGCCCCACAAGCCCCTGCAGCACCTGTCCCGTGCCCACCTCCACGAAGCGAGTGGCTCCGTCCTCGTGCATCCGGCGGAGTGTGGGCGCCCACCGAACGGGGGAAAGAAGCTGCTCGGTGAGCCGCTGGCGAATCTCGTCAGGATCGGTCGTCGGCTCGGCCGTCACGTTCGGGTACACCGGGCAGCGAGGGGTCTGGAGGGGCACCGTATCAAGCACCTCGGCGAGCCCCTCGCGGGCGTACTCCATGAGGGGCGAGTGGAACGCGCCGCTCACGGAAAGGGGCACGCTCCGACCGTTGATGGCGCCGGTGGCCCGCTCCACGGCGTCCACGTCGCCCGAAATGACAATCTGGCCGGGCGCGTTGTAGTTGGCGAGCTGCACCACTCCCTCGCCCTCCGCAGAAATCTCCTCGCAGACCGATTCGATGTGGGCGATGTCGGCTCCCAGCACGGCCGCCATGGTTCCGGGACGCCGATTCCCTGCCTCGCTCATCAACTCGCCGCGCCGGCGCACCACGCGCAGCCCGTCCTCAAACGACAGAGCGCCCACCGCTGCCAGCGCACTGTACTCGCCCAGGCTGTGCCCCGCCGCCATGTCGGGCTGAACCCCCTCAGCATCGAGCACCGCCATGACTGCCAGGCTGTGCGTGTAGAGGGCCGGCTGCGTGATCTCCGTCTGCTTCAGCATCTCCTCCGGATCGGTGATGCTCGACTCGAGCCCAAACATGAGCGTGAGCAGATCGATGTCGTCGAGGAAGTCGTTGGCGGCCTCAAACCGCGCCCGCGCCTCGTCGTACTGCTCGTAGAGCTCGTAGCCCATGCCGACCGACTGTGAGCCCTGTCCCGGAAAAAGAAATGCCGTGGCCATTGTAAACGTTGCGGGTTGAGGGTTAAGCGT
>CAZBIB010000218.1:0-2570 GCA_964491575.1 uncultured Salinivenus sp. | reverse complement strand
GTTAAGCGTGGAATGGACACTCAAAATACGCAATACGAAGCACGCAGTACACACACGCAAAACGCCTAACGCACAACGCCCTACGCAACTCCATCGTACGCCCAGGTAAGGTGCCCCGCGCCCCACGTGAAGCCTCCGCCGAAAGCCGTAACGATGAGTTCGTCGCCCCGCTCCAGCTCCTCCTCCCAGTCGTAGAGGCAGAGTGGAATCGTTGCGGCCGTGGTGTTGCCGTAGCGGTCGATGTTGAGCATCACCTGGTCGGACGATAGCCCCATGCGCTTGGCCGTCGCGTCGATGATCCGCTGATTCGCCTGGTGCGGCACAAGGTAGTCCACGTCCTCGGCGTCGAGGCCGTTGCGGTCCATGACCTCCTCGCATACGTCCGCCATGCGGGTGACGGCAAACTTGAAGACCTGCCGCCCTTCCTGGTGGAGGTAGTGCATGTGCGCGTCGACGGTCTCGTGGGTCGGCGGATTGAGGCTGCCGCCGCCCTGCATGCACAGCAGGTCACCATGCTCGCCGTCCAAGTGATGCACCGCATCGTGGAGCCCTGCCTCCTGGTCGGCCTCCAGCACTACGGCCCCTGCCGCGTCGCCGAACAGAATGCAAGTGGTGCGGTCCGTGTAGTCCACGATCGAGCTCATCTTGTCGGCCCCGATGACGAGGACCGTCTCCGCCTGGCCGGTCTCGACGAACTGCGCGCCCGTGCTGAGCGCGTAGATAAAGCCGCTGCAGGCTGCCGAGAGATCAAATCCCCACGCATTGGACGCCCCGAGGTTGTCCTGCACGAGGCATGCCGTCGCCGGAAAGAGCATGTCGGGCGTCACGGTAGCAACGACGATGAGATCCACCTCCTCCGGGCCAATGCCACGCTTGTCGAGGGCCTCCTGTGCGGCCTCCGTGGCCATAAAGGCGGTCGCCTTGCCATCGTCATCCAGGATGCGACGCTCCTGAATGCCGGTCCGCGTGCGGATCCACTCGTCGCTCGTCTCCACCATCTTCTCCAAATCGCCGTTCGTGAGCCGCTTCTCGGGAAGGTAGTGGCCGACGGCGGTGATGGCGGCCTGGTGGGTGGAGGTGGGGGCGGACATAGGAGCGAATGACCAGTGCTAAACAGATGAGGACGGGTCGGCGGCGTGGGGCTACCCGCTGAAGGCGTCCTCGAGAGCGCGCACGACGTCTCCGGAGGCGAGCGTCGAGGCCGCATGGATCATCTGCGCAATGACGTTCGGCGAGGAGCTTCCATGCCCGACGAGCACGTTTCCGTTGACGCCCAGAAGCGGAGCCCCGCCCTGCGACTCGGGATCGAACCCCTTGCGGACCTCACCGAGCACGCCCGATACGAGTTCCCGCTCTTCAGGAGCAAGGTTCTGACGGTCCATCTCCTGCTCGGTCATCTCCGAGAGGACCGTGGTCATGCTCTCGCCAAACTTTAGGAGGGCGTTGCCCACGAACCCGTCGCAGATGATAATGTCGGCGGCATAGAAGAGAAGGTCACTCCCCTCCACGTTGCCGGCAAAATTCAGGTCGTCGGCGTCCTGGAGCAGCTTGTAGGCCTGCTTTACCTGCTCGTTGCCCTTCCCCGGCTCCTCCCCAATGTTGAGCAGACCGACCGACGGATCGTCGTTCTTGAGAATCTGACGCGCGTAGACGGTGCCCATTCGGGCAAACTGGAGGAGATGCGCCGGTTTGCAGTCGACGTTGCTCCCGATGTCGAGAACGACGGACGATCCTTTTAGAGTCGGAAAAAACCCAGCGATCGATGGCCGCTCCACACCCGGGACCCGCTGCAGGATAAACATGGACGCCCCCATGATGGCTCCCGTGTTTCCAGCGCTCACGAAGGCGTCGGCGTGGCCGTCGTGGTGGGCAGCGAGGCCACGATGGATCGACGAACTTGTTTTTTGCTTGACAGCGGTCGATGGGGCCTCCCCCATTCCAATCACTTCGGGGGCATCAACGATCTGGATCGCTTCCTTCGGAACCTCTGATTGTGCGTCGAGCACGTCGTAGAGCCGGTCCTCGGGACCCACGAGAAGAACCGATATCTCCTCGTCGGTGTGACGGAGGGCGTGAATGGCGCCCTTCACGACCGCGTCTGGGGCCTTGTCGCCCCCCATTGCATCCACTGCGATACGCGATGCTGCCATACGAACCGTCGGGGTGTCTGCCAAAACGTGTGTGCCGGGGGAGAGCCTGGACGCTGTCGTTCCGAGCAGCCAACGATGGAGTCGTCTCGGAAAACGCGACGGCGACCTGAGGAAAACATAGGCGTACGCGGAGACAATCGCCGAGCGCGCGCCCAGTCTTGGAACGAAGACCCGACAAAAAAACGCCCCCAGTCCGGTCTGGCAAGTTCACGGCCAGGAAGAACCCGGAGCGGGAGCAGGGCGCCTCTTCACCGCAGAAGACCGTTGAGCGGGCAGGCTGTTCGCCTACGCCATCAACTCCTCGGTCGGCTCCATGACTTGCCGACCGCGGTAGTGCCCGCAGTACTTGCACACCCGGTGCATCACCTTCGGGTTGCCGCAGTTGTTGCACTCCATGAGCTGGGGCGGTTCCAGCTCGTT
>CAZBIB010000217.1:0-5290 GCA_964491575.1 uncultured Salinivenus sp. | reverse complement strand
TGGGGACGTAATTCCCGCTGCCGCCGCGGGTCGTTTCCATTCTGAAACGAAGAGATGCGGGCGGTCGCTCACTCAGTATCCTGCTGAAGCGGGGCGACCTCCACGGCACCGCCGGTCTGGAATTCGACATAGAGTGAAAAGCCCCATAGAAGTCCAGTGCCAATCAGGGGCGTCGTTGGGGCCTCCGTGATAAATACCTCGCGTGAGAGCCCGGCGAGAACGGCTTCGGCATCGTACATCGGAACGTCTCGAACACGACCATCCGCGAGGATTACCTCGGTGACGGTGGCTTTCGGCAGGCCCAGCGCGTCAATCTGCTCTTGGGGAAGAGTAAGTTCCCCATTGAAGCCGGTGTCGACAACGGCATCAATGTTCAAAGTCCCAGCGGGCCCCGCTACATGTACCGGAAGCGCAGGCTCCCCTTCTGAGGTAAACGATCCAGTCATCGTTCCTCCCCGGTCTCTTGAAGTCGGCCGCCGAAGTGATATGCGGAACGGCTCCCGACTCGTCGAAGCCACGTTCGCCCCCTTGCTTCGGGATGGCGTTCCACCAATCGGTCAAATGCCGCTCGCGCATTGTGGTCAATCTCGAAGTCCTCAGTTTCGATGTCGATGACGACGAATTTTTGGGCGTCCTCCTCCACGTCGACCTGCGGGCGAACGACTCGTTCGAAGATTTCATTCCCTCGTTCTACGAGCTCGGATTTTTCCTCGGGCATGGTACAGGGAGCGGGCTATGACGGGCGGGATGGATTTATTCCTACGCCGACGACCGAACGTCTTTCCCGAAATGCGTCCTAGCCAAGCGTCCCCCCGACCACCAGGGGCACACCCGACGCGGGACGGTCGCGTCACTGCGTGCTGCGGATCGCCGCGCTGATGCATGGATCGTCCCACGCCCAGCCGTGATTCACGGGCGACGGAATGAAGCTCTCGTAGTCCCCTGCGAGACATACTGCCCTGACTCGCGCTCTTCGAGATGAACGACATCGGTCGCAGATCGGGACTCGTTCATGGGCTCCGGGTGGGAAGAGCAAAGTGAGGTTTTCTCTGCGTGGACCTCTCCTTCATACCTTGCATATTCGGCGCTGTGGAGAGAGGAACCGACCGCATGGACGCATCGCAACGCGTCCCTCGTCGAACTGAACACGTCCTCCCAGAGAATCCCGGGCCGTACCATACTATAGAAAAACACTGGGGATTTCAGAAAACACCACGCTCGCCCCCTTTCCTCGTTCTCCCACGCACACTCTCCCCCACGCTCCCACACCCAACCCCGTGCCCGAACTCGTAATTATCGCCGCCGTCGCCGAAGAGAACCGGGTCATTGGCCAGGACAAAGACCTTCCCTGGCACATCCCCGAAGACCTCCAGCACTTCAAAAAACTGACGACCGGCCACGCGTTGCTAATGGGCCGCCGCACATTCGAGTCAATTGTGCACCAGTTCGGCGGCCCACTGCCGAACCGACGCATGGCCGTGCTCACCACCCAGGGTCCGTTCGAGGAGTATCCCGAGGTTGAGACCTACTCCTCCATCGATGCCGCGCTGGAGGCCTTGGCCGACGAGGAGGTGGTGTACATCGGAGGCGGCGAGTCGATCTACCGCCAGTTCCTGCCCCAGGCCGACCGGCTTGAGCTGACGCTGATCGAGGGTGACTACGAGGGAGATACGTACTTCCCGTCATTCGAGCCCCTCGTGGGAGACGTGTTTGAAGAGACCGCGGTCGACGAGCGGGACGGCTTTCGGTTTGTCACCTACGAGCGCAGGGAGACGGACGAGGACTGACCCATTGGCTCCCGGGCAAAAAACGCCTCGATGCGGTCGTGCTGGCGCTTCGCGTCGTTGTAGCCGATCTCGAGGAGGCGGTGGATAAAGTCATGCTCGAAGAGCAGCATGCTCCACCAGTCGGGCGGCGGGTCGCTGCGCCATTCCACCAGGTTGAGAAGCCCGCCCATGGCCCCACCGATCTCCAGGTCGTAGTCGCTCGCCAGCGCGCCGAGGTCGACAGAGGGGCGCAGGACCAGGAGGTCGATGGGGCGGAGGGGACCGCGCTGCTCCGTGTCGATCCGGCGCAACAGGCGATTGATGCGACGCAGCACCGCCGCGTCGTGCTCCAGCACATCGAGCAGGAGCACGTTGGCGAGGATTCCCATCATCTGGAAGAGCGACGGGTAGGCGGGCGTGCGGGCGACGCGGTTCGCCTCGGCCTGCGTCCGCTCGTAGCGGGTGGAGACGACGAAGAGCCGGTCCGCCCCCAGGTGAATGGCAGGTGCGAGCGGATCGAGCATGCGGAGTCCTCCATCCCCGTACCAGGCATCCTCCAGTCGCACAGCCGGGAACACCATCGGCAGGGCCGTCGAGGCCATCACGTGATCGAGGCTGAGCGTCGCCCGGCGCCCGATCCGATTGGGCCGGTCCCAGTCCTGCATCTCGCGACCCTGCACCCAGGTCACTGTCTGCAGGGTAGCGTAGTTGGAGGTGGAGATGGCAAGGCCCTCCAGGCGCCCGGCGGACAGGTTCTCGGCGACGCCTGTCAACCGACCGGTCTCGTCCGTCGGCAGTCGCTGATCGAGGTAGTCGCGGAGGGGCGCAGTGTCCAGGAAGGTCTGCTTCGGGCTGGGGGTGCCCCGCACCAGCGACCGGCCTATCGTCCAGAGGGACCGCGGCGCAAATACGTCGTCCATCGTCAGGTCCTCCCAGTAGCTCGTGAGCCGCGTGGTGCGATGCGCCCACGGACCGGGATCGGCCGCGAGGTGGGCAGCATTGATGGAGCCCGCCGACACGCCCGTCATGAGAGGCACCGAGGCTCGCGGAAACGCGCCCCCCACGTACTCCAACACACCGGTCTGATAGGCCGCCCGCGCCCCACCGCCCCCCAGCACGAGCGCCGTGGACAAGTCTTCAGGAGAATCGGGCTCCGAATTTGTTGAGCTGTTGGATGAATCGCCGCTCATCGATCAGGAGAAACTATCCGGTTCCATATCACACGTCGGAGCCGCCTGCCCTCCGGCAAAGTGACACGTCCTTCCCCTCTCCCACGCTCAGCCCCCCACGTTCAAGACGTGTGCCAGCGGTACTTCTTCAGAATCTCCGGATCCCGCGCACGCTTCATCACCGTCCCGCACTCCTCGCAGTAGAAGACGATCTCCTTCACCGGCGCAGAGATTCCAAGCATGAAGAAGAAGCCTGCATTCCATCCGTATTGGGGTTCTATCATCACCCGCGAATGTGAGAGGTCGTAGCCGCACGCACAAGGTTGGACATCCACTTGTTCGGCGAGAGTCTCCGCGGCACTTGTCGCCCGGACCTCAGCGACGCCCACGCCCCCATTCCCCGTGGGCTCAGTAACGGGCTCGCGCTCAAAGTCGTCGTCGCGCCACCACAGGTCCGGCTCCTCGTCCTGAGACTCCTTCTCCCGCTCAAAAACATACCAGTCGGCCGACCACTCGCCCGGGCCGAACACGAAGACGACCACGAGCAAGAAAAACACCAATGCCGAAAATTCAAGGGACTGATCGGCGGTCAACAGGCCCTGATCGAGGTGCACCAGAAACACTGCCCCAGCGAGAATTGGGATCTGGATCAGTGCCGCGAGGCGGGTAAGCAGCCCCACCGCCAGCATGAGCCCGCCCACCAAGTGGGCAAACGTGACGTAGTGAGCGAGCGCGGCCGAGGCGAGTGAGAACTCGGACAGGTCCACGAGCACCCCCACCCCCTGGCTCTCGTACGCGAACAGTACCCCGCGGATGAAGAGCCCGACTCCCAGGTAGATCCGGACGAGATCGAGGGCCACGGTCCGGTGCTCATTGATCCAATCGACGACGGTACGATAGCGAGACATAAGTGGAATCGGGCCAGTCCGAGAGAAAACGAGCCCCACTCTGAGGGGGGCAACCATGCGTAAGCAGCACTTTACCGGCGCCTAGCTTCTCTTTTTCTTCACAAGAGTGTGACGAGCGGAGCGTCTGCATCGTTCCCTCGCTCGTTGCTCGTCGGGAACCACCCGGAACGCCCCGGCCTCCGACAAACATATCTGCCGGTCCGGCTTACAAGAAGAGCCCGACTGATCCTCCCCCACATCCGGATTCGTTCCCGCATGGCCGACCTGTCCGCCTTTTCCGCCCTCCCCGACGACGCCCGGCTCTGGATCCACGCGGCCGCCACCCCGCTCTCCGACGCCACTCAGGCCGCCCTTCTCGACCGCCTCTCTGCGTTTATGGAGGACTGGACCTCCCACCAGCACGCCGTGGAGGGCGCCGCCACCATCCTGCACGATCGCTTCCTCGTGGTGGCCGCCGCGTCGACCGGGGACGGCGACATTTCCGGCTGCGGCAAAGACGACCTTACCCATGCGGTCGACGATGCCGCGTCCGCGCTCGACATCGAATGGGTGCCTGCCCTCCACGTCCTCTACCGAGACCCGAACGGTGCTGTGACATCAGCCTCCCGCCGCACCTTCCAACAGCACGCTGAGGACGGCCCCGTGACGGCCGACACGCCGGTGTTCGATCCGAGCCTCACCACCCTGGGAGCCCTCCGGGACGACCAGTTCGAGCGGCCCGCCCGCGACTCCTGGCACGCCCAGCTCCTCAGCACGCCGACCCAAGCGTAGCGAGGCGTCTCCTGTCCCTCCCTAAGTGCTCCCGATCCCGTCTAGCCCATGGCCCTCTTCCGGAATCCGTGGGAGGCCTTGATCTCCTGGCTGGCACAGATGGACTCGTCCCGTCGCGAAATCCTGCTGGCGGGATTGGCCCTCCTGTTCCTCTTCGCGATCGGCTCTACAGGCTATTCATTGCTCGAAGGGTGGACGATGGCGGACGGCCTCTACATGACGTTTATCACCCTCTCGACGATCGGCTTTCAGGAGGTGCACCAGCTTTCCGATGCAGGGCGCTTCTTTACTCTCGGCCTCGGCATTACGGGCATTGGCCTTCTCAGCTTCGTCGCCGTCCGCTCCGCCCAGCTTTTCTTTGCCAGTGAACGCCTCCACGAGCGCCGCACCATGAAGCGTATCAACGAGCTTTCCGACCATTACATCATCTGCGGATACGGACGGGTCGGGGAGCGGCTCGCAGAAGACCTGCGCAGGGAGAACAGGCCGGTGGTCGTCGTCGACATCAGCGAGGAGGCCATTTCGGCCCTCGCCGAAGAGGACTTCCTCTACGTACAAGGGAATGCCGAAGAGGAAGAGACGCTGCGCGAGGCCGGTATTGAGCGGGCTCGCGGCCTCATTCTCACCCTCCCCGAAGACAGCAGCAACGTCTTCGTGGCCCTCACGGCCCGCGAGA
>CAZBIB010000216.1:0-5393 GCA_964491575.1 uncultured Salinivenus sp. | reverse complement strand
CGATTCCGTTCTTGCTCAACGGTGCCAAATGTCTCGTTATGCGTACTGCCGATGCCCTTGCTCAACAGCTCGACGGTCTCGTTCATCTCGACACCCAGCGCGCTCCGAACGGCCTCGATCTGACGGTCGATGCGGTCTTCCGGACCACCGGCCACGGCCAGCTCGACTTTGGCGGAAGTGAGTTCCAGGCCGCCCCCCGCGAGCGCCTCGATCCGGTGCTCGACGACCCGGAGGACGACTACGGGTGGTGGACGCTGGAGAAGGGCGCGTACATCCTCCAGTACAACGAGTCGCTGACGCTGGCGCAGGAGCAGCAGGCCGTTGTGACCCCTCTGGAACGCACGCTGCACGCCGGGGCTCACCACGGCACGGTCGTCCTCGATGAGGGCCGCGATCCAATTGAGACCCTGCTCGTGGTGAGCCGCATGGGGTGCCATCTCAAGGAAAACTGCCGCGTCTCGCGCCTCGTCGTGTCCGAATGAGGTATGGACGTGTGGAGGGATGGAGGGCTGGAAGCATGAGGACGCGGGGGGTGACGGATTGGAGCCGCATCGCTTCGACGAGGGCTTCGGAGTCGCTCCCTGACGGAGACCCAACGCCACGGCAAGCACATCTTCGCCCGCTACGGCGACGACACCGGCTGGCTCGACCCGGACCGTTTTATGCTCTTTCACCGCTACGACGACGAGCGCTGCCCGAAGACGGGCATCTCCCTCGAAACGGAGACCGTCTCGAGCCGCGCCGCCTACTTCTTCCTCATCCGTCAGTCACCTCCAGAGTAAACGTTCACCCGTCCACACTTCCGGACTCCCACACCCTCTACCCCCACGCTCTCCACTCCCACGTCCCCATGCCCTCCACGAAAATCGGCACCTCCGGCTGGCAGCACGACAACTGGGCCGGACGTTTCTACCCCGACAATGTCGCACAGGACGACTGGCTCGGGTTCTACGCCGACACGTTCGACACCGTCGAGGTCAACAACACCTTCTACCAGAGTCCTGAGGCGGACACGCTCCGCGCCTGGCGGCACCGGACGCCGGAGGGGTTCACGTTTGCGATCAAGGCCAATCAGTACATCACCCATTTCAAGAAGCTAAAGGACCCAGAGGAACCCGTCCAGAACCTCTACCGGGCCGTAGAGCCGCTGGGGGACGCGCTCGGTCCCATTCTCTTTCAGTGCCCGCCCAACTGGCACCAGAATCTGGAGCGTCTCCACACCTTTCTTGAGATTCTCGACGACGAGCACCGATACGTCCTTGAGTTTCGAGACCCGACCTGGCTCAACGAGGGGACCGCCGATGCCCTGGCGGCCCACGGCGCGGCGTTCTGCATCTACGACTTCGGCGACCGGTCTACCCACCGCACGGTGACGACCGACTGGGTGTACGTGCGCCTGCACGGGACGGGAGAGGCGTACCACGGCCGCTACTCGGATGCCGAGCTCGACGAGTGGGCCGATGCCATCGCCGACTGGCGCGCCGAGGGACGCGACGTGTACGTCTACTTCAACAACACGGCGGGCGAGGGCCACGCGCCCCACGATGCCCAACGTCTGAGGAATCGGCTTCGATGACTGCCGAGTTGTCGTCGGAGCAGAGTGTGCACGGCTAGCTTCGGCAGACTTTCACAAAGGTGCTGTTCCAGCTGCCTTGATCCTTTCGGTCGAAATCGATACTCTCTCAATAACCGTTGTTTAGAACTGATCTAAATAAGGAAGGCCTGCAATGACGCTCCGCGTTGCGACGTGCATTGCGCTTCCCCTTCTGCTGGTGGGGGCCTCGGCGCTCGCCCAGGAGCCGTCGAACGAGAGAGTTGCCGACACAACGGCCTTGGCAGATTCTCTTTGGCAGATGACGCTGGATCCGGTCGTCGTGACGGCCACGCGGACCGAACGAGCGGCTGACGAAGTGGCCGTGCCGGTCTCGGTGATTGGACGGCAGAAAATCGAGTCGCAGGGTGCGGCTCGGGCCACGGATCTGCTCGCCGATCAGCCCGGGCTCACGATCAACAACGACCACGGATCGGGCCTCCAGATACGCGGGCTCGGGGCGCAGTACACGCTCATTCTCGTCGATGGCGAACCGATCATTGGTCGCACGGCGGGCACGCTCGACCTCGACCGGCTAACGACGGCCAACGTGGAGCGCGTCGAGATTGTGCGCGGGCCCACCTCCTCACTGTACGGCAGCGAGGCGCTGGCGGGCGTCGTCAACCTCATCACCGAGCGCCCGGACGAGCCGCTGGGCGGGCAGGTACGCACCCGCTACGGCACACACGGCACCGTGGACGTGAGTGCCCGGCTGGAGGGCGAGAACGGGCCGTGGCAGGGATCGGTGTTCGTGGATCGGTATCGCACCGGTGGCTACGACCTGGCCTCGGGCACGATTGCGCCCACCCGTCCCGGCTACGTCGACTACACGGCGCAGGCCCGCGGGCAGTACGAGGCGAGTGCGAGCACCACGCTGTCGCTTCAAGGCCGTCTTGCCACGCAGGCGCAGGACTACGCTGTGGGCATCAGTGAGGACGGAACGTCGGGCGAGATCCGGTACATCCAGCGCAACGAGCGGCTCGACTGGAATGGGGGGGGCGAGATCGAGCAGCAACTCGACGCGGGCTGGCGGCTCACCGGTACGCTCTACGGCGCGGGCTACCACACCGACCAGTCCCTCCACCGCTCCGACGACGGCACGTTGCGCAGCGAATCGACGCTCGACCAGTACCACGGCGAGGCCGAGGCGGTGCTGCGCGGCGCGCTCGGGAACGACCACCTGCTCACTGTAGGGGCGGGCACGACCGTCGAGACCATTGATGCCGACCGCAAGACGGGCCGACGGACCGGAGGCTTCGGCTTCGTACAGGACGAGTGGAGTCCCACAGAGATCCTCGATGTGACGGGCAGCGTGCGGCTCGACGGCAACAGCGACTATACCTCCCGCCTGAGTCCCAAGCTGGCCGTTCGCTACGTCCCGTTCGACCGCGTGTCGGTCCGCGCGTCCGTTGGTAGCGGCTACAAGGCGCCGGCCTTCCGCCAGCTCTACCTTGACTTTACCAATCCGCAGGCCGGGTACACAGTGCTCGGCGTCACGGAGGCGCAGGCGGGACTACAGCGCCTCCAAGAGCAGGGGCAGATCGAGACCTTCTTCCGCCCACCGTCCGCGCTCGGCGACCCACTCTCCCCCGAAACGTCCGTCGCCTTCAACATGGGTCTGACGGCCACGCTGTGGGACGGCGCCACGCTCCGGCTCGACGCCTACCACAATGAGGTCGACAACCTGATCGACACCGAGGCGGTGGCGCGCAAGACCAATGGGCAGAGCGTCTTTACCTACGTCAATCGAAACGAGGTCTTCACTCGCGGTGTGGAGGCACGCCTCACCCTCCGTCTGCTCCCCGAGCTCAACGTCCAGTTTGGCTACGACTACCTGGAGGCAAAGGACCGACAGGTGCTGGAGGCGCTGGAGAACGGAGAGATTTATCGGCGCGAAGATGGCCGCGACGTTCAGGTCTCTCCCTCCGAGTACGCGGGGCTGCCGAGCCGTGCCACGCACTCCGGGACGGCGCAGCTCCGCTACACCGTTCAGCCGCTTGGGCTCACCGCCAACGTGCAGGGGACGCTCCGCGGCCGCGCCGGCTACGCCGATCTCGACGGCAACGGCATCGTCGACGCCGACCGCGAATACCTGGAGGCCCGTACGCTCTGGGACGCCACTCTTTCAAAGACACTCCGCGACAACTACACGCTGCGGGTCGGTGGCGAGAACCTTCTCAGCTACACGAATCCGCGCCGCGTCCCCTCCCTCTCAGGGCGGCAGTGGTTTGTGGAGCTCCAGGCTCAGTTTTGAGCCTTTACGCACTACGCAAAACGCACTACGAACGTCAGCACACTCCTTTCACAACCGACGACTGTACTGCACTATGCGACGCATTCCGACGATTCTCGCGGTTCTTCTCATGGGCGGCGCGATCATCCTCACCGGCTGCGATAGCACCGGCGTGAGTGACGGAGGCGATGAGGACGAGCCCCTTAGCATCATGCGGGTCGAGAATCTTCCCGCCGACCCCGACACGACCAGCGGCGGTGGGCGACCACAAGGTTACAACCAGTTCGCCTTCTACGACCTGCGCGACAGCACGATCGTCCTGCACTCCGACGCCGAAAGCCGGGCCGACTCAGCCTCTACCGAGTGGGACATTGCCTTTCGGAGCACCGACGTAATCGTAAACGGTGGCTTGAACGGACCTGGGGAGGGGGCCGCCTACGTGGCCGAGAGCGCCTTCCAGGAGGTCACCGAGGTGGCCACCGACAGCCTCACCAATGACTCCGTGGAGGACTGGTACACCTACAACGCGAACGGCAATCACATCATCCGCCCGACGCCGGGCCGAACGATCGTCGTGCGCACCGCCGACGGCGAGTCGTACGCCAAGATCCGCATCCTCAGCTACTACGAAGGTGCGCCCGAAAACCCGGCCGAGAGTGGCGCTGAGTCGCGCTACTACACCTTCGAGTACATGCTTCAGGACGACGGCACCTCGTTCGAGTGAAGCGTGAAACGTGGCGTGACACGTGAACCACTCCCTCATCGCACCCTCACGCATCCCGTCTCACGTTTCACGCATCAATCCATACCGAAATACGCAATAGCCTCCCATGCCCCGACTCCTCCTGAGCATCCTTGCCGGCGCACTTTTCTTCGCGTGTCCCGTCCACGCTCAATCGTCCGAAACGCCGCCGGAAGGCGATCCCGGCATGCTCGTCTTGGCACCCGACCGCGGCTTCCTCGGCAACGAGAAGACCCGCGACGTCGTCAAGGATTTCCGCGAGCACGCGTCGAACGTGAGCCTCGCCTTCGCGACCTACGAGGAGACGACCTCGAACCTGAAGGAGGCGCTCTCGACCATCGACACCGACGACGGCGTGGTGGTGCTGCCGCTCTTCCTCTCGGCGCATCACGCGCTCTACCGGGCGGCCCGCGAAGCGATGCCGTCGGTGGACGGCGGCGTGCAGTGGGCCGCACCGCTGGGCACGAGCTACCTGAGTGAAGAGATTCTGTTTGACCGTGTCGAGGCCCTTTCAGAGCGGCCCGATGAAGAAGCGCTAGTGGTGGTCGCGTACGGGGCCACGGACGAAGCGGGCGCCGACTCGATCCAGGCCGACCTTCAGGCGTCCGCCAAGCGCGCTGCTGAGAAGTATGGGCTAGGCGGGAGCGACGTGGTGGTGCAGTACACGCGGACGGCCTCGGAGAAGGCCTCCCGCGCGGCCATCGGGCAAGCCACCAAGACGGTAAAAGCCGCCGCTAGCGAGCATGAGCGCGTGCTCGTCGTGCCGTACAATCTGGGCATGCAGTACACGACGATGATGTCGAGCTGGTCGTGGATGAAGCGCCCGC
>CAZBIB010000215.1:0-5437 GCA_964491575.1 uncultured Salinivenus sp. | reverse complement strand
CGCCCGGCTCCGCCGATGATGATGCGGACGACGGCCCTCCGCTCCCGCCCGGCTACGGCGGCGATGGCGGCGACGGACTCTCCCGCGAGGACTTTCAGTCCGATCAGGAGGTGCGCTGGTGCCCCGGCTGCGGCGACTACGCCATCCTGTCTACCGTGCAGCGCCTGCTGCCGGACCTTGGGGTGGACAAGGAGAACGTCGTGTTTATTAGCGGCATCGGGTGTGCGGGGCGGTTCCCGTACTACATGGACACGTACGGCCTGCACGGCATCCACGGGCGCGCTCCGGCCATTGCCACGGGGCTCAAGACGAGCAATCCGGAGCTGGACGTGTGGATCGTCACGGGCGACGGCGATGCGCTCTCCATCGGCGGAAACCACCTGATCCACGTCCTGCGCCGCAACCTCGACACGCAGATTCTGCTCTTCAACAACGAGATCTACGGCCTCACGAAGGGGCAGTACAGCCCCACCTCCGAGCAGGGCAAAGTCTCGAAGAGCACGCCCCACGGCTCGGTGGACCGTCCCTTCAACCCCGTCTCCGTTGCGCTGGGGGCCGACGCGTCGTTCGTGGCGCGTACCATGGACCGCGACCCGCAGCACATGAAAAGCATGATGCGGGCGGCTCACGACCACGACGGCACCGGCTTTCTGGAGATCTACCAGAACTGCAACATCTTCAACGACGGGGCCTTCTTCGAATTTACTGAGCGGGAGACGAAGGACGACCGTGCCCTCTTCCTGGAGCACGGCGAGCCGATGACGTTTGCCAATGGCACGAAGGGAATTCGGCTCGACACCCTTCAGCCCGAGGTGATCGACCTGGACTCCGGCGACTGGTCGGTGGACGATTGCCTGGTGCACGACGAAACCTCTCCGGAGCTCGCCACCATTCTCGGCCGCATGTCGTGGCAGGAGGAGGGCGATGCCATTCCCCGCCTGGACGAGACGCCACTGCCCCGTCCCTTCGGCGTCCTCCACCGCGTGGAGCGCCCCACCTACGCGGAGCGCATCCACCAGCAAATCGCCAACGTGACGACGGAGAAGGGCTCCGGCGACCTCGACGCACTGCTCCGCTCGGGGGAGACGTGGACGATTGAATGAGTCTCTGTCCGAAGGGCTGCGAGAAGGCCGCGCCGTCTGCTGGCTACTCCGTCTGCCTCGATCCGGTCCCGGAGAGCAGGCCCCGAGGAATTCGCCACTCCAGTCTGCGGTTTGCGAAAGAGATCCTCTTTCCTATCTTACGCAAACAGTTGGTTAAGATGCAGGAAGGATTTGCGGCTCGATAAGGACCATTCTGATTGTCCTAACCCTCACGATTTCCTGTAACTGTGCCACACTCCTCGAGCCGTCGGCGCAGCAGTCTGGTAGAGATTCACCCACGTTCCGACTCACGTACTCCAACAGTACCATGGCTAACACTCAGTCCACAGATTCACTGTCTTCTTTCGTTCCCACAATGCAGGGGATCTTTCGCATTGGGGTGGCGCTCCTTTTTATGCAGCATGGTGCACAGAAGCTCTTCGGTCTTCTCGGCGGTTCTCAGGTCGATTCGCTCTTCTCCCTCATGGGGCTCGCCGGAGTTCTGGAATTCTTCGGGGGACTACTGGTCGTCTTGGGGCTGTTCACGCGATCGGTAGCGGGTATCCTTGCGCTTGAGATGCTGATCGCCTACTTCATGGCGCATGCTCCAAACGGGGTGTTTCCGATTCAGGATGGCGGAGGGGAACTGGCGTTGCTCTATTTGCTGGCGTTTGCCCTCCTTGCTACAATGGGCCCCGGGAATTTCAGCCTTGACGATCAGTTGGGCACCTGATTCGACGATTTGGGAGCGTTTTCGAGGACGGCGCGGTGCTGGGTGGCTACGCTCAGCACCGCGTCTGTTTGTGAGCCCTTGTAAACCGACACCATTGATTCTCGTCGCCGTAGCACTGGACACCTCCTGGAGCTTGGTCCATCTTGCCCTTCCGTGCGCCGCGAGGAAGGCGACGGTGTTTGTACCATTCCTGCTGACGGGGCCGCGTCGCTACGGCTTGGACGCATATCTATTTGAGGCATCGGAGAAATGAGGGCCATGCATGTCTAATTCGAACTCCCCCACGGTCCTCGTCGTCGGGGCGGGGCTCGCTGGCCTCGTGGCGGCGACGGAGCTTCATGCAGCGGGCGTTTCCGTGCGCGTCTGGGAAGCTCGCAATCGGATCGGCGGGCGGTGCTGGAGTGTGCCCGTGGGGCCCGACGAGGTGCGTCTCGACCTCGGGGCAGCGTGGCACTGGGCGGAGCATGAGCGGGTGCAGAGCCTAGCTGAACGCCTTGAGGTGGAGCGGATTCGGCAGCACGAGCCCGGCATCGCCGTGCGCGAAGCTTCCCGCGACGCACCGGTGGAGCACTTCGAGTGGCCCGAGACGCCCCCGCCGTCGTGGCGCTTCGCAGGTGGAGCCCAAACGTTGCACGAGCGACTCGCAGCGTCCCTTCCGGACGGAGCGATTCACCTGAATCATCGGCTGACGACCCTGGATCGGAGAGAGGCAGGGATCCAGGGAGCGGCAATCACGCCGGAGGGAGAACGCAGGCTAACCGTCGACGCTGTCGTCTTGGCCGTGCCGCCGCGGCTGGCGGTGTATACCGTTCACTTTCGGCCCCCACCTTCCGCGGAGGTGATGGAGGCGATGCGCACCATGCCAACGTGGATGAGCCACACCGGCAAGGCCGCCGTAACCTACAACCGGCCGTTCTGGCGGGAGGCAGGACTCGCCGGACGCGTGACAAGCGAGGTGGGGCCCGTCCACGACTGGCACGATGCCGTGACGCCCGATGGCCACGCCGCCCTCGTTGGCTTCATGCATCCGCCAGGGTCCGACTCTCCCACTCCGGTCGACCCCGACGAGAAAGAGGCGGCGCTCGTTCGCCAGCTCGTGCACTGCTTCGGCGACGCGGCGGCCGATCCGAGCGGAATCGCTACGTGCGACTGGATCCAGCAATCCGCCACCACGCCCCCGGTCGGCTCCCTCTCCAATCCCGACACCCCGCCAGCACCGGCCCCGATTCTCCAGAACCGGCTCTGGGACGGACGGCTCCGCTTCGCCGCGGCCGAGACGGCCGCCGAACATCCCGGTTACCTCGACGGCGCCATCGAAGCCGGTCGCCGCGCGGCCTCGGCGCTGGCGTAGAGCCCCGGACGAGGAGCGAAGGGGCCCGACTCAAACTGCTCCGCAGCGGCTCTGCTCCCGGTCGTCCATTCCCCCTCTCCCCAAGCGCCCACGCCCCCGCTCTCCCATGCCCAAACCCCGGAGCCTTCGTCGTCCTTGCGCGTACGTCTCTCGCATACCGGCGAGCTGAATCCATCTCGCCCGTCCAGTATGCAAAATGTGCACGCCATTCCACTCACAAATCATCCCGATCAGCTATGTCCCAAAAGATTTTGATGATCGTCGGCGACTTTGCCGAGGACTACGAAACCATGGTGCCCTTCCAGATGCTCGACATGGTGGGGCACGAGGTCCACGCCGTGTGTCCGGACAAAGAGGCTGGCGACACGGTGAAGACCGCCATCCACGACTTTGAGGGCGACCAGACCTACACCGAGAAGCCGGGGCACAACTTTGCCCTGAACGCGAATTTCGACGACATTGACGCGGCGGAGTACGATGCGCTCTGTTTGCCGGGTGGCCGCGCGCCGGAGTACCTGCGTCTGGACGACCGCGTCATCGAGACGGTCCAGCACTTCTTCGCGGAGGACAAGCCTGTCGCGGCCATCTGTCACGCAGCACAGACGCTCGCCGCTGCCGACGTGCTCGACGGGCGGCGCTGCTCGGCGTATCCGGCGTGCGCGCCGGAAGTGGAGGCCGCAGGCGGCACCTACGTCGACCTCGAAATGAACGAGGCGGTGACCGACGGCAACCTGGTAACGGCTCCGGCCTGGCCCGCGCACGCAGCCTGGATCCGGAAATTCCTGAAGATGCTGGGCACTCGCATCGAGCACGCCGACCCGGTCGCGGCGTAAAGCGATTGGGCGTGTGGGAGTGGGGGAAGGGACGAGGTGGACTGAAGTAAAGAAAGACTACTCCCCTCCCCGAATCAGGACAGTTCAGATCCCCACGCCCACACTCCCAATTGGCATTATTCGTACACCAGGTCGCGGAGGAGCGACGGGGGCGACCGGTCCTCGACGAAGGCCCGGCCTTCGTCCTCTCCCTTTTCGCGGAGTGTCGTGAGATTGGGATCGCTGGTGACCGATCCGTCGAAGACGATTCCCGCTGCAATGTCGGCGAGGCGCTGCCCAAGGTCCCCTTCTCGCGGCAGGCCCTGACGACACCCTCGCTCCAGCGTGCGAATCGTGTGGTTGCCCACGGGTTCGTCCATCGCGCGGCTCACGCCGGCCGTAAATCCCACGACGTATGCGGCGGGCTCGGCCTTCAGCAGGGTGGGGGCGTAGTCGCCGGGCAGGTCGCCCACCTGTAGGCGCAGGCCATCGGCAACCGTTTCGATGACGTCGGCGGAATGATCGTTGGGCATGGAGTGGGGGGCGGATAATTCGAAGCACAGCGGTTCGGTCTACGGGTCGGGCGGCACAGGCGTTCACGGAGTGTGCTAGTCCAGTCCGAGCCGCAACAGAACGGGGCGGGCAGGCGAGAGCACGACGCAACGAACACGGAGAAGGACTCCATCCACCTTGTTCTCAACAAGGTTGCATGAAAGAGAGCGAGAATGACGGAAAGCGACCCGTTTCTCTAAACACGTTCCTCTCCAGGGGCTAAATAAGTTGAGTCATGGGAACGGGGGGGAGCTTCGCGCCCGCCCGCTAGCTTGGAGAGCATCTTACCTGCTCGTATTTGATATTAGCGTATGACATTCGCATGCCATGGCTGTAATCGAGGCAGAAGAGCTCTGGAAGATTTTCGGGGGGAATCCCAAGCGTGCCCGCACGCTCTCGCAGGAGGGGGAATCGAAGGCCGAGGTGAAGGCAGAGACCGGCTCCGTGATCGCCGTTGAGGACGCCACCTTCGGAGTGCAGGAGCAGGAAATTTTTGTGGTGATGGGGCTGTCGGGAAGCGGCAAGTCGACCCTGCTGCGCTGCATCAATCGGCTCGTTGAGCCGACGTACGGGACGGTCAGAGTTCACGGCGAGGACGTGACCGCCTTCGACGACGAGCAGCTCCGCGAGCTTCGACGGACGAAGATGTCGATGGTCTTCCAGAACTTCGGGCTTTTTCCCCACCGCAGCGTTCTCGGAAACGTCGAGTATGGCCTCGAAGTGAGCGGAATGGACAAGGAACAGCGTCGAGAGAAGGCCAAACGGACCCTCGACCTCGTGGGGCTGGAGGGGTACGAGGATAGCAATCCGAGCGAACTGAGTGGAGGGATGCAGCAGCGGGTGGGGCTGGCTCGGGCCCTCGTCAACGACCCCGAGATTTTGCTCATGGACGAGGCCTTCAGTGCCC
>CAZBIB010000214.1:0-5457 GCA_964491575.1 uncultured Salinivenus sp. | reverse complement strand
TTCGATTCGGGCTCGGAAATGTCGCGGGGGCGATTCTCGTCGAGACCAAATCCGGAAAGGAGGGGTCATAGCCCAAGTGGGTTCCAATTGAGCCGACCAGCGTTCTTCGCTGCCACGAGTGGTCCCGGAGACTCGACCGCGCTTCTCTACTGGGACAACTGTGGCCAACGAGGCCCTTCCCTCCCCCTTCTCCGACCGGACCAACAGGCTACTGCGGGGACGTGCCGACAGAGAACCGTTCGTCCGAGTCCGTCGTTGATCTTGGGACGCCTCGATTGGGCCTCCCGCGTCTCCTTGCTTCTCCGAAAGCCGGAGGCCTTCTCCGCCTCATGGCCTGTCGAGCCCGCGCTTGCATCCCCGACTCACAACCTCCACCCTGAGGGGCGCGTACCATCCCGCGCCGTTGGAGCTCCCTGATTTTCAACTCTCCGCCTATGACAACTCCCGATCGCACGCCGGTTAAGGTTGGTCTCATGACCGCCATTTCGCTCGTCGTGGCGAGCATGGTAGGCACCGGCATCTTCACGACCCTCGGCTTTCAGGTCCAATACCTCGACTCGCCGTTCGCCCTGCTCATGCTGTGGGCCGTGGGCGGCGGCATGGCCTTGTGCGGCGCGCTCGTATACGGCGAGCTGGGGGCGGCCCTGCCCCGATCCGGAGGCGAATACCACCTCGTATCAACCCTCTACCACCCCTCCCTCGGCTTCATCGTGGGGTGGATCACAGCGACGCTCGGGTTTGCCGGCCCCATCGCGCTGTCCGCCATCGCGTTCGGCGACTATACGGCGGCCGTCTTCCCTAGCCTTCCCTCGACGCACCTGGCAGCGGGCATCGTGGTGGTGTGCTCGGCCATCCACGGCACCAGCATCACGTGGGGCAGCCGGTTTCAGAACTTCGTCACCGGCCTCAAGGTGGTGCTTATCCTGTTTTTCATTGCCGCAGCGATCCTGTGGGCAAGCCCGTCGCACACCATCTCTCTGGCGCCGGACGCGGCCGGACTCGGGGAGATTGTGAGCCCGGGCTTCGCAGTGTCGCTCGTCTTCGTGACGTACGCTTACGCAGGGTGGAACAGCGCCATCTACATCGTCGGCGAGATCCGCGATCCGCAGCGCAACATGCCCCGCTCCCTGGTGCTGGGTACGACCCTCGTGACGGTGCTCTACGTGCTGCTCACGGCCGTCTTCCTCTACACCGTACCCGTCCAGGAGATGGCCGGCGAGGTGGAGGTCGGCTACCTGTCCGGTCGCGCGATCTTCGGGGACGTGGGGGGACAGGTGATGTCGTTGTTCATCGCGCTGGTGCTCGTCTCGTCGGTGAGTGCGATGGTGTACCTGGGTCCGCGTGTCACGCAGGCGATGGGCGAGGACACCCGCGCGCTCCGATGGCTCGCCTCGACCAATGACCGCGGCGTGCCAGTCAATTCTGTTCTCTTCCAGATGGCCCTGGCCCTCGCGTTCATCTACACGTCGACCTTCGAGCAGGTGCTCATCTACGCCGGATTTACGCTCACCCTGTCGATGATTCTCACGGTCGCAGGCGTGTTCGTGCTGCGCTGGCGCATGCCGGAGGTCGATCGGCCGTACACCACGTGGGGCTACCCGGTGACGCCCCTCGTCTTTCTGGCCCTCAACGCCTGGGTCCTGGTATACGTGTTCATCGACAAGCCCACTGAATCATTGATTGGGCTCGGCATCGTGGGGGTTGGGGCGCTGCTGTACCTGGCCAGCCGGTGGTTCATCTTCGACGAGCCGACCGCCGAGGAAGCGCCGGTGGAGCCATAATTTACGTATGGAGGGATGGAAGTGTGGAGGGGTGGACGTAGAGTGCCTCCGTCCGCCCACACATCCATCCGTCCACCCCTGGATCCCTGGATTCAGAGTCAGAGCTGAAGGTTGAGGCGAGCGAAGTAGAAGGCCCCGTTGAAGCCCTGCTGCACCGGCGCGTAGTCGAATACGCCCGCGTAGGAGTTCCCGAAGATCTGCTCGTCGGGATAGTTGTTGAAGAAGTTGTTGGCGCCGACGCTCAACGCCGCGTTCTCCGTCACATCGTACGACACCGCGGCGTCGACCACCCACTCGGGACTGTGCACCTGATTCGCGGCGAATCCAGGGCGCACCTGCTCTCCGAAGCGCACCGTGCGCAGAAGAAGCCCGAATGGCCCCATCTCGTAGTCGGCCGACAGGGTGGCCTTCGTGCGCGGATTGCTCTCGGTGAGATAGCCGCGTTGCTGGCGCCCGAAGAAGGTGTCCTCCTGCCCCTCCAGGGCGGGTGGCACGTTGAGGGCCTCGATCTCGGTGTCGTTGTAGTTGCCGGACGCCGACAGCTCCACGACGCCAACGGGCAGGCGCTGCCGGTACGTCGCCACTACGTCGAGTCCCATCGTCTTCGTGTCCACAGCGTTGGCGAAGAGCTGAGCATTTTGTGCTCCCACCTGCTGCAGAAGCTCGGCAATCTCCGGTGTGCTGCCGAAGGTGCCGGTTAGCACCACGCGGTCCTCCACATCGATGTGGTAGCCGTCGATGGTGAGGTCGAAGTTGTCGGTGGGACTGGCCGTGAGGCCCACATTGAAGCTGCGGGAGCGCTCCTCGTCGAGCCGCGGAATGCCCAGCACACGGGCCACCTCGCTGTCGTTGCTAAACGTGCCGATATTGATGAGCCTGCCTTCGTCGTTGATGTCGGTCCGCACCTCGTTGAAGTAGATCTGGTGCAGCGAGGGGGCACGGAAGCCGGTGCTCGCTGAGCCGCGCAGGTTGAGGCCGCCATCAAGCAGACCCAGGCGCGCTGCGAGGCGTCCGTTGAGCGTCCCGCCGAAGTCGCTGTAGTTTTCGTAGCGGCCGGCGGCGGTAACCAGGAACTGCTCCGTGACATTGAACTCGGTGTCGACGTAGACAGCGACGTTGCTGCGCGTGCGGTCGACCTCATTCTCGGGACGGAAGCCCACGAAGCCCTGCGAGCCCGGATCCTTGCCGAGCGTATCGCGCGTGACCAGTTGGGGAGACGTGCTGCTAGTGTCATCGATGAGCTGCACCCGCCCGTAGTCGCGGTAGGAGGCCTCCTCCCCGGCGAAAATCTGATAGTGGTCGATCCGGTAGGCGCCGCCGAAGGCCACGTTCACCCCTGCCAGCACCTCGTCGAAAAAGCGCGACACGTCGAGGTTTGTCACGTTTTGGCTAAACACGTGCTTGCCGGCGTAGATGCTGGTGGGACTCGCCTGCAGGAGCGACGCGTTCACGGTGTTGTCCATCTGGTAGTCCAGGCTGTTGCGGCCAAAGCTGTTGCTGAGGTCCCAGCTCCAGCCGTCAATCGTGCCCTTCACGCCGAGGGTGATGGACTGGTCGATCACGTCGGAGTTCATCTCCGGCTGGAACCCGTTGCGGAACAGTGCCAGACTCTCGTTTGACGCCTGATACGGCATCGCCGATACGCTAAACGGCAGGCGCCGGAAGGGCGCGCCGATCCCGTTCTTGTACGAGAGGCCGCCGAAGGCGTAGAGCGTCGCGCCGTTCTGAAGACCAAACTCCGAGTTCAGGAAGACGGCCCGCTGCTGGATGGCCGACTGGCCGATCCGGAAGTGGAAGTCCGACCGCTCCAGGCCTCGCTGATTGAGGATTTGGCGATCGATGCGGCGTGCGTCCTGCGCCGCCTCCTCGCCAATGACACTTGCTACCTGCGGGTACGCAAAGGGAAACGGCGACGGTGGAATGCCCTCTGGGTAGCCGGACTGGTCGAAAAGAATGAGCTGATTGCCGTCGGCCCGGTTGGTGCGCGCCCGGTCCCTGAACATCCCGGTCACATTTACGAAGCCGTCCTCGCCGATCCCGAAGCCGTAGTTCGCCGCAACTTTCACGAGCTCTCCGTCGCCCGCATTGCGAATGCCAGTCGTGACATTGGCACTGAGCTGATTGGTCGCCTCTCTGAGCTGGAGGTTGATGACGCCCGCGATGGCGTCCGATCCATACTGCGCGGAGGCCCCATTCCGAAGCACCTCGATGCGCTGGACGGCCGCCGCTGGGATGGCGTTCAGGTCCGTGCCCACGGCGCCGCGTCCCACCGTGCCTAGCGTATTCACGAGCGAGCTCTTGTGGCGCCGCTTGCCGTCAACGAGCACGAGGAGCTGATCCGGCGGCAGGCTGCGCAGCGTCGCCGGGTCGACAAACTCCGTCGCGTCGGCCGACGACTGCCGGTTGACCTGAAATGAGGGAGCGGTGTAGTTCAGTAGCTGGTTGAGGTCCGTCTGTGGGGACTCGACGGTGAGCTCATCCATCTGGATGGCGTCGACGGGCACGGCCGAGCGCAGGGCCGAGCGGCTCTGGCCCCGCGTCCCCACGACCACGACGTTGTCGAGTGTTGAGCCTGGCTGAAGCTGGAAGCGGACCTTGGCCGTCTCGCCAGCCTCGACCGCAATATCTTCTCGCGCGGCCGTATACCCGACGAAGCTGGCGCGAATCGGAACCGTGCCGGTCCGAACCCGGATGGTGAAGCGTCCCTCGGCATCGGTGGTGGTGCCGCGCTGGGTGCCGAGCACCTGCACGTTGGCCCCCGCCAGCGGATCGCCGGTCTCGGCATCCATCACCCGTCCCTCCACGGTCCCCTGCTGGGCGTGGACCGTCGCCGGCACCAGCAGCATCAGGAGACCACAGAGCACGGATGCGCCGAGGATCCAACGCGTGAACCTACGTGCGAGAAGCGACGAAGCAGTAGCAGTTGGCAGCATGGGTCGAATCAGTGGTGGGGTGTTGCGCGAACGACACTTTCCAATTAACAGACGCTCGCCGGGGAGAACATGGAAAATCGTGTTAGGGTTCGCGTGAGTCTCCCGTTCCCCTCCCTTCAAGCGCAGGACGACTCTTGCGTTGTGATCTAAGGCCGAGGAGACGGCGGTCAACGGACCAACACGTGACCGGTGGGGGAATGTGAAGCGGGATCGGCGTCTACATTGAGAAAACCAAGGAATCAAGTACCCAACTCACTCGGCAGACGCGGATCCGACTCCAGGAGCGGTGGCGTCCCCACCTCCAATTCCTCGACGTTCGGGTGCCGAGGATTGATCAGATAAAGTGCCGGGGGTGGGACTCGAACCCACACGGTGCACATGCACCAACGGATTTTAAGTCCGTTGCGTCTGCCAATTCCGCCACCCCGGCCGGGATGATTGTCGGATTCAATACGCCCAACGCCCCCCGTCGCAAATCGATTCGGCGTTGCGGCGGAACGCGTCGGTGCATTGCTTTTCGGCCCCTCATCGTCCAAAATTCCTTACTGCCCGCCCCCTGTCTGAGCCGTCTGAACGCAGTCCGCGAACACGCAAGACCTATGCCCCGCGTCCCCGCGCTCCCATTCTCCCACACCCAAAATCGGGAACCTCCCCCGTTCCCACCGATTCGCCCGGATCCCGACACGCAACTGTGGACCAATGCCCGGTGACCATGCCTCCCGATCCGGTATTGACCTCGCTCC
>CAZBIB010000213.1:0-5488 GCA_964491575.1 uncultured Salinivenus sp. | reverse complement strand
GAAATACCAGCTGCGAGAACAATCGTACACGTACGGCTTCACCCTGCGGCCGTACGCATCGGGCTCAGCCGCCGAAGCGGCGCAAACGCCCGTTCCGCGGGTAGAGCCGTAAGCCGACTCGGTAGCGGGAACAGAATTCCGTGCCGCGCACGGCGATGCCTTC
Organism: uncultured Salinivenus sp.; assembly: GCA_964491575.1. Classification (GTDB taxonomy): domain Bacteria; phylum Bacteroidota; class Rhodothermia; order Rhodothermales; family Salinibacteraceae; genus Salinibacter. The sequence continues at coordinate 5,325 of CAZBIB010000213.1, read as the reverse complement.
AACCCCACCGGCTGGAATCGATACCGCATCCGGGCCGTCGGGGATAGCCTCACGATCGGGTGAACGGGGAGTGCACGACGGCCCTTCGGGACACGCTGAATCGCGAGGGGGTGATTGGTCTCCAGCACCACGGCGAAGACGGCAAGGTGTACCGGTTTCGACACCTCTGCATTCGCCGAATCGAGTAGGTCGGTCGAGGACGCTCTGCGGCGGTGTTCGGCGTTCGCTCCCAGGGGGACACTGGGCCCGAGACGAGGAGAGCGGCTACAGGTCAACCTGCTGCCTTCCCTCGTCAAGCGCGATCGTTTGGCCCTGCCACTCGAACGTACCGGTGAGCCCGTCTGGCAGTGTGACCGTTCCTGTGAGCCCATTCTTGCCTTCCCGCTCCAGGTTTACCTGAATTGGGCCGTCGGGGTGCGGCATCTCCGCCTCGATCCATTCCAGCGGCCTTAGGGACGGGGCGATGTGCACCTCCGCAAATCCCGGCGCCGCTGGCTGGATGCCGGCAATGAGGGACAGGAAGTGGTAGTTGGGGTGCGCGCTCCAGGCGTGGCTGTCAGACCGTGTGGGCGTGGGCTCTTCGGCGAAGGTCGTGAGCCCCTTGGAGAGCATCCGGCGCCAGGGATCGAGGACTTCCACGTACTGGTTGCCCAATCCGGCTTCCTTCATGGCACGGTGGAGGTAAAAGCGAAAGTAGTACGTCGCCTGCACGAGTGACGTGTCGGCCAGGACCTGGTTCATCACAGCCCGCTCCTTCTTCTCCGGAAACAGGTCCGTGAGCACTCCGAAGATGTTCGCGTGCTGGCTGAAGTGTGTCTTGGCAGGGGTATCGGCAAGAAGGCCCCGCTCCGCGTCCCACGTTTTCTTTCGAATTGTCTCCTTGAGTGAGGACGACACGCTCCGATAGTGCGCCGCGGCCTCCGCCCGTCCGTGGGCCGCTGCGAGTTCTGCGGCATCGTCCAGCGCGTAGGCGAGCTGGAGCGAGATGATGGTCGAGTGCCCGTCGGCAGCCCCCGGCGGCACGCCCGTGTCGAACCGCCAGTCCACGAAGTTCCACCAGGGCGCTGCCCCCACGAGCCCGGTCTGATCGATCCGTCGCTCGTACCATTCGAGGATCGAGCGGATCGGTGTGAGGAAGGACCGCACGAAGTCGGGGTCGTCGCGGTGCATCCAGTAGTCGTGCACCATCGAGATCCAGAGCAGCGAGTACGTCGGGATGAACTGCTGCTGGTGCGACGGGTAGCGGCTGGCGGTGAGTCCCTCAGAGACGCGCGACCGGTCGTAGGCTCGGATGGCCTTGCGCATGAGCCGGTCGTCACCGTCCATGTAGAGGGAAATGAGCGCCTGGATGCGCGTGTCGCCCACGTACTGGAGCTGCTCCCAGTACGGGGTGTCGAAGTACGTCTCGTTGGCGCAGAGGCGGGCCGTGCGCCACCCTATGTCCCAGATCTCGCCGAGCTGCGGGTCGCTGCTTGCAAATGAGGCCTTTTCCTCGAACGGATAGGCCGTAAACACGCTGTGGATGTCGTGCAGGCGAAGGGGCGAGGCGCCCGTCGAAATATCGAGCTGGACGTAGCGGAAAGTGCGCCACCAGAGGGGGCGAAAGGTGCGCTGCTCTCCGCCGCCAGGGAGGTACACGTCGTGGTATCCGCGGATGGTCTTGCCTTCGATCTCGTTTCGGTTCCCCTTGCGCCCATTTTCCTTGTAGAGGGCCTCCGCGTAGGTGATTTTGATGCGGCTTCCCTCCCCACCACTTGTTCGGAGGACGGGGTACGCGGTGGTCAGGTGGGACTGGTCGAGCAGCAGAGTGGCGTCGGTTTCCGGGGGAATGACCAGCTCTTTGTTTCCCGAAAGCACCCCCTCGTGCGCCTCCAGGCCCCGCACCCGGTCAATTTCGGCGAAGCGCTCGACGTGCGTCTCCATGCGGGGAATTGAGCGCGGAACCAGTTTCCAGGCCTCGTAGACGCCCGTAGGGCCGGGGCCCGCCTTTGGCATGCCGGGGCGCAGTTCGCGGGCCTGAGCCCATTTTGCATCGTCATAGTCCTGTGTCTTCCAGCCCCAGGGGTATTTGCTGGCGTCGACGCGCTCGCCGGGCCCGACGACGAGGTAGCCGTCGACGTTGAACTCCCACCGTGGGATGGGGCTGTAGGCCTCATTCCGGGTCACCGTCCACTGGTCGTCCGTGTTGAGGGAAGAGGAGGCCGTGTCGTTGACCTGTAGGAGAAATCCGGTCTCATAGCTGAGCTGGGCGACGGGGCGGTGCTCGCCGAAATTCCAAACGAGGGCGGCAATCACGTTCGTGCCGGACTGCAGATGCGGCGCGAGGTCCGTCGTCTCGAACCGCCAGTTCGGGACCTCGCCCCGGGCGGGCCCTTTCCGGACGCGCTCGCCGTTCACGAAGAGTTGGTACCGGTTGTCCGCGGAAGTGTGGACGATGAACGAGTCCGGTTTTGATTCCAGCGATATGGTGCGGCGGAAGTGAAAGACGCCAAACGACTCCCCGTCGGCCTCAGGGTGCGTGATCCACTGGGCCGGCCAGGGCTCGTCCAGTAGGGTCGGGTTGATGGGAAGCCCGGAGTCCGACGGTTGAGCCGCACCCGGGGTTGCTGCAAGCGGCACCAGGACAACCGCTACCCATGCGAAATAGAGAGAACAGAAACTGGAGAAGAATCTCATGGAGGATTACACTATTGAGTAGAGTGCGAGACGATGCACCGACTGCCGTCGGTGAGAGCGCTCTGAAAGCACTCGTGCTGCGGGCAGCATGACCTCGTTCTGCTCGGCCCTCGCGTTGCTCCCAGCGCAGTAAAGGTCCACGTTTTTACTTGTGTAAATTCGCTGCACTCATTTGCCGGGGAAGAAGTCAACGGTTGTATCCCAAAACATGTCCTGCTCTGAGAACCCCTCGGTAGGCTATCCCCGACGGATCGAAACGATCAGCCGTGTTTCTGTGGACCTCTCACATTGACGATAACGAAAAGAGCGGGGATAGCTGGACCGGGGATGACGCGAGCCACTCTTGAGCCTTTTTCATTTCAACCAGATCAGAACCGTGCCCCGAACGCAGGCCATCGCCCTCCTCCTCATGCTTGCCGCTCTAGGTTGTGCTGTCGGCACTGCTCGCGCCCAATCTCAATGGTTTGAGGATGTCACTGCCACCCATCTGCCGCAGGCCCCGAAGCTCCACACGCTGGACGCGTCATTTTCGGACGTCGACGGGGACGGAGATCTCGACGTTGCGGTTGCCGTCGAGCATAGGCCGAACCGACTTTATCTCAACGACGGCGACGGCCGACTGACGGACCGGGAGGGGGCGTTCGGGGAGGGCGCCTACGACACCGAGCATGTTCGCACCGCTGACTTCAATGGGGACGGCAATCCAGACGCGATGTTCGTGGCCGAGGATGACCGCCACCACCAGTACTTCCTGGGCCAGGGGGATGGCAGCTTCCGGAACGTGACCGAGCGCCTGCCGGAGCGGAGTGAGGGGAACGCGCTCGATGTGGGCGACGTCAACGGCGACGGCCATCCAGACGTGGTCGTTGGCAATACCGGCGAGGACGGGCAGAACTTTCTGTGGTTGGGCGACCCCAAGCGGCCGGGCCACTTTATCGACGCGACCGCTTCCCACCTCCCGCAGGAGAGCGATCAGACGCAGGGAGTCGCCTTAGAGGACATAGACGGTGACCGCGACCTGGACATGGTGGTGGGCAATGAGGTTCCGCCCAATCGACTCCTCATCAACGACGGGAGCGGGCACTTCTCCGACCAGTCCGGTCGACTCGACCTGCCGGTGCCGCTGCACACGCGCCAGGTGCTGGCCTTCGACGCGACGGGCGACGGACGCACGGACATCGTGTACTGCAACCTGACCAGCAACGGGGATGGATGGGAGAAAGACCCGCAAACGCGGCTCCTCGTGCAGGGAGAGGAGGGGCAGTTCACCGACGAGTCCGGCCCGCGCATGCCGGGCAACAATTTCTCGACGTATGCCTGCACAAACATCGACGCCGACGACGATGGAGACCAGGATCTCATCCTCAGCACCATCGAGATTCCCGGCTTCGATCCGCTGCCAGTACGGGCCTACGCCAACGACGGAAGCGGAAACTTCACCGACGTGACGGCGGAGGCTATGCCCGAAGAAACGGCTGGTCGCAACTGGGGCACTGGCGTAGGGGATCTCGACGGCGACGGGATCGAGGATCTATTTATCGGCGGCTTCGGCACCCAGGCGCGCCTGCTGCTCGGGCGCACGCCGGAGAAAGGGAATTGACTTTTCAGAAGTCAAGGCAAGCATGCTGTGGAGAGCGTCCAGGCCCTCGTTGAATGGAGAGGGCTGGAACTCGTCCCGGTAGGTCCGGAGCGCCTTCTGGGCGACGGTTGGGCGGATGAAGGCGGCAACGGCGTATGGAAGGCGGTCGGCGAGGCTTCCCATCAAGGGACTGCAGGAGGGCGTCCACCAGGCCGAAGAGCGCCACAAGAATGCCTACAAGCGCGGAGGGGGGCCAGGAGTCCGTCTTCAAGGAAACGGTCAAGGAGGAAGGCTCTCTACGGGAGGATCGCGTTAGTCACCATGTTGATTCCTGAATCGCATCGAGGACGTGCTTTCGCGTTGTGTCCTTGACGACGCCGGTCATTGATGTCGGAGGAAAGAAAAGAAAGCTTTTATATTTTACATTAATATCAATGATAAGAAATGTTAGATAACTAAAGAGAGCCGGATTGGGGTTGGTTTGCACGTTCCTGATCCTCGATCGAATGTATATTATTTTTATAATATTGAAATATAAAGCTGTAAAAGAAATTTAATTTCCCTGAGGAACAGGCATGTTTCATACGCTTCGACTACTTCAAACCAGTTTGACTTTATTCAACGCGATCCTTATTCCTTCTAGTAACTTGAAATTCCAGTTTACGCCGAGCTTTCAGCCCGGCGGTACGTCGACCGTTGCACGGGGGGTTCCCTCCTGGAAAGCGCTTTCTCTGCGGAAGCGCTTCGGTTTTGCTCAATCGCCTTGTATCCGGCCCCTCAAACTCGGCTTGAGGGACCATCGGTACCTGCAGAGAGGGATACCCGGTTCGTTGTTCTATACTGCTACCCAACGCGTCTGGGACCATGATTAAACGGCTTCCATTCTGCTTCTTTATTCTTCTTCTAGGCACTTCCCTCGCGCACGGGCAGGCTGATTTTACTGTGCAGGGGATCGTGACCGATGCTCAAAATGGAGAGCCACTGCCTGGGGCCAACGTGGTGTTGGAGGGAACCAGCCAAGGGACGACCACGGACAGTGAGGGACGATACTCGCTACAAGTGCCCGATGG
>CAZBIB010000212.1:0-5544 GCA_964491575.1 uncultured Salinivenus sp. | reverse complement strand
TCTACCCTCCAAGGCTTGGTTGGCTTTGAGATGCGAATCAGGGCCAGTGTGGGTGCGGGAGAATGGGGGCGTGAGAGCGCGGGTGCTTTGACGTCCTATTCAGTAGAGTGGGTACGAGCAGACCGCCATCGTTAAGATGCGATTGCTGTTGCCAGTAGCACGATTCGAAGATCTCGCCCAAAGTGTAGGCTACCCCATGGTAAACCTCTGCGACAGTCTCATGCGTTCGGGCTGCCTGCACTCCTTAGCGGCGCTTAGGCTGGATTTTCATTTGCGACATTACCTGCGTACAGCTTCCGCATCCGAACGGAGCCGGAAGGCGAGTAGTACCGGACTGATCGAACCACTGGAAAATCCCAAGAGCCAGAATAAGCAGTTGCAGCACCAAGGGAAGAACCAGTACGAGGAGGACAAAACCAATCCAGAGCACGGTCATTCCCCCGTTGATCATGTTGGATCAGCCCCAACAACGAGTACTGAGTTTCCCAAAAGACCCACTTTTCCGCATGGAGAAGCGGGCGGGAGATTCCCGTTAGGAACAGGCCCACGCTTGTCGCAGCGACTATGGGCAGGTGCACAACAGGATGCGCTGGCGGGCTCGGCGTAGGAGACGTACTTTCTTTCCCAGCCACTCCACGGGCCATTGTCGCGGCCACCATGGAGAGTAAAATCCCGCTTCCAAAGACGTAGATACGCTCTCCGCGAGGATGCCAAGCTACAGGGCTCCAGCCGTGATCAGGACCACGTAGACATCGAGCATAGACCACTTTCCGATCCTGTCGAGCCAGTCAAGAAGGCGATTCCTGCTACGGGTTCCCATCGACAGGAACCATGCGTAGAGCAAAAGCAGGAGTTTGGCACCCGGAAATGCTACGCTGAAAAGAAAGAGAGGAACCGCCAAGTAGAAGTACTTCGACTGAGCCAGTGTCCAAAGCCCGGAGAGCACTGAATAGGCTGCGTCGCTGCCAATCAGCTTTTCGGTGGTAATTAGCGACATGGTGAACCCCACCCCCAAAGGGTCAGTGCGGCACGCGCAATCAGCGGAACGTTGATCCGAGCGGAGTGCTTCCTCCGGAGGCTCTCTTTCCCACTGCGGGTGCTTTGTGGATATCGCAGACAAGGAAGATCGGGCACTCGGATCATGCCTGCGCGCCCCCTCAACTAACAGTCGCAACCTGGCTACCGGACAGTTTTTGCTCCACCATCACCTGTAGCCCCGAAAAACCCCAGATGAGAGCACGTCACTCTGAACTTGATTCAGAGGCCCGCAGGTCATCCCTTGTGGGAATCTCTCCCAAATCGGCAGTGCTTGCACCCGAAGAAATTCCGGATTAGGGTCCGGAATGACCTGTCAGGGGATTTTTCAGGGCGGAATTCAAAACTGTCCGGTCGCTAGAGTCGCAACTTGAGGGTTTTCACCTACACCGTTTGCCCTTGCACGAGCCGAACGATGAGTACGATGAGGGCAACGACGAGTAGCAAGTGAATCAGGTTGCCCCCGACGCCACCGATAAAGCCCAGAAGCCACAGAATGACCAGAATCAGAAGGATTGTCCAAAGCATATCTTGGCTATTAGATTTTATACTTTACCGTTGCCTCGAAGTGAGCACATAGTATCATCAGTAGTATTAGACGGACTGGGCAAAAAATACAGAACCAAAGAGGCTTATGACACGAATGTAACATGAATGAATGCGCCGACAAAAAATCCGCATGCGGCACCCCTTCATTAGGTCGGTTCGCAGAGCGCTTGATCAAAGTCGAATTTCTAGAAGGCAGGTAGCTTCGCTGCACGCGCTTTTGCCACCTCTGCGGTGAAAGCCCGTCTTCGCAGTAGGACCCTCCGGGACGTTTCTGGAAAGCGCGAAGATTCGGCTTCCGATCTGGATTTGCATGCTGATGAAATGGACAAGGGAGGGTCGCCCAATCGGCGTAGCCACCGATCCAATTCTCGGCAAAAGCGCCTTCGCCGGATGATTGCCCCGTTGAGATTGAACTATGGAAGGTCCGATCAGGCTCAAATTTTCTTCGAGGCCTACTGACAACTGCTACCTTCTACATAAGAGCGACGCTCTTGTGTAGAACGCCGCACGTTCAGAAGGTCGCCCCAAAACCTCCTGTTTGTCATTCCGCACCCAGATGCGGAATCTCCCAGAATCAGGCGTCTGCCAGACCTGGGGAGATTCCCAATCAAGTTGGGAATGACGGTCTTTTGGATTTTGGGACGACCGGATCTTCAATGTGTAACAAGCTACATGAGAGCGAAGAGCGATACGTCCACACGTCCATCCCCCAACGGTGCGTGCGGAGTTGGAATTACTCGTACGTCTCCACGAACGCCTCGAACTGATCGTCCGAGCCGATGAGGAGAAGCTGTCCGTCCGAGGGCAGAGGGGTGTCCCCTTTTAGATCCGTCACGAACGTGTCGCCCCGCTCGATGGCCACGACGTTCAGCCCCGTCTGCGCCCCGATCTTGCTGTCCGCCAGGGTGCGGCCCTGCAGCGACCGCGGCACCGTCCGCGTGAAGAGGTCGATCCCTTCCCCGAGCACCACGAGGCGCCGTCCCCGGATGGCCGACGTCACGGCGTCGACCCCGAGCGTGGCGTAGCTGAGCACAAAGTCGGCCCCGGCGCGGTGGATGGCCTCCAGGTTGCGCTCGCGGGTAATGCGGCACACCACGCGCATCTTGGGGTTGAGGTGGCGGCAGTACGAAGCGAGGTGGATGTTGACGGCGTCGTCATTGGTCGTGAGAAGGACAGACGGCGCCTCCTCGATCCCGGCGTCCTTCAGCAGATTATACTCGGCCGCGTCGCCGCAGAAGGTGTTCTCGCAGTAGGGCCGAAGTCGCTCGCACTTCGAGCGTTCGCGCTCCACGAGGTGCACGGGCACATCCCGGGCATGTAGGTCCCAAATGGCGGCCCGGCCCACCCGTCCGCCGCCAATGACGAGCACCGGATCGGAGCGGGCCTCCGCCGTGACGACCTCGCGGTTAAGCGCCTTCAGCTGCGCGTCCGCCCCGGCCACGACCATCACACTCGACGGACCGAGCGGCAGGTCCGGACGCACGGATCGGAAGGTGCCCCGCTCCCACACGCCGACGACAGTTGCACCGGTTTTTTCGCGAACCTGGGCCTCCTGGATCGTGCAGCCTTCGAGCGCGGTGTTCATGACCGGCAGCTCGGCGAAGCGCAGGTCCCGGTACTGCCCAATCGAGTGCACCTCGCCGTGCTTCGTGGTGACGCGGGTGGCCAGCTGCTCGCCGAGCCAGCGCTTGATGGGCAGCACTCGGGTGGCCCCGCTCAGTTCCAAGACATCCTGCGAGTCGTCGTCATTCACGAAAGCCGCGAGAGGCACGTCCGGCGCCACCTCTCGCACCGTAAGGGTCACGTTCGTGTTCGTCTGGTCGTCGTGGTTGGCAAGAACGAACCGGGCCTGATCGGCCTGCACCGCCTCGTACGTGTCCTTGAGATCGATCTCGCCCGTCACTACCTCAACGTCGTCGATCTGCAGATTGGCGGCGCGGTTTGGGTCGGGTTCCAGGACGACGTACGGAATCTCGTCCCGCTCTAGACGCCGGATGACGCCCTTTGCGATTTCGTCGTACTTGGTGAGGATGACGTGGTCGCGGGTGTCGTCCGGGAGCGCCCGCGGAGCGGTGTTGCGGATCTGCGACTCCAGCCACGGCGCGTAGAAGAAGCGGATGAACGCGAAGGGCAGCACGATGAGCAGCATTACGATGCCCGACAGCAGGACGATCACGGTGAAGAGGCGCCCGATCTCGGACTGAAACGTGATGTCCCCGAACCCGAGGGTGCTCATCACGGTGAGGGTCCAGTAGAGCCCCGTGATCCAGGAGTACTGCTCGCCCTCCACGTACGCCATGATGAAGTGGAAGAGCACGGTGTAGACCAGAATGACCGCCACCAGAATCCCAATGTACCGCAGCAGAAGGCGCAGATTGCGCTGTGCCGTCCGGTCTTTCAGGAAGTAAGAGAGGTGAGTGCTGATCGTTTTCATGGCCGACTCGAAATCGATCCGATCCCATTGATCCCCCCTCTTCCGTCGTCGCCAAACGTGGAGGTGGGGACGCATGCACCACAGGCATGACCTCTCCCGACAGCTGTCGGGATCGGCCCGCGATGCGTCCTACTGGACGACGCCCTCCTGCTCTCCCTTGCGGTAGAGTTCGTAGAGCCGCTCGATGCCCGCCGGGCTGCCGATGATGGTGAGGCGGTCGCCTTCCTGCAGGGTGGCGGGGCCGGTGGGGACGATGATCTGCTCGTCGCGTCGCACCAAGGCCACCAGTACGCCCCCCGGCAGATTGAGGTCGGACACCCGACGGTCGATGAGTCCCTCCGTGTTGGTGCCCGAGAGGAGGTGGAGCGTGAGGTAGCGTTCGTGGTGCAGCAGGCTCTCTTTTGCCTCCTGCTCGTTGGTTGCCGCACGCCACTCCACGAGGAATTGTTCTTCGTCGACCCGGTTGGCGAGCGTGGCCAGCGTGCGGAGATGCTCACCCTCGTCGTCCTTCGGGCTCACCAGGAAGAAGAAGGCGTAGACCGGCTCCGAAAGGTCGAGGTCCTCGATCTCGTCCCGAAGATTCACGCAGATCCCGGATTGGCAGTGGACCAGGACCATCTTCGGCTCATCGATCCCGTCGAGCCGGCAGTACGGCAGAGCTGCGCCGTGAGAAACTGAAACGGCACTGTACGGCGCGCCCTCCAAAAATCCATGCTGAAGCGTCTCCGTCGAAATGCCGAACTCCTCCGCCAGCCGGGCCGACACCTCCTCGACCACGTCCCGGTACGGCACCGGCTCGTCGAGGTGGATCACCTCCGACTGAGCCACCAGACGATCGAACGCCGTGTCGTGCCCCACGCCCTTCTCCTCCAGAATGGTCTGCAGCTCGCGGTCAAGCCCGTCGTACCGGTACGAGCCCAGCCGGGCGAACAGGTGAAAGATGGCTCCCTCGCGCGGCACGCTGCGGGCGTAGTAGAAGTACCAGCCGATGCCCGCCAGCACGACGACCCCCGTGAACACGATGGCCAGCGTGCCCATTTCCGAGATCAGGAAGAAGGGAATAGCAATGCCTGTCACCTGCATCCAGGGATAGAGGGGAGACCGGTAGCCGGGTGCGTACGAGGGAATTTCGCTCTCCCGCATCACGACGACAGCGAAGTTGAGGAGAGCAAAGATGAGCAGCTGAAAAGCACTCGCCAGTTTGGCGACACCCTCTTCGGAGAGCAGGAAAATGACGGCCAGCATGAGCCCGGTCGTCACCAAAATCGACCGGGTTGGCGTGTTGAAGCGGCCGATTTTTGCAAACCCGTCAGGCAGCAACCGGTCGCGAGCCATGGCCAAGGGGTAACGCGAAGCCGACATGATGCCTGCGTTGCCGGTGGAGGCAAAGGCCGCCACGGCCGCGATGACGATGAGAATCGGTCCGAGCGAGTACGGGAGCCAGTTAAAGAAGACCTCCCCGGAGGTGTAGACCGGCGTGAGGTCGGCGTGGAGGTCCGTGGCAGGGAGGATTGCCACCATAATGG
>CAZBIB010000211.1:0-5631 GCA_964491575.1 uncultured Salinivenus sp. | reverse complement strand
CTGGCGGAGAACACGATCGTCGTCTATGCCACCGACAACGGCATGTTTATCGGCGAGCACGGCTACTACGACAAGCGCTTCATGTACGAGGAGTCCATCCGCATTCCGCTGATGATGCGGTACCCGCCCATGATTGAGCCGGGGACGGTGGAGGAACGGGTGGTGCGCAACATCGACTTTGCACCGACCTTCATGGATCTAGCCGGGGCAGAGGTACCGGGCGAGGTGCAGGGCCGCAGCCTGCGGCCGCTCATGGAGCGGCGGGATCAACCAGACTGGGACGAGCCGCTCTACTACCACTACTACGAATATCCAGGGCCTCATCACGTCCGGCCCCACTACGGCGTGCGCACCGACCGGCACAAGCTGATTTACTACTACACAATCGACGAGTGGGAGCTCTTCGATCTCCATCGCGACCCCTACGAGCTCCAGAACGTTTACGACGCGTCCCGCTACAGCGACGTGGTGAAGAATCTAAAGTCGGAGCTCCAGTCGCTGCGCAATCAGTACGACGACACGAACGGCAAAGACGTGCCGATGTCGTAGTGGACCGTCTCTGCATTGACCACCGCTTGTACCACAACGCCTCCGCTTCCGTGAAAACGACCGACGAAGATGCCCCACCCGACGCCGACACTGCCACCGACGATGGGTCTGAGGGCTACGCCCGCCGCCTGACGCTGTTTGACGGTGTGATGGTCGTGGCGGGGGGGATTATCGGATCGGGGATTTTTCGCGGCCCCGACGTCGTAGCCCAACGCGTCGATACGCCGGCGCTCATCATGGCGGCTTGGGCCGTGGGAGGAGCCATCGCGCTCATCGGGGCCCTTTGCTTTGCGGAGCTCGGCGCGCGCCGACCCGAGGCCGGGGGCGGGTACGTGTATCTGCGAGAGGCCTTTAGCCCCCTCTTCGGGTTCCTCTACGGGTGGAAGGTGGCGTTCATTACCGCGACGGGAGCCATCGCCGCCCTCGCCATTACGTTTGCCGATTACGCCATCGACTTGTTCGGGCTCGGCGGGAGCTGGTCCTTACCAATTGCGGTGGCGGCCATCGTCTTTTTGTCGGGCATCAACTATTTCGGCATTCAGTTTGGAAGCCTGGCCCAAAACATCTTCACGGTGCTCAAGCTCGGTGCACTGGCGGGCCTGGTCGGGACGGGATTGTGGCTGGGGACGGGGGAGCTCACCACCGCGGAGACCGCCGCGCAATCTGTGTGGGCGACCGAAGGCACGTGGGGCGTGCTCGCTGCCTTCGGGGCGGCCCTCACGCCTGTTCTCTTCGCGCATGGAGGGTGGCAGCACGCCAACCACATCGCTGGGGAAATTACGAATCCGAACCGCAACCTGCCGCTCTCACTGCTGATTGGCGTCGGGATTGTCGTTGGGTCGTACCTGTTGGCCAATTACGCCTATCTCTACGCGCTGGGGGTGGAGGGACTGGCCGGAAGTGACGCGCCGGCCATCGACGCCATGGAGGCGCTGCTGGGGAGCACCGGGGGCACCGTCATCGGGGTCGGAGTCATGATCTCGGTGTTCGGCATTCTGAACCTGATCATCATGGCAGCCCCTCGGGTTCTGCAGGCGCTCGCTGAGGATGATCTCTTCTTCCGTCCCTTCGCTCGGTTGCATCCCGAGTACCGCACGCCGACTTGGGCCATCCTCTTCCAGGCCGGATGGGCCATCGTACTGGCCTTGTCGGGCACCTTCGCGCAGCTGCTGAACTACGTGGTATTTGGCGACTGGATTCTCTTCGCCCTGATTGTAGGGACCCTCTTCGTCTACCGACGGAACGACGACGGCACCGCCGATCCGGATGCCTTTCGCATGGTCGGGTATCCCGTGCTGCCGATTGTATTCATTCTGGCCTCCCTGTTTGTGGTGGTCAGCACCATCAGTTCCATGGATCCGCTGAACGCTGTGATCGGCGTCGGCATTTTGCTGGTGGGCGTTCTGGTCTACTACGCCTTTCGCTGGGCACGCCAGCGTGAGGCCGCTGCGTCCTGAACGGGAGGACGGAAGCAGCGAGCCCTTCCCCGAACGAGTAGTGCTACTGCGATGAACCGTCGCGATTTTTTGTCGACCGTAGGAGCCGCCGGGCTCGGCTCGGTTCTGTCTGGGACAATAGGGCAAGAGGGTCCTCCGACGCGTCCCCCAAACATTGTCCTCATCCTCGTCGACGACCTGGGCTGGACCGACCTCGGCTGCTACGGCAACGAACTTCACGACACGCCAACGCTCGACCGGCTGGCCGAACAGGGCACACGGTTCACGGATACCTATGCCGCCGCGCCCAACTGCTCGCCCACGCGGTCCAGCGTGCTCACGGGCCAGTCCCCCGCAGCGCTCAACATCACGGATTACATTCCAGGCCGGGACGTGCCCCACGCCCAGCTTCGCCCGCCGGAAGGACGGCACCAGCTTCCTCCGTCCCCACCCACCCTGGCCGACCGGATCGGATCGGTTGGCTACACCTCTGCGAGCATCGGCAAGTGGCACCTGGGCGACGGCGCGGCGCTGCCCACGAACCGGGGGTTCGACCAGAGCGTAGCGCCCGGCCAGCAGCACCATGAGAGCATGTTTCCCCCGTACGGCGTACCGGGACTCTCCGATGCGCCGGACGACCGGTACCTGACGGATCAACTGAGCCGGGCAGCCCAGCAATTCATCCGCGCGAACGCCGACGGTCCATTCTTTCTGTACCTGCCGCACTACGCCGTCCACCGGCCCCACGAGGCCCCGGCCGACCTCGTCGCCAAGTACCGCGAACGGTTGCCGAATGGGGACGAGGCCCGGGCCACCTACGCCGCCATGGTGGAGTGGATCGACCGAAGCACGCAACGCGTCGTTGACACCCTTCGGGCAGAAGGGATCTTCGACGACACGCTTCTGCTCTTCACGTCCGACAACGGCCCTACGGACGTGAGCCCACCGCGACCCCTCCGTGCTGGCAAGGGCACACTGTACGAGGGCGGGCTCCGCGTGCCCCTCATTGCCACGGGGCCGGGCGTACAGGCGCAGACCGTGACCACGCCCGTCATCAGTCACGACCTGTGCGCGACGGCGCTCGACCTGGTGTCGGGCGTCAGTGCATCCTCGGTCGAGGGCGAAAGCCTGCGGCCGCTCCTGCAGGCGGGCACGCCGCCGTCCCGGGAGGCCCTCTACTGGCACTACCCGCACTACTCCTGGCGCGAGCAGCGGCCCGCTGGGGTGATCCGACGAGGGCGCTACAAGCTAATTGACTACTACGGCTGCGAGGAGGTGGAACTCTACGATCTGAACTCCGACCTGCAGGAGTATCACGACCTTTCGGCAGAGCAGCCGAAGCGGGTCGGGCGTCTCCAATCCATGCACGCGGCGTGGCGGGAGAACGTAGACGCCGTCATGCCCTCCTCAAATCCCAACTTTGATCCGGAGAAGTCGAACGTGCCGGCCTGCGGAGACGCCGCAGCATCGTAGGAGCGGCAACACCCGGGTCCCAGGTGGAATACAATGCATCGCAGTAGAAATGGAGCATTCAATTCCGAACCGCTATGTCTGACGCCGCCTGTTGCCCGTCGTCCCGTACGCCCAGCGACACCGATGGACCCACGGCCACGACCGAAGCGCCGCCCCCCACCTCTACGCCCGATGCCCCCACCGGAGGCATGGTGTACCTGGAGGGGGGATCGTTCCTAATGGGCACCGACTCGGATGAGGGCTTCCCGGCCGACGGGGAGGGGCCGGTCCGCGAGGTGCACGTCGATCCGTTCTACATCGACATCCACCACGTTACGAACGCCGAGTTCGAGGCCTTCCTCCAGGACACCGGCTACGTGACCGATGCCGAGAAGTACGGCTGGTCGTTCGTCTTTCAGAACTTTGTGGACGACAAGACGGCGAAGTGGGCGCCTCGCGTCCAGCAAACGCCGTGGTGGGTAAAGGTGGACGATGCGCGCTGGAAGTGGCCGGAGGGGCGCGGGTCGCACGTGAGCAACCGGCAGGACCATCCCGTCGTGCACGTGAGCTGGAACGATGCGCAGGCCTACTGCGAGTGGGCGGGCCTTCGTCTGCCGACGGAGGCGGAGTGGGAGTACGCCGCCCGGGGAGGGTTGACCCAAAAGCGATTTCCGTGGGGGAACGAGCTACACCCCGACGGGAAGCACATGTGCAACATCTGGCAGGGGGACTTTCCCGAGCACAACACCGTGGAGGACGGATATCGGGGCACGGCTCCGGTGCAGTCCTTTCCGCCCAATGAGTATGGCCTCTACGAGGTGGCGGGGAACGCCTGGGAGTGGTGCTACGACTGGTTTAGTCCGGACTTTCACGTGGACGGGCCGCGCGAGAACCCGAACGGTCCGGCCGACGGGGAGGCGAAGGTGATGCGGGGAGGGTCCTACCTGTGCCACCGCTCGTACTGCAACCGATATCGGGTGGCTGCCCGCAGTGCCAACACGCCCGACAGCACCACGGGCAATCTCAGCTTCCGCTGCGCGGCGGATGCGTAGTGACGGTGCCACCGGCTGCGCCCTTGCTCTGACGCTTGTTCTAACACAATGTTCAACAACGACTCTTCCTCTGTCGATCGACGCCAGTTTCTTCAGTCTGTGTCCCTCGCCGCGCTGGCCCCATATGCCCTTTCCAGGCTCTGCGGAGGCCGCGCCTTGACCGGGGCCCGGTTCGGCTACGCGTGGAGCCCCCGCGGCCCTTCACGATTTGTTTCCAGGACGGCCAGCGTGAGGTTGATGTAGCGGTGAGCTCGGACGCACGTCCCTACGAGGTGGACCTGCAAGAAGGAGCAGTTCAAACGGGTTGAGTTCTGTCGGCTCTGCACGTCGCGCGAAAAAGCCCACCTGAGCATCAAACTCAGCTGGGCTTTAAATCGTGCGAAAGGTAGGATTCGTGGGTAAGAGAGGTTCCGAGAACTCCAGAAGGTCATCTTGCAAATCGGCCTCTCTGGGGACTGAGAACTGAAATTGCACTTCTCTTCGTTGTCTTCGGTCTGGTACTTGAGATTTTAGGGCTTGAGATGGCCCTCAGCGAGACTGAGCAAGGCTGGCAATGCGGCAACACTAGTCCCGCAAACAGCCCGGCGGCACAGTAGGGGCGCACGAGCCGGTTCATGGCGTTTCGGCACGTCTGCATAACACTACAGCTCTTCTTGCTCAGCGTGATCGATTTCGGCATCCGGTGCGGCGTCGCTCTGTCCGAGGCGGAAGTCGGTCACGTCGCGCAGCACGAACGCGGGCACGTCGTCAGCGAGGTCGGCGTCAAGGTGAACGAAGTCGGCGCCGGTCACGTCCTGCAGGACGAAGGCCGGGCGCCGGTCCTCCTCTTCAAAGTGCACCTCCACGTTGTGCATCTCGATGTCCTCGACGTGGCGGATGTAGAAGCCGTAGGCGGGCAGGATGCCGAACATGCTGGGCTCCGGGTACGCGGCGGCCCGCTCGGGCACGTCGTAGGGATCGCGCGGATCGGTGCCCGTCTCCTCGTCCACGAAGAAAGGGTTGACCAGGTTCTCCGGCTGCTGGGCCGCCGCCTCCATCGAGAGACCGCCCTGATAGTAAATGTGAATGTTGCTCAGCGTCACGTCCTCGATCGCGTGGTCCGGGAGGCCACTGATGATGGCCGGGTAGCGCGGGTCGGCGTC
>CAZBIB010000210.1:0-5652 GCA_964491575.1 uncultured Salinivenus sp. | reverse complement strand
CTGCCACCCATGGAAGTCGGTTCCGTCGTACTCGATGAGCAGTCGGTAGCGGGGCATCGGTGGGCGTGGGAGCATGGGTGCGTGGGAGTAGAGGGAGTAGTACAACCTCGGGAGTCGAGTGGTCTCTCCATGACGACCAAGCCCTCGGTAACAGACCCCGCCTGCTCGGCATTCCGCATTCCAAACTCCTCACTCCATATTCCACTATGCGCGTCTACCTCACCGGCTTCATGGCGAGTGGCAAGTCGACCGTTGGGCCGAAAGCGGCAGCGCGGCTGGGGCAGCCGTTCCTCGACCTCGACCGCCTGATTACGGTCCACGACGGACGGTCCATTCCTACCATTTTCGCCGACGACGGAGAGGAACGGTTCCGAGCCCTCGAAACCGAGATGCTCCACAAGACGGCCGAGACCGAGGACCTCGTCGTGGCCCTGGGCGGCGGGGCCCTCGTGAACGACGACAACCGCGCGTTCGCCAAGGAGCACGGACTGGTGCTCTACCTGGAGGTGCCGGTCGACACCATCCTGGAGCGGGTGACTGGCGACGATACCCGCCGTCCGCTGTTGGAGGACGAATCGGGCGCTCGATTGCCCCGAGAGCAACAGCGGAGCCGAATCGAAGAGATGCTGAACGAGCGACGCTCGTCCTACGAGGCGGCGCACCGCACTATCGATGCAGACCGCCCGGTCGAGGCAGCCGTAACGGACCTCGTCCAGTTCGTCACCGATTACTCCTCCCCCTAATCCACACCTGACACTCATTCCCCCACCCCCCCTCTCTCCCTTTCCCCACTCCCGGAAACCTCGACCGATTCCCTTGTTTCAATGTGTCCGGCAATTGGCCGTGTCTCGGATCTCCGTCTCTATTCTCGTTCTATGGATGCTGCTGCCTCCGACGCCGATTTTGCAGACGTGGTGGCCGGAGAGCCCGTTCGATCGCTCGACCCGTCGATCCGGACCGTCTGGATGATCAAGATGGCCGGCGTGTCGGTGCTTTTCTTCCTCCCGGTGTTGTTCTACGATCTCACCTATCTGTTCTCGCCCGATCCCTCGCTTCCCTTCGGCGTGCTCTCGGGGACGCTGCTCGTGGGCGCCACATTGTACTGCATCGCGTGGCCGCGCCTTCGCTACCGGTCCTGGGGCTTTGTGCTGCGGCCCGAGGAGGTTTACATGGAGCACGGCGTGCTGCAGCACGTCCGCACGATTGTGCCGCTGCGCCGCATCCAGCACGTCGACGTGTCGCAGGACTTGATCGAACGCGAGTTTGCGCTCGGGCGCCTCGTCGTCCACACGGCCGGGTCGCGCAGTAGCGATGTCGTGATTCCCGGCCTCCCCCTCTCCAAAGCGGAGGCGCTTCGGGACAAGATCAAGCGCTTCATCCTTGAAGACCCCCTCATCGAAGAGCCGGTGTGATGCCGTCCTCGTCGTCCTCCTCCACAGAGCCCAATCCGTCCGTACAAGACGCCTCGCCCGCCGCGAACGCCCCGTCTTCGGAGGACGCGGCGGATGAGCCCTTGTCGGACGAGTCGGCTGCGGGTTCGGCCGCTACGACGCTCGGGGCCGTCCACGAGCCGCAGCGCCTACATCCGCTCACGCTGCTCCTGCGGGTGGGGGCGAGTCTTCCCGCCCTGCTGGTGATCCTGTTCCCGCTGTTCCGCAATCCGGGCTCCACGGAGAACATCACCTCCCTCGTGCTGGGTGTGATGTACGGCGTGTTCGCCCTGCCGGCCATTTTGCTCCAGTACTGGCGGTTCAGCTACCGCATCACGCCGAAACAGATCGTCATTCAGAGCGGGGTGCTCAACCGCAAAAACCGAAGCATTCCCATCGAGCGCGTCCAGAACATCCAGATTGAGCGCAACCTCGTGGCCCGGATGCTCGGGCTTGCAAAGGTAAAGATCGAAACGGCTGGGAGCTCCAGCACTGAAGGCAGTCTGGAGTACGTGCACCTGGACGAGGCCCGTAAGATCCGACAGGTGGTCCGTTCGTTTCAGCGAGAATCCGCGGACGCCGAGGCGGACGCGACCGACGAGGAGGAGGCAGATGTCGAAACCCTGTTTGACATGCCGCTGCGACGCGTGCTGCTGTCGGGGGCCTTCCGCTTCTCGCTACTCTACCTCGCCGTCATTTTCTCGCTGCTCGAGCTCTTCAATCCGGAGACGCTCATGCAGCGCTTTATCCGGGCGGGGCGTCTGGAGTGGCTCTCGACGCTGGTGCTCAGCCACCCGGCGCTCGCGATCCTCGCGACGGTCCTTGTGGCCGTCTTCTTCGGGTGGATCAGCGGCATTGTGGTGCACCTGGCGCGGTACTACAATTTTGAGTTGTGGCTGGACGGCGACAAGTTGCGCAAGCGCCACGGTCTCTTTACGGTGACGGAGGGGACCATCCCGCTCGACAAGGTGCAGACGCTCATCCTTCGCACCAATCCGTTTATGCGGGTCTTCGGGTGGTACGAGTTGAAGGTGCAGACCGTCGGCATTAACGTGGAGGAGCAGGGGCACCGCGTGATTGCCCCCTTTGCGGGAGCCGACCGCATCCTCGAACTGGCCCGTCGCGTGCGCGCCTTCGACCTGCCGGACTCGTTCAAAAACGTCTCGCGCCTGACGATCCGCCGCCGGTTTGCTCGCTACACGGCCGTCCTTACCGCTGCGCTTCTTCCCGCCATCTACTTCTGGCCGATAGGCTGGCTTCATCCGGGCGGTATCGCCCTGCCCTGGTGGGGCTTCGGGCTCGTGCCGTTCATTCTGGGGTGGGCCCTGCTCCAGTACCGCAACCACGAGTACGCCGCCGGGGAGGACGGCTTCTACATCCGGCGCGGCGTGCTCTCGCACTACCTGTGGATCGTGCCGGTCGAAAAATTTCACGTCTTCCACGCCACCGCGTCGATCTTTCAGCGGCGCCTCGGCCTCAAGACGCTCTTCGTGGACACGGCCGGGGCCGCCACGTTTGCGTACCCCGAGGTAATCGACGTGCATGCTGGCGAGGCGGATGCCCAGTTCAGTGCGCTCTACCGGCGTTTCCAGACGCTGTACCGGAACCGCGTAGAGGCGGCCACCGGCGCACCCGACACGCGGCTCGATCCCGACGAACGGCCCCGCCTCCCGACCGACAATTCCGAGTGACAATCTTACTCAAGCCCGCATACGGCGTCCAGGCGGGGCGCGCCTGCGCATCTGGCTGAAACGAAACCTTCCTCTTTTCAACTCCTCTTCCCTCATCAACTGCTCGTCTACGTGGATTCCCGACGCACCAGCGGCATTCTCCTTCACATCACCTCCCTCCCCAGCGCCTACGGCATCGGGGACCTCGGAGCGGCCGCTTTCCGCTTTGCCGACTTCCTGACCCGCACCAATCAGCGGCTCTGGCAGGTGCTGCCAGTCGGGCCCGTAGGGCTCGGCGCTTCGCCCTACTCCAGCTCGTCGACCTTCGCCGGCAGCCCGCTCCTGATTGGCCCCGGCCCTCTCGTAGAGAGTGGGCTGCTCACCAAGGAGGAGCTGGCGCCCCTCACGAAGCTTCCCGACGACCACGTCGACTACGAACGCCTCGTTCCTCGCAAGCACGAGGTGCTGCGCGCGGCCTTCCGCCGATTTCAGGCCGACGCATCGGCCATCGACGCCACGCGCCTAAAGAAATTCCGGGACATACAGTCCGCGTGGCTGGACGAGTACGCGCTCTACGCAGCGCTCAAAGAGGCTCACGATGGGGCGCCGTGGACGGAGTGGGAACCGCCCCTCGCCCACGGCAACCCGGAGGCCCTGAAACGCGCCCGCGACGAGCACGCCGAGACCATCAAGAAGCATATTTTCTGGCAATACCTCTTCCACCGCCAGTGGACGGCCCTGCAGGCCTACTGCCGCGCCCGGGACATCCACCTCTTTGGCGACCTGCCGATCTACGTGGCCCCCGACAGCGCCGACGTGTGGGCCCACCAGGACCTGTTCCACCTCGACGACGGCGAGCCCAGTGTGGTGGCCGGCGTGCCGCCCGACTACTTTAGCCCGGAGGGACAGCGCTGGGGAAATCCGATCTACCGCTGGGACCGCATGGAAGATCGCGGATACCAGTGGTGGACCGAGCGGCTACGCCGGGTGTTCGAACTCTTCGATCTCGTCCGACTCGATCACTTTCGGGGCTTCGACGAGTACTGGCAAATTCCAGCCAGCCACAGCACGGCCATCAAGGGCGAGTGGAAAGAGGGGCCGGGCGCCGATTTTTTTGAAGCGATGGAGGAGGAGTTCGGAGAACTGCCCGTCATCGCAGAGGACCTCGGCACCATCTCCGACTCGGTGAAGGATCTGCGCGACACGTTCGAGTTCCCAGGGATGGCCGTCCTCCAGTTTGCCTTCGGGGGAACCCCCGAAAACGATTTTCTCCCGCACAACCATCGCCGCAACTTGGTCGTCTACACCGGCACTCACGACAACAACACCACCGTGGGCTGGTGGCAGGAGGAGCTCTCCGACGAGGGAAAAGACTTTGCCCGCTCCTATCTCGACCTTCCCGAAAATGGCCAGGATGAAGAGATTCACCGGCACGCCATCCGGGCCATCATGGCGTCGGTGGCCGACCGCGTGGTGATCCCTCTTCAGGACGTCATCGGCCTGGGGAGCGAGGCTCGCATGAACACCCCCGGGACCCTTAATGGCAACTGGGAATGGCGCTTTACCCCTGATCAGATCTCTGAAGAGGACGAGGAGTTCCTGAAAGAGCTCACCCATCTCTACGGCCGGGCCTCAAGTTACGACTGATCCTCTCCGACGCCCACACGCCCATCTCGACGGAAGTCGGGACATGAACGCTCACACGCATCGAGGTGGCGACCGACAACGGTGCGTCCAACCCTCTCACAACGGCATGACCGATTTTCCCTTCCACGGCGCCCTCCCCCACGACGACCAGACGACGTTCCGGGCCTGGGCGCCCGCAGCCGACACGCTTACCCTGGAACTCGACGATGGAACCACCCTCCCCCTGTCGACGAACGGCGACGGCCTGTTTGAACAGACCACCGACGCCGCGGGCCCCGGCACGCGCTACCGGTACCGGCTGGACGAGGACGGCCCCTTCCCCGATCCTGCCTCGCGCTATCAGCCGGAAGGTGTGCATGGGCCCTCCGAAGTGATCGACCCAGAGGCGTACGAGTGGGGGGATGCGGACTGGGACGGCGTTCGCCGCGAGGATCTCGTCATCTACGAGCTGCACATCGGCACGTTTACCGAAGCGGGCACCTTCGACAGCGTCCGCGAGCAGCTCTCGTACCTGAAGGACCTCGGCGTGACGGCGGTCGAACTGATGCCAGTGCACGATTTTCCGGGCGAGCGGAACTGGGGCTACGACCCGGCGGCTTGGTTCGCTCCGTCCCGCGCCTATGGGCGGCCCGACGAACTCCGCCGCCTCGTGGATGCGGCGCATCAGACGGGCCTGGCCGTGATCCTGGACGTCATCTACAACCACCTGGGGCCAGACGGCGCCTACGCCAACGCCTTCGCCCCCTTCCTTACGGACAAGTACGAGACGCCGTGGGGCCCGTCCATCAACCTGGACGACGAGGGCTCGAACGGCGTGCGACGGTTCTTTATCGACAACGCGCTGCATTGGCTGCGCGAGTACCACGTGGACGGCCTCCGGCTCGATGCCACGCACGCCCTCCGCG
>CAZBIB010000209.1:3723-5724 GCA_964491575.1 uncultured Salinivenus sp. | reverse complement strand
CTCCAGGCTTTGCGGACGGGGGACTGCAAAGTTCGTGGCTTTCACAAGGGCCGCGAAAGGGCTATCCTGCGGGTGAAGCGTTGGGCCGATCGCGGCGTCGCCATTCCTTCCAGGCGGAGCAACTTCGAGAAGGTCCCTAGGTGGGGGACCCCCGTGCTCCGGGCGGAAGGAGAAAAGAGCGGCGGGCACGCGAGGACTTCGGCGCTTGAGTTCACATTTCTCTTTTCCGGCGTGTCACTTCTGCCGGTGCCCGGTTTCTTGGTGGGACCGGGCATTTTTTTATTTCAGGTCGATTTTTGCTCCCAGACACGAGCTGTTCGGTTGGGCAGGCGACATCCGGAGACGACTGGACTGGAAGGAGCGCGAGGCCCGATACCTTGATGATGGCCGCATGGATCTTGTCGAGGGGCGCCCCACCGTCGATGATTGTGATGTCAAACGAGCTGCCCAGGCGCCGCACGTCGCCCTGCAAGGCACTGGCCTTTCGATCCCAAAGACGGCCAGCAACTCTTCTGAATCGTTCCGAGGCGCCTTCCATCCTATTCTACCGAACAGAACGTCAAAGCGCCCGCGTTCGCCCCCATCCCGATGGTATTCGGGACATGTTCTCCCGCGCACACCGGCCCGAATTTGCATTCTCAAAGACACTCAAGCCTTGGAGGGTAGATTTGAATTCTGACATGCAATCGCCCTGCCTGGGTTTTATCTCAGTTTTATTTCCTCTCGGCTCGCAATTAGTTTTGGCCAAATATACTGCGGGCAAAGCAGAGATAGAATCCATTCTCGTTTTCTTCGTGCCATGGCCAGCTCCCAGAGCCCTTCGGAAGAGGGGAGGTCCCCATACGAGGAGTCCCTGTCCGTCCTGCTGATCGAAAACAATCCCGGCGACGCCTGCCTCTTCGAGGAATACCTGGAAGAGTGCGGTCCGGAGTTTGACCTCCGACGCGCACCGGCGTTGGAGGCGGGGCTGGAGGCGCTCCGGAAGGAAAGGTCAGACGTGCTGGTCGTCGACCTGGGGCATCCCGACAGTGAGAGGGCCGAGACGGTCAAGGCCGTCGCCGGGGCCGCCCCGGAGGTCCCCATTGTCGTGCTTACCGGGCAAGAGGGCCTTGAGGATGCCTTTCAAGCTCAGGAGGCCGGGGCAGTCGAGTACCTGCAGAAAGAGGATCTTACGCCGGGACTCGTAGGCCGGACCCTCCGGTGGGCCGTCGAGCGGAGCCGGATGCGCGCGAAGCTGCGCCAGCGGGACGCTTGGATCCGGTCGATCTCCGAAAACGTCGCCGGAGGCCTCTTCCGCACGGGCCCCACCGGACGGATCGAGTACGCCAACCGGGCGCTGGTCGAGATGCTCGGCTTTGAGGAGGAGGCCCAGCCGCACATCTTCGAGGCCTTCAAGCAAGAGTCAGAGGGCATCGCCCGGGAGTTTGAGGGAACCGGGGTGGGCCTTTCAATCGTTCGTAGGATGACAGAGGCGATGAAGGGGACCATCGGCGTAGAGTCGGAGAAAGGAGTCGGGGCGTGCTTTACAGTCCAGCTTCCAAAACGCCCGGAGGCACGCGAGGAAGAAGAGTGAGCGGGCCCACACCGCTCGTCCCTCGACTCTGTTGTCTCGACGCTTTGACGATCAATGATTGCGCCGGTTGGCTCGGGATCTCGATCACGTTCGATGCGCTCCTCTTGCGAAGCGCCCGGTTGATCCGGCGCCAAGTGCCATCGACCTACTGCTTGCAGTAGTAATAATGCACGTGCTGTGGGGATTGTGGCCCCGGCTTCGTTCCATCGCGAAACGCAGCCTGTAGACCCCCATCGACTGGGAGGCGGTCTCTCGCGCAGGGGCGACCCTCGGACTCAGTTTTTAAAGTCGGTGGGGAGCCAGTAATTCAGGAGGGAGAATCCGGTCCGTCCGAGGATCGGGGCGAAGCAGCATTATTTTCTGCATCAGGCGGGTGAGAGAGGCGACGGGCCACCTCCAGAAACCGCTCGACGATCGGCAGCAGATCC
>CAZBIB010000209.1:0-3623 GCA_964491575.1 uncultured Salinivenus sp. | reverse complement strand
GTGAGAGAGGCGACGGGCCACCTCCAGAAACCGCTCGACGATCGGCAGCAGATCCCCTTGAGGCCACGCCACACCCATTCTGATGGGGAGACGTGGTTCTGTAATGAGGGCATAGGTGACGCCTGGATATCCGCTCTCTGCGCGTGCTGAATGGGCGAAGGAGATGCCGATGCCAGCGGCGGCGAGCCCCAAAAGGCTCTCCATGTGGCGAATTTCTTGTACAACCTCCGGCGCAAATCCTGCATTGTGGCAGGCTCGGAGGTAGTCGTCGTAGACCCCAGGAGCCACGTCACGCGCCCACATAATGTGAGGCTCGTTTTTTAGATCCAGCAGGCCGACATGCTCTTGTCCGGCCAATCGGTGGTTTTCTGGCAGTACGGCGACGGTCGGGGCGGTATCAATTTCGAGAGTGAGCAAGTCACGCTCGTCGATGGGGAGAAGCACAAATCCAACGTCCAACGCCTCTTCTCGCAGCGCTTCGGCCTGGGCGCGGCTCCCCAATTCCTCCAGTTCCAGTTCTACGCCGGGGGTCCCCTCCCGGAAGGTTTTGATGACGCGAGAGAGTCCACTGCGCATCACCGAGCCCTCGAAGCCAATGCGCAAATAGCCGGTCTCTCCTTCCCGAGCGGCGCGGGCAGCTTTCTCTGCGCGGCTCGCATCCTTCAAGATCCGTTGTGCATACGGCAGTAGTGCCTCGCCGGCCTGGGTGAGCTCGACGTTCCGTTTGGTCCGCTCGAAGAGACGGACGCCGAGTTCATCTTCGAATTTTTGAATCTGCTGGCTCAGAGTCGGTTGGGCGACGAACGCCTTCTCGGCGGCGCGTCCAAAGTGCAGTTCCTCGGCAAGTGCGGCGAAGTAGCGCAGGTGGCGCAGTTCCATGGTTAAGAGGCTGGGGGAGCAAGCCGTTCTTGGATACAGTCGAGGGGTTCAGTCACCGCTCATCAACAGGTGAGAAGCTGTTTGGCGGATGGATATCACGCCGAGACAAAGCGGGCGACGTGCACGAACGGCGCCCAAGTGAGCCTTGTAGCGGAGCTACCAGGCGAGTGCAGAAGCCTTTCTGCACGAGATCCGCGAAGTCGCAGGCCATAGACAGTCCGCCAAATAGCTTCTAATCGGCTATATCGAGGAGGAAGCCAAGCTGCGCCCAGAGGAGGGCTCCGAATTTGACAGTGATCTCTGGCTGTTCGCCCATGGAAAGCAGGACGTGAGGCCCCTCCTGCATTGCCGTGATAGCGATCAGCTATCAAACTTAGTGTATAAATCCATGAATCCACTTACAAGAGGAGGCGTTTATTCGTCCAACTCTCGCCCAGAGGGATCGACCCGCTGTCTTTTCAAAAATCTCGCCTATGATCTCGAGCGGAACGGACCGTCGCATCATTGCTCTTGGTATCGCCCGCATGGCCGATGCGGTGGCCAATTCGTTTCTCATCATCGTCCTTCCGCTCTACATTGCCAGCGGCAGCGTGGGGGGATGGGCATTCGGGCTGTCGGAAGCGGCAGTCACGGGGCTGGTGCTTGGAGCCTTCGGGCTGGTGAGCAGCGTGGTGCAGCCCTTCGCCGGACGGCTCTCCGACCGGATGGGCCGGCGTAAGGCGTTCATCCTCCTGGGGCTGGTCGTCCTCGGCATCGTGACGTTCGTCTTTGCGCACGTCCACAGCTACGCGGCGCTTTTGGGCGTGCGGATTGTGCAGGCCGGCGGGGTGGCCTTCACCATTGTTGGGAGCGTGGCGTTGGTCAGTGAGCTGAGTCCAGTCGGCGGGCGGGGGCGCAACATGGGCGTTTATAATTCTTTTCGGCTGTTTGGCTTCGGGGCGGGACCACTCGCGGCAGGATTCGTCGTGGAGCACGGCCCGTACGCGCTCGGCGGAGCCACTCTGAGCGGCTTCGAGGCGGCTTTTTACGGCTCGGCGGCGGCCGCCTTCGTGAGCGCGGCATTGGTGGCATGGCTCGTGCGCGACCCTGACGACCTGGAGCCGTCGACCAGCGACGGAACGCTGCATGTCTTTTCCGGGGAGCGCGGGCAACTCTTCGATCCAATCTTTGCCCTGGGCGTGGCCTCCCTCTTCATGGCGTCGTGTATTGCGCTGCTCTCTCCGATCGAGCCGATCGTGAACGAGCGGCTCGGGCAGGGCCCGAAACTTTTTGCGGTGGAGTTTGCCGCCTTCATCGGGACGCAGGTCGTGCTCCAGCCGCTGATGGGCCGTCTCTCCGACGAGCATGGGCACCGACGCTTCGTCTTCTGGGGCCTTCTGGGGTTGATTCCCGCGACGCTCGTGCAGGGCCTCGTGACGGCGCCGTGGCAGATGATCGCGGCGCGGCTCGCGCAGGGCAGCGTGGCCGCGATGGTCTTCGCTCCGGCGCTCGCGCTGGCGGGTGAGCTGGCGGAGGAGGGGCAGAACGGCGCGCAGCTTTCGGTGCTGACGGTTTCGTTTGGGTTGGGCATTGCGGCTGGACAAATGATCAGTGGTTTCCTCATCCGCTTCGGCTTCCTGGTGCCCTTTGCTGCCGGGGCGCTCTTGGCGGCGGCGGGCCTTGTGCTTGTGCGCACGCAGGTGCCCGACCTCACGTCCGACACAGCTGAATCTCCACCCTCGGAAGAGGCACCCGCCGCAAAAGATTCCCGCGGTGTGGTGTCGGTCCCGGAGCCGGCTGGGGACCACGTGGGACGGCGGACAACCGTCCACGTCGCCCCCAAAGCACACGACCACACCGTCGCGCCCGGACATGACGGCGATCCGTGCATCGCCGGAACGGATAGGGGTGGCTCGCGTCCCCAGTGCCGGTCGGACTCGGCGGTTGGACGTACCGGGAACGCGCCTACTTGACGGATCGAGACGTGCACAAACGGCTCTAGTCCAAAAG
The DNA here is from genome assembly GCA_964491575.1 of uncultured Salinivenus sp. Lineage (GTDB taxonomy): Bacteria > Bacteroidota > Rhodothermia > Rhodothermales > Salinibacteraceae > Salinibacter. Next base: position 755 of record CAZBIB010000209.1, on the reverse strand, counting down.
CGTCTCGCTTCTTTTACATTTCCTCCTCCTAACACGGATTATGTCGGGCAGTCAGAAGGTCGTTGCCGCCGCGACCACCATTTTACTGTGGGCATCCGCCTTTCCTGGAATTCGCGCTGGGCTCGACGCCTACGGCCCCGGTCAGCTGGCGCTCCTGCGCTACCTTTTTGCCTCGCTCACAATGGGCATGATCGCGTTCGCCGGGCGGCGCTCGTTTCACCGGCCACGCCTGCGCGACCTGCCGGGCATCTTCGCGCTCGGTGCGATGGGATTTGCGATCTACCATGGAGCGCTGAACCACGGGCAGGTCACCGTCACGTCCGGATCGGCGAGCAAACCTTTCAGGAGATTGCCCGGGCGGCCAAGGACGGATGTCCGGTGTCGAAGGCCCTCGCGGCGACAGACATCGTCCTGATGTCGGCCCCGCCTTGAGCACTGAGTGGCCGATGTCCCTGCGCTGAATTCAGACTGCAAAGGCACTCGATGATCGACGGTGTTCTCGGAGCCCGAGCGGTCCACGTAGCCGCAAAGGCCGTGCACATTTTGGCGGGGTCACTGCCGCCACGTTGGGCGCGAGCCTCGGGGTCTAATCCGCGCATAAGAAGAGAGACCGGTATGAAACGGAAGATTACCGGCTATCACCAGGACGAGAACGGCGACTGGGTAGCGCACCTGGCGTGTGGGCACCAGCGGCACGTGCGCCATAATCCGCCCTGGATGAACCGCCCCTGGGTGACGACCCCGGAGGGGCGGGA
>CAZBIB010000208.1:0-5780 GCA_964491575.1 uncultured Salinivenus sp. | reverse complement strand
CCGGTGGCGTTCGTGACCGACCACATCGAGACGAGCTACGAGCTCGCCATCGAGATTCCGGAGGAGCTGGAAGAGGAAGGCGCCCCCATTCCGGAGTACTACGAGGTGATGCCCGGACTCAACAGCCACCCGAAGTTCATCGAGACGCTGGCGGACATGGCGGCCGCGCAGGTCCAGCTGCCGAATGTGGAGACGCCGACGCCGGGCAACGAGCGCCCCTGCTACCAGATCAAGGACCGCGACATCCGCTGCCATCAGTGCCTGAACGTTGCCGAGGCGACGAACTGGGAGGAATCCGAATCGGAAGAGGCCCGCGAACTGGAGACAGCGTAGGCTTCTGGGAGTGGACGAGGGAGACGTAGGAGAAGGAAGTATGGTCGCAGACTACTCTGTTAGAAGACTGTCCAGGGCCGGGATTGCCTCGTTGGAGGGCCATTGTGTCACAGGAGCCATGACACGGAGCGACGCTGTGACGGCACAGTGATCAGATGGGGGGTGGGGCATCCCACACCACCGCTGTGTGTCCGTAGGGTCGAAGAAGCGCGGCGGATAGAAAATGTAGTCGATTCGCCGGGTGGGAGCATCGGCGGGATAGGTGGCAGGACCGGCCGCTGGGCGCAACGCCGTGCCATCCAGCAGGAAGTGCATCGTCGAGTCGGGGTCGGCCCTGGACGCGCCTGCCAGTTCAGGACTGGCGAAGGTGCTGTTGAAGTCGCCAAGCAGGAGAACGGGAAGTCCCTGCTCCGCCAGGCGGTCGTAGAGAGCATTCACGATGCGAGCCTGTTCCTCGCGCGTTTCCGTGTCGTACGCCTCCAAGTGCACATTGATGACGCCGAGCGCGCGGCCCCCAACGTTGAGCAGCACGATTTGGGTGAGACGGTCGAGGTAGAACGCGTCCCGAAAAAATGGCTGTGGCGGACGGGGGAGTACGTTCCGGAGGTGCCGCCGAATCGGAAAATGACTGAGGACGGCTTGTCCGGAGAGGGTGCGTCCGAAATTCACTGCAGGGCGACCGTAGGGGAATGGCAGGTAGCGCTCGTCCCAGTTTACGGCCTGCGCCGCGGCGGGGTAGCCGAACCGCGTGGCGAGAGTGTCGAGCTGATGGACGTGCGCCACACGGGCCCCACCAAAATCAATCTCCTGGAGCCCAGCGACATCGGGGTCGACTCTCCGAAAGAAGTGGACGACCTGATCCATGTTCGCATAGAAGAGACTGTCCGGCCGCACCACCGGCCTGTTGTTCGTCATGCCGGACAGGTACCCGATGTTGTAGGTCGTCACCGTGAGCGTGTCTGGGGCCGTCGTGTCGGGCGCGGGGGCGTACGTCCGGATCTGCGCGAGGTCTTCGTCCGGCAGACGACCCGAGCTTGCCCACAGGAAAAAGGCCACCATCCCCACAAGGAGAACGCCAATAAACCCGCCAAGAACCTGAAGGGTGCGCTTCACGGATCGCTTACACTATTAAAGAACCGTCTAACCCTCCACTTCCATACCCGAATCCTGGTATCGGATTTGGTATTACCACGACGTTTCGAAGGGACGCGAGTACTCTCGAGAGGGCGGCAGCACGGCAATGCGCACTCGTCGGTTGCGGCGTCGCCCCTGCGCCGTCTCGTTCGAGGCCACCGGATCCGTGGCCCCGTATCCGACGGCGACAAACTGAGCGGGGTCGAGGTCGCTATTCTCAATCAGATGGCGGACGACGGTGGTGGCCCGGGCCGCCGAAAGCTCCCAGTTCGACGCAAATTTCTTCTGAAGCTCGTCGCTCAGAGGCGTGTTGCTGGTGTGTCCCTCCACCCGAATCGTACGAGTGGGATAGGTCGTCTGAAGATGGGAAATGACGGACTGGAGCCGTTTCGCCCCCGCGGACGTCAGTGTGGCCGTGCCGACTTCAAACAGCGCGTCGGCCGACATGACGAGCACCGTTTGCCCCCCGTCCCGCAGCGTTCGCACCTCGTAGGTGAGGCGGTTCAGCCGATCGTTCAGGACGCGCAGGTCGCGGTAGTACTGCCCCGTCTGCACGTCGTTGTGGCGCTCCAGGGAGTCTTCGACCTGACGAATCTGGGCACGCAGGGCGGCGTTTTCGGCCCGCAGTGAGTCCAGATCCGACGGCGGAGGACTCCCAAGTTGCACCGAGGCACACCCGCTCAGGACAACGAGCGCGAGAACGAGGCCAATGAGAGGAGCGAGGCGGCGCATCAGACAAGGGTGCAGCAGTCGAGACGAGGCAGAACCGGAAGCAAGCTACGAACTGGACACGGTTGTCCGTTTCTCTTCGGCCGACGAGCTCCAGAACAGGAGCGCAAGCACGGCCCCGAATCCGGCCAGCGCCAGCACCATGACCGACACGACCGGCTCTCCGGCTTCGGGCCATCGAAGGACGCGGTGCGGCCCCGTGTAGGGCCAGAGGGCGCGAAGCGCTCCGGCAATGAGCCCCACGAGCGCCGCCATCGTCGCGTCGTGGCGATGGGTCAGTAGCAGATCGAGGAGCGTAGCGAACAGGCTGAGCCCCATGGCGGCCCCCGCGCAAAACGTGAGCACGTAGCCCCATTCGAGCCCGTTGAGCGCCTCCAGGGTGGGCGTGTAGATGCCCAGCGCTTCCAGCAAAAACGCCCCGCTCACGCCAGGCAAAATCATGGCGCAGATGGCCACCGCTGCGGAAAAAAACACGCGCAGCAGGCCCGGGTCGGACACGGCGAGGGCCGGAAGCCCCGTCAGCAAGAAGGCCCCCACGGCACAGGCGAGCCCGATCCCAATCCGCAGCCCCGTTGTGCGCTCGATTCGGCGGGCCGGAATGAGAAGCGACGCGGCCACGAGTCCGAAGAAGAGTCCGCGCATGGGTTCCGGATAGGTGTCCATGAGGGGTGGAATCACTTTCGCCCCCACCAGAATGGCCACGGCGATTCCGCCCAGGAGGGGCACGATGAGGCCCCACGGCACCGCGGTCCAGTGCTGCCGAGCGGCCTCAAAGTCGAGGCGCAGCAGCGCCAAGCCCCATGAGACGGCCGAGCTGAGGGCGTGCACGAGTCGCTCGTAGATCCCCACGATGAGGGCCATGGTGCCCCCGCTCACGCCGGGAATCACGTCGGCGCCCCCCATCAACACGCCGTACAGCACGTAGCGAACGAGGGCGATCGGCGTGGAGAGCATGCAGAACGGCGGGACGGGTTCGGAAGCGAGTCGGGGCCTGGGCAGAACGTCCGGAAGGAAACGAACGACCGGGCCTTACGAGTCGAGATCGAGGAGCTGCCGGACGCGGTCGTTGTTGTAGAGGTTGGGATAGGCCTGCCGGAATTCGTCTTTCTTGGCGGGATCGAGTCGGAAGGCCGTCTTGAGGGCGCGAATGCTCTCGTCGGCGCGGCCGAGGGCCAGCAAGGCTTTGGCCTGCCGGAAGTACGTGCCGGCACTTTTCGGGTCGAGCTCCAGGGCTTGCCGGTACGCGTCGAGCGCCTCCTTGGGCTGCTGCTTCTCCAGGAGCGTCTCGGCGTAGCCCGTCCAGGCATGTTCGTTCGACTCATCGAGCCGAACGGCGTGCCGGTACCCCTCCAGCGCCTCGTCGAGCTTTCCAGCCTTGTACGCACAGTCGGCCCGCGCCGTCCAGAACTTGGGCACGTTCGACTTCAGATTCACGGCGTAGCGAAAGCATTCGAGCGCCTCCTCATGCTTCCCCTCTGCGTCAAAGCAGCAGCCAAGGCCATACCAGGCCTCCGGGTAACTCGACTCCAGATCGAGCGTCTTCTCGTAGTACGTGCGAGCCGCATCGAGGTCGCCCTGCTCCTCGTAGGCGAGCGCGAGGTTGTAGTAGGTCGCCGCATCCGGACCTTCGAGCTCCAGTACTCGCTCGTAGCTCTCAATGGCCGCGTCCAGATCTCCAAGGTTGGCCTGCGCGTTGCCCCGGTTGTAGTAGGCCGAGGCAAACTCCTCCTGAATTGCGAGGGCCATGTCGTAACTTTCCACGGCCTTCTCGAACCGTCCCAGACGATTGAGCACGATGCCCCGATTGTACCAGGCATCCTGCGAGTACGGGTCAATGTCGAGGTGATTGTCGTACGCCTCCACACTCTTCTCATTCTCGCCGAGCCGGTCGTAACAGTAGCCCAGTTCGTACCACACCTCCGGATGCTCCGGATACACGTCGACGCACCGTTCGAAGGCTTCCACCGCTTCCTTCAGTTGCTCGTCCCGCTCCAGGGTTACCCCGAGATTGAACAGGGCCTCCCCGTGGAGAGGATTGATCGAAAGCGCCTCGTGGTACGCGTCGAGCGCCTCGTCCACCCGGCCCAGGCTGTCGAGCGTGATCCCAAGGTTGATCAGCGTCTCGGTGTCGGTGGGGTTGATGTCCAGGGCCTGCTCGTAGGCCTCCAGGGCCTCTTCCGGACGGCCCAGGTTGTTCAGGAGAATGCCGCGACGCATCCAGGCGTCGGACGTGTAGGGATGGAGCTCGATGAGATGGTCGATGACCCCGAGGGCTTTTTCCATCTCTCCCCCCTCGAAGTAGAACGACGCAATCTCTTCGAGGTCGCTTGAATCAAAATATCCGGATGGATTCTCTTCATATTCAGCCACGAGATCTTCGAGGGGATTCTCGTGCGCCGAGTCCTCAAAGTCGTCGAAGCCGAAATCGAACGTGTTCATACCGCGCCAGTACGTGATTTGTTAGAACACATGTTCGTCACCGGATCACTCCCCCTGAAGTCCCCGGTCGACGTGCTCGTTCCTAAGTATAATGTCTCCACGGAGGAACTTGCAAAAATGACGCCTGTGCGACGATCGGTCCGCCTCGGCTGGATCGTTCTTTTCGGGCACAGGACCAAATCGTCTGGGTGATGCCATGCTACTTCTCACTTTCGAAGGCATTGACGGGAGCGGAAAAAGCACGCAGGCCCGGCTTCTCGACGAGTATCTGCGGGAGAACGGGCACGAGACCCTTCTCGTCCGCGAGCCCGGCGGCACCAAGCTGTCTGAACAGATCCGCACCGCCCTCTTACAGTCAGATCTAAACGTCCATCCGATGGCAGAGTTGCTTCTGTTTTCGGCGGCGCGCGCGCAGCTCGTGGCCGAGCGCATCCGCCCGGCATTGGAGGCGGGACGGATTGTCATTTGCGATCGGTTCTACGACTCCACCACCGCGTATCAGGGAGCGGGCCGCAGCGTGTCCCGACAGCTTTCGGAAGAGTGGCTTCAATCGTTCCACCGCCGGGTCACCGACGGCCTCGTGCCCGATCGGACCTACCTCGTTGAGCTCGATCCCGAAACGGCCCGGGTCCGCCGCACCGAGGACGGGACGGAAGGCGACCGCATGGAGGCGGAAAACGAGGACTTTTATCACCGGGTCGCAGCGGCCTACGACAGGCTCGCCGACGAACATCCCAACCGCATCCGGCGGCTCGACGGGCACCGTTCCATCGACACTCTGCACGCCACCATCCGGGCCGATGTTGAGGCGCTGCTGAGGGAAGAACCCGGAACCCCCTTTGCCGGCACCGGTTCGTCCGATCCGTGAGCAGGCCCACGTCGTTTTAGGCATGTGCCTGTTCGCCCGCCTCCCCGAACCGTCCCTTGTGCTGTCGAATTCACGCCTGCCCGGCATGTCGACCCTCCCGCAACAGAAAATTGACGAGGTCCGCTCCATCTTCCAGGCGTTCCTCAAGAAGCGCAACAAGCGGCAGACGCCCGAGCGCTTCGCCGTTCTGGAAGAGATTTACCGGACGGACGACCACATCGACGCCGACGAGCTGTACGTCCGCCTGAAGCAGGATGGAACCGAAGTGAGCCGGGCC
>CAZBIB010000207.1:0-5837 GCA_964491575.1 uncultured Salinivenus sp. | reverse complement strand
CCTTCCGGCCCCGAGCGTCCTCGGAGCAATTTACGAACTACATCGGACATATTAGCCTTGTATTCAAACAGAACCGGAGCGGCGCCCTTTCGGTTGTCAGTCAGCGTGGCGGCGGTTCTCACGAGACCACTGTCATCGCCTCGGGATCCCACTGGTATTGTGTGCCCTCGCGGTAGCTTCGGTTGCAAAGGAGGGCTGCTGCGGCAGCACGGTGACCGAACACCGCGTCCTCCACGACCGACTCGTCGTTGCGGAGGGCCGAGAAGAAGTTAGCAAAGTGGTTGCGCCGGTTGCTGTATCCGTCGGGAGCCTCGAACTCGCTTTCCGCAGTCATTGTCTTCGGGGACGCGGAGTCCTGGCTCGATTCGTATTCGTTGTGCACCTGCTCTTGCACCGCTTTCGAGAAGGTGCGAACCGAATTGTAGCCGTTTACGAGTTGCTCGACGGATGGAGGCGTGCGCTGGTCTTGCGAGAGCGTGACCCGATCGCCCTCCAGCGAAATGACCCCCTCGTCGCCGATGAAGCGAAGTGTCCGCCCGCCCCCGCTGCCGTCCGCAAGGTTTGACTGGAGGGACAGGGTGAACGGTGGGTGAGTGTCGGTGTCAGGGTATTCGAAGAGGGCCGTCTGCACGTCCGGCACCTCGCGCCCGTCGGTCCAGTGGTGCAGCCCGCCGGTGGAGAAGATGTGGGTCGGGCCCTTCGCGCCGGTGACGTAATGGGTAATGGTGAGCAGGTGAACGAAGAGGTCCCCGGCGAGGCCGGTGCCGTAGTCCCAGTAGTTGCGCCAGCGGAAGAAGCGCACCGGGTCGAACGCACGGTCCGGCGCGTCGCCCAGGAAGTGCTCCCACGCGATGTCGTCGGACGACACGTTGGGCGGAATCGTATACTGCCAGGCACCCAGCGAGGAATTTCGGTTATAGCGCGCCTCGACCATGTTCAGCCTGCCGATCGCACCGGATGCGATGAGGCTCCGTACCTTGTCGACGACGATGGAGCTGGCATATTGGCTCCCCACCTGCAAGAGCTGTCCGGTTTGCTTTTGGGTCTCCACCATTGCTGCCCCCTCCTTCAGACTGTGGGCAATTGGCTTCTCGCAGTACACCGCCTTGCCGGCCTCCATGGCCTCGCGGGCGATTTCCGAGTGCCAGTGATCGGGCGTGCAGATGAGGACCGCATCCACGTCGGAGCGGTCAAGCACCTCGCGGTAGTCTGAAGTTGTGGAGACGTTCTGCCCAAAGACCTCCTTCACGTGGGTTCGGCGCGCCTCGTAGCAGTCCGCCGCCGCCACGAGTTGGGTGCCGGGGATGTCGAGGGCCGTCTGGGTGTCGACGAACCCGATGATGCCCATCCCGATTGTGGCAAACTGGATCTGGTCGTTGGCAGCAAAAGATGGGGGATCGGGCGCCTCAAGCGGCGTCGGTCCGTTGGCAAAGGCCGTGGGGACGAGTCCGGCGGCCGCGGAGGTGGCGGTGAGCGTTTTGAGAAAGTGGCGACGGGTACGGGACGGAGAGGCCATGGGGCAGGGAGGGAACAACGAGGGGGAGCGGCGGGGCCTCTACGATAGCAGAACGGGCCCGAAAAATCAACGACAGTTCGGGGACGAGGGGCTCCAGTCGGTGTTTCAGAGCGCGGGTTCGTTCGTCGGTGGCCCCATCGGCTTCAGTTCGGATGGTCTACACCCACGCTCCCATGTTCCCATTCTCTCTGTGCACGAACGCAGGCAGGAATTGACTTGCTTCTCTCAAGCCTCCACTTTGCGGCAGCCGACTACTACGCGGTCGTCTCCAGATCCGGCTCCGCAAATTCGTCGTATTCCTCGCGGTGAATAGTAATGCCCGCGTCCCGGAGCTTCTCTTCCAGGTCTTCGTAGCCGCGATCGAGGTGGTAGACGCGGAGCACGTCCGTGCGGCCGTCGGCAACCATGCCGGCCATTACCAGCGATACGCTGGCACGGAGGTCCGTGCTCATCACCTTTGCGCCGTTGAGGGGCGCACCGCCGTGGACCGTGGCCGTGTTGCCAGTCACATCAATCTCCATCCCGAGGCGCTGCAGCTCCGGCACGTGCTTGAACCGGTCGTCGTAGATCGTATCGGTGACCGTAGCCGTACCGTCAGTCGTGCCGAGTAGGACGGTCCACTGGGCCTGGAGATCGGTGGCAAAGCCGGGGAAGGGGGCTGTCTCGATCGACACAGGACGGAGCGTGTCGGGGCGCGTGACAGTCACCGTGTCGTCGCCGTACGACACGTCGACCCCAGTTTCGGACAGGCGCTCCTTGAAGACCGGCCCGAGATGCTCGTGGGTGCCCTCGTGGATCGCTACCGGCGTGCCGGGCTCGCTCGCTGTGGCCGCCATGAGAATGAAGGTCCCCAGTTCGATCCGGTCCGGCGTATTGCGGAAGGTCCCGGCGTTAAGGCGGTCGACACCCTGAATTTCGAGGGTCCGGGTGCCGAGGCCGTCGATCTGCGCGCCCATCTCCTGCAGAGCGCGTCCAAACGCCACCACGTCGGGCTCTGTGGCGGCGTTCTCGATCTTGGAGTCCCCGCGGGCCGTCACGGCAGCCAGCAGGAGGTTGATCGTTGCGCCGACGCTGACCGGCTCAAGCCGGAACGTGCCCCCCTTCAGTCCCCCCTTCGGCGTTGAAGCATGCACGTAGCCCTCGTCGAGTTCGATGTCGGCTCCGAAGGCTTTCATGCCTTTAATGTGGAGATCGACGGGCCGAGGTCCCCAAGCGCAGCCGCCGGGGAGAGACACCTTTGCCTGTCCGCAGCGGCCTAGCAGCGCGCCGAGCATGTAGAACGAGGCCCGCATTTTCTTCACCATCTCATAGGGGGCCACCGGCGTTTCGAGGGTCGTAGCGTCGACCGACAGCGTGTGGGCGTCCGGATCGAAGGTGACGGACGGCCCTCCGTAGCGGATGACCTTCGAGAAGGTGCGCACGTCCCGCAGGTCCGGCACGTTGGTAATGGTCGACGGGCCTTCGGCCAGAAGGGTCGCGGCCATGAGCGGCAGGGCGGTGTTCTTGGAGCCGCTCACCGTGAGCGGTCCATCAAGCGAGGAATTGCCGCGAACGACGAGCTTGTCCATGGGAGTGGGAGAAGCTGGTGCAAGGGGCGGTACAGACGTCCACGCGGGCACGGGGACCGAATCGAGGTGTCTGGATGGTGAATGCGGCATTGCGAGGGTTTGTTCGTCGAAAGGAATACTAAAATTCGCTGGAGACCGAGCGGAGCCCGCCCGAATCAGCGTCCTCGTCTTCGCGTTAAAAATTGCGATCCCAACCGGTAGGGCCTGGACAACCTCAAAAATTACACCTCAGAACTCCCGGTTTTTTTGTCGACAGCAGAGGGGAGCGGAACCCTCGCCGGTAGAAACGAATCCGTTGACAGTTCAGAATTTCATGGAGCGCGTCTATCTCGATCACGCCGCTACGACCCCCCTCGACCCGGAGGTCCTGGAGGTGATGAAACCGTATCTGCTGGAGCAGTACGGTAATGCCTCTTCGGTGCATCAGTTGGGACGAGAGGCCCGGGTGGCGATGGAGGAGGCGCGGGAGCGCGTCGCGGCGTGCCTCGGGGCCGAATCGAGCGAGATTGTCTTTACGAGCGGCGGCACCGAAGCCGACAACTTGGCCCTGAAGGGCGTTCTGTATGAGGCGTCGTCCCGAACGCCTTCGGGAAAACCAGCGGGCCTCGTCACATCGGCCGCCGAGCACGAGGCCGTCCTGCGGCCTGCGGAGCGATTGGCGGAGCAGGGGCCCCCCGTCGAGATCCTCGCGCCGGACGATCGCGGTGCCGTCTCGCCTCAGCAGGTCGAGGCCGCGATTGACGACCGCACGGCGCTCGTCTCGCTCATGCATACGAACAACGAGATCGGAGTGCAGACCGACATCCCGGCGGTGGCGGAGGTCTGTGACACTCACGACGTGTGGCTGCACTGCGACGCTGTGCAGGCGGCGGGTCTGCAGCCGCTCGACGTGGACGATCTCGGAGTCGATCTGCTGTCAATGTCGGGGCACAAGTTTTACGGGCCGAAGGGCATCGGCGTGCTTTACGTCCGCAATGGGGTGGACCTGGGACCGCTCGTGGAGGGCGGCTCGCAGGAGCGGGAGCGTCGCGGGGGGACTGAGAATGTGCCGGGCGCCATTGGGTTGGCCGAGGCGCTGGAGCGCGCGGTGGCTGACGCCGGGGAGCGTTCGGAGCGCCTCTCCCGTCTCCAGCGCCGCCTCGTCGACGGACTCGACGACGCAGTGCCGGGGCGCTACGTCCTCAATACCCCCATCGACGACGCTCCCGTGGCGCCCCACGTGGTGAACGTCGCCTTTCCTCCGGACGGACCGGACGGGGAGCCGCTGGACGGCGAGATGCTTATTCTGAACCTGGACATGCAAGGCGTCCTCGTATCCGCCGGTTCCGCCTGTACGAGCGGTGCGCTGGAGCCGAGCCACGTCCTCACCGCCATCGGCCTCGATCGTCCCACGGCCTCCGCCGCCATCCGCTTCTCGCTTGGAGCGAAGACGACGGAGGAGGAGATTGACTATGCCCTCGACAAACTCCGGTCGACCCTTCAGCGCATGCGCTGAATCGTGCCTGATCTCTCCCCTCTAATGATGCGTACAGGCGTCCAGGCGGGATGCCTCTACGTCCTCAAATCTCGGTACATCGGATGGACGCCGCTCTCCTCGTTTTTGCCAAGGTTCCCCGCCCGGGCAGCGTCAAGACGCGCCTCACGCCGCTCCTGGGTCCCGGAGAGGCCGCTCGCCTGTACACGGCCTTCCTTCGAGACACGCTGCGGCAGTCCCGACGGCTATCGGGAGCGGACGTTCGATTGTACCTTGCGCCTCCGCTTCCCAACGGCGGCGTCGACGGGCTACCGACCGACGTGAGCCTGCACGAGCAGGAGGGAGACGAGTTGGGAACGCGAATGAAGCGGGCTTTCGAGGAGACATTGCAGGACGGCTACGATCAGGTCGTCGTCACTGGGACCGACCATCCGACGCTGCCCCTCTCGTTTCTCCGGGAAGCCTTCCGGTCGCTTGAGGATTCGGAGTCGCTCTGCCTCGGCCCGACCAAGGACGGCGGGTTTTATTTGGTGGGTATGAGCGCGTTCTACCCACAGCTTTTCGACGACATGACCTACAGCCACTCGCGGGTGTTTGCCGATACGCTGTCCCGCGCCGAGCGGACCGAGGCGCAGATCACGGTGCTCCCGCAGTGGTACGACGTGGACACGCCTGAGGATCTGGATCGGATGTTGACGGACCTGGAGGGGACGGCCAACGTTCCAAATACCCGACGCATCACAGATCAACTCGGCCTGGAGGCGCTCTCATAGATTGATCGTTGTTGCTTCGCCATGATTCCTGTTCTGGACAGGCTGAACTGCATCCCGTAGGACCGACATTTGTCGATCATCCTGCTTGGAACCGCTTCCGGAAAATTGTACGTTGTAGGAAGGCGACGCTCATTTCTTCCACTCGCTCACGCAAATCGCACAGATCATGACTGCACACGCCGGACACGATAGCCCCTCGTCCCAAAACGGAGACGGCGCTCCTGACACCGATCTTGAGGAGTTCGAAACCCTCGAACAGTTCATCATCGAGCGACAGGATACCTTTCCGCATTCGACCGGCGCGTTCTCCCGTCTCCTGCGCGACATCAGTCTGGCTGCAAAAATCGTGAACCGAGACATGCGCCGCGCGGGCTTGATCGACGTCTACGGAACCACGGGTGAACGGAACGTGCAGGGAGAGGTGCAGCAGAAGATGGACGCGCTCGCGCATCGCGAGTTTGTGCAGGCTCTACGCAGGGGGGGCGAGTGCTGCCTCATCGGGTCGG
>CAZBIB010000206.1:5051-5850 GCA_964491575.1 uncultured Salinivenus sp. | reverse complement strand
GACTTTTGTCGTAACAGTGTTCCCAAGCAGTCGTTAAGGGTGACGGTACGTTTGACGTTCTCTGTCGATCTTCGTTTTTCCGCTTTCCAGTCCTCTTTCCACCGTGAACACCCGAACTTTAGGAAACGACGATCTGCACGTCTCCGCCCTCGGCCTCGGCTGCATGGGGATGTCCGACTTCTACGGCACGCCCGACGAGAACCGGGCCATTAAGACGCTCCAGCGGGCCCTCGACCGCGGCGTCACCTTCTTCGACACCGCCGACATGTACGGCCCCTTCACGAACGAAAAGCTCGTGGGCCGCGTCCTGGAGCCGCACCGGCACGAGGTCACAATCGCCACGAAGTTTGGGAACGTGCGCGACGAGGACGGCACCTTCCACGGCGTCAACGGGCGGCCCAGCTACGTGAAGAAGGCGTGCAACGCCTCGCTCCAGCGTCTCGGGATTGACACCATCGATCTCTACTACCTGCACCGCGTGGACCCGGAGGTGCCAATTGAGGAGACCGTCGGGGCCATGGGACGGCTCGTGGAAGCAGGGAAAGTCCGCTACCTCGGACTGTCGGAGGCGGCGGCCGACACGATCCGACGCGCCCATGAGGAGCATCCCCTCACGGCAATCCAGACGGAGTATTCGCTCTGGAGCCGCACGCCGGAGGAGGAGATCCTGCCGACGTGTCGCGATCTCGGTATCGGATTCGTTCCCTACAGCCCGCTCGGTCGCGGCTTCCTCACGGGCCGCTTCCAGTCGCCGGACGACCTGCCGGAGGACGACTGGCGCCGCCACAACCCTCGCTTT
>CAZBIB010000206.1:0-5041 GCA_964491575.1 uncultured Salinivenus sp. | reverse complement strand
CCTCGCTTTCAGGGCGAGAACTTTCAGAAGAACCTGGATCTGGTTGACGAAGTAGAGCGGCTGGCGGACGACAAAGGCGTGACTCCCGCACAACTCGCCCTTGCCTGGGTACTTCACCAGGGGGAGGATGTGGTGCCGATTCCGGGCACGACGAACCCGGACCACCTGGACGAAAACATCGAAGCACTCAATGTCTCGCTGTCCGACGAAGAGCTGGATCGCATCGACGAGATTGCGCCGATGGGGGCCGCGGCGGGCAATCGGTATCCGGACATGAGCTCGGTGAATCGGTGACAGGTCAATGGGTCAGTTTCTCATTGTCTCATTTCAACATTGGCTTTGGTCGGCGGTCGATGGGGAAGGGATAATGTGATAGGCAGTGGTGTGGTCGTCAATTTGGGAGGGAGGTGTTTGGCAGTTGGTTGTTGAGAATATGAGAGCGATAAATGAGACAAGGGGACAATGAAAAATGGAGGATCGCAGTCCTTGGGCCGATGCATCCGTATCGGGGAGGGATTGCGCACTTCACGGAAATGACGGTGGAGGGACTCGATGCGCGAGGGCACGAGATGCAGCCCGTCAGCTTTGCGCGGCAGTATCCGGAGGTTCTGTTTCCGGGGAAGACGCAGTTTGAGCCGGACGACGAGGCGCCGGCCATCGTGCGAGAGGCGCCGCGGCTGCTCGATCCGCTGAATCCTCTTTCGTGGCTCCGCGCGGCGTGGCACCTCCGCGACAAGGATCCCGACGCGGTCGTCTTTCAGTACTGGATGCCGTTCTTCGCCCCCGCCTACGGCACTGTTGCCCGGATCCTGCGGTGGGCCGGGATTCCGTCGTTCGCCGTCGTCCACAACGCGCTGCCCCACGAGCGGCACCTGGGCGACGCGTGGCTGAGTCGCTTCTTCCTCGCCGCCTGCGCAGGGCACGTCGTGATGTCCGACGCCGTGGCCGACAACCTGCAACCCCTCCGCCGCCCCGATGCTGCGGTCCGCCGCATCGAGCATCCCGTCTACGAGCGCTTCGGCGACCCCGTGCCGCGGGCAGAGGCCCGGGCTGCCCTCGACCTGCCCGACGACGCGTCGGTGATTCTCTTCTTCGGATTCGTCCGCGAGTACAAGGGCCTGCACGTGCTCCTGGAGTCCCTGCCCGAGGTGCTGGAGGCCCTGCCCGATCTGCACCTCGTCGTTGCCGGAGAGCCCTACGACGAGCCGGAGCGCTACCGCCGCCTCATCCGTGAACACGGCCTGGGCGACCGTGTCCACTGGCACGACGAATACATCCCGTCCAGCGAGGTGCCTACCCATTTCTGCGCCGCCGACCTTGTAGTGCAGCCCTACGTGTCGGCCACGCAGAGCGGCGTCGCCCAGATCGCCACGTACTTCGAGCGGCCGATGGTAGTGACCGACGTGGGCGGCCTTGCGGAGACGATTCCGCACGAGGAGGCCGGATTCGTCGTCTCCCCCGAGGATCCGCCTGCCCTGGCAGAGGCCATCGTCCGTTTCTTCCGGGAAGACTGGGGAGAGCGGCTCGTGGAAGGGGTGCGCGAACGCAAGCACGCGCAGCAGCCCGAACGCCTCTTCGAAGCAATTGAGGGACTCCTATCTGGGAGCGCAAGCTGATTTGCGGAGGAGGTTATCCGTTCGGGAAGCGTTCGTATCCCCACATTCCCATCCCGACAGTGGTCGGGACATGCGCTTCCACGCCCCCGCTCCCACCCGCGCCCTGTGTGGAGTTTCTGCGATTTAAACCCAGCAGAACGCCTCTCCCGTGTCATCTTTCATCTCCCTTCTTTAGAATCAGTCTAAACAAGGTTTATCTCTCCGAAATCAACCCTGTACGCCCCAATGAAGCGACTCCTTAGCGTCAGTCTCGTCCTCACCCTTGTCCTGTCCCTTCTCGGATGCGGGGGAAGCGAGCAAGACGAACTCGTTGTGTACAACGGGCGGAATGAAGCGCTCGTCGACTCGCTAGTCCAGCAGTTCGAGCAGGAGACGGGCATTCCCGTGAGCGTTCGCTACGGCACGGATGCCCAGCTGCTGGCGGCCCTGAAGGAGGAGGGCGACCAGAGCCCGGCCGACGTTTTTTGGGCCAACACGACCGGCGCCCTTACACAGGCACGGAAGGCGGACATGCTCACGAAACTGCCCGATTCCCTGCTGTCGATTCCCGATTCGTTCGTCCCCGAGAGCGGCATGTGGGCGCCTGTGACGGCTCGATTTCGCGTGCTCGCCTACAATTCCAATCAGGTCAACCCGGAGGACCTGCCTGAGTCGGTCCTCGAGTTGCCCGACCTCGATCAGTTCAAGGGCCGCGTCGGATGGACGCCATCCTATTCCAGCTTCCAGGACTTCGTGACGGCCATGCGCGTGCTCCACGGCCCGGACACGACTCGCACTTGGCTCAATGAGATGGAGACACTGAACCCGAACGCCTACAGCTCCAACACGCCCATGATTCGCGCCCTGGCGGCCGGGGAGATCGACGTCGGTCTCACCAACCACTACTACGTGCTTCGGCTGAAGCACGGCGGGGCTGAAGGGGAGTATGAGGAAGAAGAGGAGGGAGAGGGGCACGAGGAAGAAGAGGAGGGAGGTCCCTCGCCGAACGCACCGGTAGAAACCTACCACTTCGAGGACGGAGACGTGGGAAATCTCGCCCTTGTCACCGGGGTGGGCCATTTGTCGACCAGCGACCAGCCGGAGGATGCGAAACGCTTCATGCGGTTCTTGTGGTCGCAGACGGCGCAGCGGCTGGCGGCCACGCAGGTCAATGAGTATCCGGTGGTCGAGGACGTGCAGGTGCCCGACTACATGACACCGGTAAGCGAGGTGCTGCCGCTGAGCCCGTCCTTCAACTTTGAGCGGCTGTCGAACCTCGACGCCACGCTCAAGCTGCTGCGCAACGAGGACATCCTGTAGGGGGCACTGCGCGCCTCCCCGCCAATTGTTGGCCTTTCTGGGGATTTTGGAGTCCCCGATTGTTGGGGAGGAGAGAACTGAGATGGTGAATGTACGACCTCTGTGTCTGAGTTGCAGCAGAAACGTTCTCCGGAAGCGCATACGCACGGCGGATCCTCGGGGTGGGCAGTACCCTCGTGGGTTCACTCGTGGACTTTGGGGACGAGCGTGCGGGAATGGTACCTGTGGGGGCCGGCCCTCGTCGTGGCCGTCGGAGTTCTGACGCCCGTCGTGTATCTGGTGCTGCGTGCGCTGGAGGCCGAGCCTGCCCAGCTGGCAGATCTGGTGATTCGGGGGCGCACGCTGTGGCTGCTCTGGAATACCGTCGCGCTTACCGTGGGGGTGCTCGTCTGCACGACGGCGATTGCCTTTCCGATGGCCTGGCTCACGGCGCGCACGGACCTGTGGGGCCGCCGCCTGGTGACGCTCATTGGGGTGCTGCCCCTGGCCGTGCCGGGGTACGTCATGGCGTACGTGTTGCTCGCCACGACGGGCTCGTACGGGACGCTCGCTCAGTGGACGGGCCTCGTCGTCCCGCGGGTCAGCGGGTACGCAGGCGCCCTCCTCGCCCTTAGTCTCTATTTGTTTCCCTACCTGTTCTTGAACCTCCGAACGGCCCTCCTCGACCTGGACCCGACCCTCGAAGAATCGGCCCGGGCGCTCGGCTACAGTCGCGGGGAGGTGCTGTGGCGCGTGGTCCTTCCGCAACTTCGGCCCGGATTTTTGTCAGGGGGACTGCTCGTCGGGCTGCACGTGCTCGGCGACTTCGGAGTCGTCTCGCTGATGCGGTTCGAAACGTTCAGCTATGCGCTCTACCTGCAGTATACGTCGGCGTACGATCGCATTTATGCGGCCTGCCTGGCATTGATGCTGCTGGCGTTGACGATTGCGGTGCTGTTTCTCGAAGCGCGATTGCTTCGGGGATTGTTGTTGCATCGGACCGGCAGTGGGACGAGCCGGCGGGGCACCCGGCTGCGCCTCGGGCCGTGGCGGTGGGTTGCGTATCTCTTCGTGGGCATCGTTGCGATGGCTTCCGTTGGGGTGCCGGTGATCACTGTGTTTCACTGGATAGGGGCGAACACGACCCTTCCGTGGGGGGCACTGGGAGCGGCGCTGGTCGACTCGGTGTCGGCCTCAATCCCCGCAGCAGTGCTGGCGGCGACCTTAGCCCTGCCGATTGCGTACCTAGGTGTACGCCGGCCCTCCCGGGGTACCCGGGCAATCGAGCGGCTCGCCTACTTTGGGTACGCCACGCCTCCGCTCGCCTTTGCCCTGGCCTTTATCTTCTTCACGCTGGGCACCGCGCCCCCGCTGTACCAGACCCTCATCTTGCTTATTCTTGCCTACGCCCTCCACTTTCTGGCCGAGGCCGTCGGGCCCATCCGGACGGCTCTCTATCAGGCCTCGCCTCAGCTGGAGGAAGCCGCCCGCTCGCTAGGCCGGTCGCCCCTCCAGGCATTCATGGAGACCACCTTTCCACTTCTGCGCGGAGGATTGCTTGTCAGTGTTGCCCTCGTCTTTCTGTCGGCCATGAAAGAGCTACCCATCACGTTTCTGCTGTCGCCCATTGGATTTCGGTCGCTGGCCCTGAAGGCGTGGAGTCACGCTGAGGCGGCGATGTTTGCCGAAACGGCGCCCTATGCTCTCGCCATCATCGGGGTCTCCGCGGCGTTCGTGGGATTGCTGCTGGTGCGCGAACGACGATCGGCGTGAGCGGCGGGCGCCTCGCTCCTCTATTAGGGCACTACGGGGCGCCGGAGAAACGATGAAGGCCGAACGTATCTGCCGACGAGCGATTATACCCCGCGCCCCCATGGGGGCTCTTTTCCCTCCTTCCGGACGGGACCGTTGCGAACGATGGATCCGATTCTTCACGTTGACGCGCTTACCAAGCGCTTTGAGGCCGAGGCGCCGCCCGTCCTCGATCGCGTCAGCTTCGAGGTCGAGGATGGGGAAATTTTTGCCATCCTGGGCCCGAGCGGGTGCGGCAAGACGACGACGCTCCGCTGCATTGCGGGCGTAGAGCCGGTGACGGAGGGGACTATTCGCATGCAGAATCGGGTACTCGATGGACCGAACCGGCACCT
>CAZBIB010000205.1:4442-5858 GCA_964491575.1 uncultured Salinivenus sp. | reverse complement strand
CCTCCGGCCGCAGCCTGCACGCGGAGGAGATTCAGTTCAACGACATCCGCACCACGCTGCAGGCGCTGATGGCCATCTATGACAACTGCAACTCCCTCCACACCAATGCCTACGACGAGGCCATCACGACGCCGACGGAGGAAAGCGTCCGCCGCGCCATCGCCATCCAGATGATCATCAACAAGGAGCTGGGCATGACGATGAACGAGAACCCGCTCCAGGGCTCCTATATCATCGAGGAGCTGACGGACCTCGTGGAGGAGGCGGTGCTGCACGAGTTCGAACGGCTCAACGACCGCGGCGGCGTGCTTGGCGCGATGGAGTCGATGTACCAGCGCGGCAAGATCCAGCAGGAGTCGATGAAGTACGAGGAGACGAAGCACTCCGGCGAGCGGCCCGTCATCGGCGTGAACACCTTCACCCGCGACGAGGACGACGAGACTCCGGAGGAGGAAGAGGTGGACCTGATGCGCTCCTCGGAGGAGGAAAAGCAGCACCAGCTTCGCAACCTAAAGGCCTTTCAGGAGCGTTATGAGGACAAGAACGAAGCGCTCATCGAAGAGCTGAAAGAGGTGGCCAGGGAGGGCGAGAACACGTTCGAGGTGCTGATGGAGGCGGTGAAATACTGCTCGCTCGGGCAGATCACCGAGGCGCTCTTCGAGGTGGGAGGGGAGTACCGGCGCAACATGTAGCGGATAGACGGCGGTCGGCCGACGGCGGACCGCGGTCGGTTCCGCAACAGAGGTTTAGGCTCGGGTTCGAGAACATTAATCTGATGACGACGTGACCGAGGACAACGAAAACTCCTGAACGATGCCACGATTCTCGTGGCCCATCTCCGCTTATGTCTACACCCTTTGACCAGTCCGTTGATGACCTCGCCGAGTTGTGTGAGACGTTCGGTGTAGAGCGTTTAGAACTGTTCGGATCGGCTGCGACGGAAGATTTTGAGGAGGAGGGAAGCGACTTCGACTTCATCGTCAAGTTTGCGGATTGCTCTCCCGGGTACGCCAATCGGTACCTCGATTTTGCCGAAGCCCTTGAGGAAGTGCTCGGCCGAGAGGTTGACCTCGTCACTGAGCGCTCGATCCAGAATCCATTTTTTCGCCGTTCTTTGGATTCCTCGCGCGAGGTGATCTATGACCGACAAAGTGAAGAAACGCCTGCTTGATGCGTACAGAGCGTGTGATGCAATTCAGGAGTTTGTCGGTGACGTCGGCTTTCCAAATACGAGAGCGATCTCCTGCTTCGCTCCGCCGTCGAGCGTCAACTTGAGATCATTGGAGAAGCTCTGGGTCAAGCTGCAAATGAGGATGAGGAACTCGAGGAGCAAATTCCGGCGATTACTCGCATCGTGGCTCTCCGAAACCGAGTGATCCACGGATATGACAGCGTGGACGACGAAATTGTCTGGGA
>CAZBIB010000205.1:0-4342 GCA_964491575.1 uncultured Salinivenus sp. | reverse complement strand
TGTCGGACTATGCCTTCTCGGCGCCGGACGAACAGGAGGCCCAGGCCCGGGACGCGATGGAGGAGGTGAACGAGATGCTCGAGGAGGCGGGCGAGGAGCCGATGGACGAGGACGTGCGAGAACGGATGTTTGAGCATATGCACCAGCGGGATCCGTCGCCCGACGTGGAGGATACCGGAGCATGTGACGTGATCGGGACGGCGCTGTGGGACGTTTTCTCCGACAACCACGACGTGGTGGATCCCGACGGGGTGGCGTATCACCTTGGTTCCTTTCGCGGCTCGGCGGGGACCGTCGCCGAGGTGCTCAACGAGACGTACGACCTGGGCCGCCGCTACACGTACCTCGACTTCTACATGGGCACTTCCCTCGTGGGGGACGACGAACCCTTCCGGTCCGTCTACGAATGGATCTTCCGCCGCCTCTACGAGCGCGACTGCGACTGGCACTACACGTTTCCCCGCCTCTACCTCGTGTCGTTCGATCAGGAGGAAGAGAGTCCCGACGACCCGGCGGCGTACGACCCGTCGGCCTCCGTCGAGCGCGACCTGGAGCGCGAAGAGAAAGAAGAGGAAATCGAAGAGCTGAGGGAGGAGCTCGACCGGTGGCACCGAGAGGCGGTGGAGAACGCAAAAGACGAGCCCCCACCGCTCGTCGTGCAGGCGTACGAGACTGTTTTCGGGGAGTGGCCGTCGGGGTGGCCGCCCGAATAATTGAGGCGACGCGCACGTGAGAAGAGGCGCTGGTATCCGATGCCGAGCCCCAGTTACTGACCGTTTTCTGGAAGCAATCGGGAGCCACCGGCAACGACCCGGATCGTGTTCCGTATTGCCGATGTCAGAAGAGGGCTCTTCCCCGAACGCCATCTCGTTCCCAGTTGCCTGTGTTGTGTTTGACCCTCACGTTCTCACCCGTTCCGGGACTGTCCTGCTCGACTCGGCCAGGCCTGATGCCGAGAACCGGTGGAGCTGGTGCTTCACGGCGCCGCAGCGGGTCCTTACCGCCGCGACAGCGGACGAAGTCTACGATCTCCTCGAAGAGCTGGAGAGAGCCACCGACAGTGGCAAGTACGTGGCGGGATATCTGTCCTACGAGGCCGGCTACCCGTTCGTCGACCTCGATATTCCGGAGCGGACCGAGGAGTCCCTCGCGTGGTTCGGCGTGTACGAGGCGCCTCCCCGCTTTGCCCCGGCAGACGTAGAAACGGGGTTGAACACGCTCGGCGCGGCGCCTGTCGTGCAGGACGTTCGGTTGGGCGTGTCGGAGTCAGACTACACCGACGCCATCCGGGCCGTCCGGCACCACATCGGCAAGGGCAACGTCTACCAGATCAACTACACCGCCCCGCTTCGCTTCCAAGTTGAGGGCGATCCGCGGGGACTCTACCGCCGCCTCCGGGCCCGTCAGCGCGTGCCCTACGCTGCGTACCTCAATCTCGGAGATCGGCAGATCCTCTCCTGCTCGCCGGAGCTGTTTCTGAAGCGCGAGGGCGACCGAGTGATCACGCGACCCATGAAGGGCACCATCCGGCGGGGGCGGACGCTGGAGGAAGATCGTGCGCTCCAGGAGGAACTGGCCTCCGACCCGAAGAACCGGGCGGAGAACCTGATGATCGTCGACCTCCTCCGCAACGACCTGTCAGTCTGCTGCCGGCCCGGCTCGGTGACGGTCCCGTCGCTCTATGAGACGGAATCGTATCAGACCGTCACGCAGATGACATCCACTGTGGAGGGGCAGATGCAGGACGATGCGGGGCTCGCCGACCTGCTTCGAGCGCTTTTCCCCTGCGGATCCGTCACCGGCGCCCCAAAACGCCGCGCCATGCGCCTCATCCGCACCCTGGAGACAACGCCGCGGGGTGTCTACTGCGGCGCCATCGGCATGGCCGGGCCGGACGACACGGCGGTCTTCAACGTGGCCATCCGCACCGCCGTGCTGAATGGAACGGACGGCACCATGGGGATCGGAAGCGGCATCGTATGGGACTCCGATCCGGGGACCGAGTACGAGGAGTGTGCACTCAAAGGTGAATTTCTCACCGCCGATGCATCAGGGGCCTCCCACTGCGATGATGCTGAGGATTTCAGACTCATCGAGACAATGCGGTACGACGCGGGAGACATTCCACTTCTCGATCGTCACGTCGAGCGCCTTGTCCAGTCGGCGAAATACTTCTCGTTCCCATTCGACGAACCCCGATTTCGGCGGCGCATCGAGAAAGCGGTCTCGAGTTGGGACACAGACACGACCCTCAAGGTGCGCGCGACGCTGGGCCGGCGCGGTCGCATCGACGTTACGATGACGCCCATTGAAAGAGACACTGATGAGCCGTGGCAGCTCACGATTGCCGACGAGCGGGCAGACCGCTCCGATCCCTTCTTCTACCACAAGACCACGCGGCGCGGCGTGTACCAGCGGGCGCTAGAGACTGCCCGAGACGCTGGGTACGACGAGGCGATTCTCCTGAATCGGGACGGTGAGGTAACGGAGGGGACCTACACCAATCTCTTCGTGCGGATGGACGACGCGCTTTACACGCCGCCGGTCGAGTCGGGGCTGCTGGCCGGGGTGTATCGGGACTACGTGCTGGACACGCAGCCGACGGCCTCGGAGCGGACGCTGAGCCTCGACGACCTCCGGACGGCTGACGTGCTCTACTGCTGCAATGCGGTGCGCGGATGGTGCGTGGCGGAGCTCGCCGAAGCGTCAGCGACAGCCTCAAGAAGTTGAAATTGACGACCCAAGTCCCTAACGTACCGTTCCCGAATCGGCCGATCTCCTGTGCCGTCCAGCGAGTAGAAGCGCTTCCACAATCCGGGGCCGCGCAGGCGACGCGGCAGGGATGTGCCCGGTAAACGTCGCGTCGTCCCGCGGGTGGTCGGTCCTTTTTCTCAAACTCCGTCCCTTTACGAAGCCATCCTCCTCTCTCGTCATGCCTGAACAAGATGCAACGATTGAAGCCCGACTGTCCGACCAGGATTATTTCCGACCGCCTCCGTCGTTCGTGGGGCAGGCCAACGTCACGGACCCGGCGGTGTACGACCGATTCGACGATTTTCCCAAGGGCTTTGAGGAGTATGCCGAGCTTCTGGACTGGGACGAGCACTGGAACACGGTTTTCGATGGGTCGAATCCCCCATTCTTCGAGTGGTTCAAGGGCGGGCACCTGAATGCGTGCGTCAACTGTGTAGACCGTCATCTCGATGAGCGGCCCAACCAGGCGGCCTTCATCTGGGAGGGAGAGGACGGCACCAAATGCACTCTCACCTACCGGGATCTCTACCGCGAAGTGAACAAGGTGGCTGCATCGCTTCGAGACGTTGGCGTGGAGGAGGATGACGTGGTGACGCTTCACCTGCCGATGGTGCCGGCACTCCCCATCACCATGCTCGCCTGCGCTCGCATTGGAGCGCCGCACTCGGTCGTGTTCGGCGGCTTTTCAGCGAGCGCCCTCGCTCAGCGCGTGGACGATGCCGACTCGGATGTGGTGGTCACCATCGACGGCTACTACCGGCGAGGCGACTTTCTCCACCATAAGGAGAAGGCCGACACGGCGGTCGAGGAAGCTGACACGGGCATCGACACCGTCCTGGTGTGGGAGCGGCACGAGGGCGAGCTTCATCCCGACGCCGACATCGAAGAAGGCCGCGACGTACTCGTCTCCGAGCTCCTGTCCGAGAACGAGCGCGCCCGGGTGAAGCCCGTCTCGCGGGATGCTGAGGACATTCTCTTCCTCATGTACACTTCCGGCACCACCGGCGAGCCGAAGGGCGCCCAGCACCGCACAGGCGGCTATTTGAGCTACGTAGCGGGTACCTCCAAGTACGTGCTCGACCTCAAGCCCGAGGACACGTACTGGTGCGCTGCCGACATTGGGTGGATCACCGGACATTCGTACATCGTCTACGGGCCGCTCGCGCTGGGCACGACGAGCGTGATGCGAGAGGGAGCGCCCGACCATCCCCACAAGGGCGTCACCTGGGAGATTGCCGAGCGTCACGACGTAGACGTCTTCCACACCTCGCCCACCGCGGTGCGGATGTACATGAAGTGGGGCAAAGAGTATCCGGCAGAGTACGACTTCGACTTCCGGCACATGACGACGGTCGGGGAGCCGATTCAGCCGGAGGCGTGGCTCTGGTATTACGAGCACATCGGAGACCGGGACGCGGTGATCGTCGACACCTGGTGGCAGACGGAGACGGCGGGGCATCTCATCACCAACCTTCCCGCTCTCCAGGACATGAAGCCGAGCTCGGCCGGATACCCGTGCCCTGTACTTCAGCCTGCCATCTACGACGACAACGGCGATCCGCTGGAGCCCGCGAGCGGACGAGCGGGC
>CAZBIB010000204.1:0-5875 GCA_964491575.1 uncultured Salinivenus sp. | reverse complement strand
TTGATCGCGGCAGAGGGCGGCACCGGTCCCAATCATTCCGAAGTTGTCTTCCGCAGCGACTCGGTGCGCGGTCCCTACGAGCCCTATGACGAAAACCCTATTCTCACCCAGCGCCACCTGGATCCCAGTCGCCCCAACCCCGTCGCCACCGCCGGCCACGCCGACTTCGTGCAGACGCCCAATGGGGAATGGTGGTCGGTCTTTCTTGCCACTCGCCCCTACGGCGACGGCCTCTACAACACGGGCCGCGAAACCTTTCTGATGCCGGTGGGCTGGACGGCTGACGGATGGCCTGTGATTACGGAAGGAACCGAAATGGTGCCCTACGTACACGAGGCGCCTGACCTTCCGCAGAGCGAGCCGCCGTCGATTCCCACGAGTGGCAACTTCACCGTCCGCACCGACTTTGAGGCGGATTCGTTGGCGCCGTACTGGAACTTCATCCGTTCGCCGCAGGAGACGTGGCACGAGTTGGAGGACGGCACGCTCACGATCGAGTCTCGCTCGGCGTCGATTAGTGATCTCGGCCAGCCCTCGTTCTTGGGCCGGCGGCAGCAACACATACGCGCCACTGCCACCACGGCGTTGTTCGTGCCGGGCGAGTCGGGGCGGAAGGCCGGGCTGGCCGCCTTCCAGAACCGAGAGTACTACTACCTCCTCGCTATCACCCAGCACAATGAGCAGCCGGTCGTGCAGCTCGAAAAGGCTGCCGGGGGCGACGCCTCCGTCATCGCCACTTCCCCTGTGGAGCTTTCCGAGGACACTCCCCTCCGCCTTCGCATTGAGGCCGACGGCGGAGAGTACGACTTCTCCTATGCCCCGCCCTCCGGCAACTGGACGACGCTGAAAGAGAATGCAGACGGCACCATCCTCAGCACCCAGGAGGCTGGGGGATTCGTAGGGACATATTTCGGGCTGTACGCCCACCAAGATGCCCATCAAGAATGATCAGGCGCCCCCTGTCCAAGTCGGCCCAGATGTGGTGCTCGTCCGGGGTCGTCTTGAAATCAACGCGAGATCCCCGTAGGTTGGAGTCATAATATGACTACATGAGCAGACCTTCCTTGCCGTTCGCGCCTGCCGCACTCGACGTCCGCACCACATGCACCTCGGACTTGGGCTTTACAGAGACCTCCTCACCGAAGAAAACTTTCGCTTCGCGAAGCAGGCCGGGGCCACGCACCTAGTGGTACACCTCACCGATTACTTTGGGGGAAACAACCCATCCCTGTCAAGCGGACCGGACCATGAAGGATGGGGGCACGCCACCAACGGCTCTGCGATGTGGACCTACGAGGAGCTCATGGAGATCAAACGCCACATCGAGTCGCATGGGCTCACGTGGGAGGCGATCGAGAACTTCGATCCCGCCCACTGGCACGACGTGCTCCTCGACGGTCCCAAGCGAGCGGAGCAAATGGAGAACCTGAAGGAGACGATCCGTAACGTCGGTCGTGCGGGCATTCCCATTATCGGTTACAACTTTAGCCTCGCCGGCGTGTGGGGGTGGACGAAGGGCCCATTTGGGCGGGGCGAGGCCGTGAGCGTGCGCTACGACGAGTCGGCCATCGAGAAGGACAAGCCCATTCCCAACGGAATGGTGTGGAACATGGTGTACGACCCCGACGCTCCGCCGGGGCACGTCTCGTCCGTTTCATCGGCGGAGCTTTGGGAACGGTTCGAGAACTTCCTGCAAGAAATCATTCCGGTCGCGGAAGAGAGCGGCGTGACCTTGGCCCTGCATCCCGACGATCCACCAGCGGACTCGCTGCGGCAGACCGCCCGGCTGGTCAACCAGCCGCACAAATACCAGCGCGTGCTCGACCTCGTGCCCAGCGAGGCCAACGCACTTGAATTTTGCCTCGGGTCGCTTCAGGAAATGACGGAGGGGGACGTGTACGAGAGCATCCGGCACTACGGGGCCCAGGACAAGATCAGCTACGTCCACTTCCGCAACGTGCGGGGCACGGTGCCGAACTACCAGGAGACGTTCGTAGACAACGGCGACATCGACATGCTGCGGGCCGTGGAGGTACTCGACGACGTGGGCTTCGATGGCGTCCTGATCCCCGACCACACCCCGGAGATGAGCTGCGACGCCCCCTGGCACGCCGGGATGGCCTACGCACTGGGCTACATGCGATCCGCCCTGCAGGCGGTGCGGTAGGCGCTTCTTCCCCACTCCGTTCACCAGCCCGTTCCCTTCATGACATCGTCCCGGCTCGGGATCGTTGGCCTCGTGCTGGTCATCCTGCTCGCGACGGACTGAGCCTCTGGTCCCCTCGCTCTTTGGGTACTGACTCTTCCCGCTTCGTTCGGATTCCCTGCCCAACGGTTCTCTTTGACAATGAACGAGGATCTCGGATTTGATCTGAGCGACCGAACCGCTGTCATTACCGGTGGCTACGGCACCCTCGGCGGCAGCATGGCAGAGCACCTGGCCCGAGCCGGCGTCCGCGTGGGCGTGCTGGGGCGCCGCCGCGAACCCGCCGAGGAGAAGGCGGAAGCCTTGAGCGAACTCGGTCCCGATGCAATCCCGCTCGTGGCCAACGTGCTGAACGAAGAGCAGCTTGATGCCGCGAAGGAAACGGTGCTCGACGAATGGGGCCGCCTGGACATCCTCATCAATGCTGCCGGCGGCAACGTGGCGGCGACCCGCACCGGCGAGGATCGATCCGTCTTCGACGTAACCCAGGCGGCATTCCGGGAGGTCGTGGAGCTAAACCTCGACGGGACGGTGCTGCCGACGCTCACCTTCGCCGAAATCATGGCCGATCAGGAGAGGGGAAGCATCGTCAACATCTCCTCAATGGCCGCGCACCGCGCCATTACGGAGGTGCCGGGCTACTCCCCCGCCAAGGCCGGCGTGGAGAACTTCACAAAGTGGATGGCGGTGGAGGCGGCGCAGCAGTTTGGCGAGGGTGTGCGGGTAAACGCCGTGGCGCCTGGGTTCTTTATCGCCAAGCAGAACCGCGACGTGATGCTAAACCCGGACGGCAGCTACACCGAGCGCACCGAGACGGTCATCCAGAACACGCCGATGGGTCGGCTGGGTGACCCGGACGAGCTGGCGGGCGCGGTGCACTGGCTCTGCAGCAATGCCGCCTCGTTTGTCACGGGCGTCGTCATTCCGGTGGACGGTGGATTCAACGCCTTCAGCGGCGTGTAATCCCCGATCCTACTTTCTCTGAGAAGACTGTGCGTAGCGCTTGACGCCAGCGCCTCAACGTCGCGGGAGAACACGGGCACACTACAATTCGACGACGGGCCGTGTAGCAACGTCCTGAAGGCTTCCCGCCCCGGCTCCGTACGGACGGAGCACGAACTGATAGGCGTAGGACTGTTGAGTGAGGCGATACGTGGGCAGCGGAGCGGCGTTTTCGTCCCAGGACGTGTTGCCGCCCACACCCATCTGTCCGTAGTCGAGATTGACGGTGTGGACGGGACGATTGGGGAGGTCGTAGGTGTGATCGGCCTGCTCCAGATCCTCTTGCGTATAGGGCCACGCGCTCATGTCGATGTGCGGTTGGCCCAGCGCCACCAGCCCAGTGCCGCTCGTCGAATCGGTAAAGGCGACCCAGCGCACGTCGGTGCGATTGCCGTTTTCCTGCGGGTACGGATACTTCGTGGCCAGTCTCTCCACGGTGCGAGTGTACGTGCCGAGGGCGGCGCCCGTCTTGCGGTCGGCGTAGCTCTCGTGGGGACCACGCCCGTACCACGTCACCATACTATAGCGGTCGGGGACGCCCATCTGCATGCCCACGCGTGGAATGCTGGGCGGCACGTCGCCTTTCTTCTCGACGCGGCTCGCCACACGCACGTCGCCGTTCCCCAGGACAGTGTAGGTAGTGGAAAAGGTGGACTGGCCGACCGGCAGCGTGCCCTCCACCGCCACGCGCACGGCCTGCGGCGCCAACTGGTCGATGGACACCGACCTCACCTCTCGTTCCGGCCCGGCGTCCTTCCAGGCGCGCAGCTTGTAGGCGAGGCCCTTCTCGGGCTGCCAGCCGGCTTCGTCGTTGTCGGTGGACGCACGCCAGTAGTTTGGCACAAGGGGACGGTGTACCAGCGTCTCGCCCTCGTGGATAAATGAAGTAAGTGCACCGGAATTCTTGCTGATGGTGACGAAGAAGTCGTTGCCTTCAACCGTCGCTGCTGTATCGGTCTCGCTCAAAGTCACGTCGGAAAGCGTGCTGAGCAATGGAGCGTCCGGGGCCGGTACGTCGTAGGGCAGTTCAAACTGCTCCCAGGCGACGGTGTGGCCGGCCTCGGCCCAAGGCGCATCCTCGGCCAGGTTGAAGCGCACTTCCAGCACGTACTCCGCGCCGGGCGTGAGCGTAGGCCGCTCGACGGGCACGTGAACGCGTGCCGTATCGCCGGGGGCCACGTCGGAAGACGGCATTGTGCCTTCCTGAATGGGCTCACCGTCCTCCAGCAGCCGCCAGCGTGCATCGAGCTCGCGGAGATTCGTGAAGTCGTAGCGATTCGCCACCTCCACCACCCCCGCACTCAGGTCCGCCGCCGCCACATAGACCGGCTGGTAGACCGTCTGGACTTCCCAGTACGCCGGCTGCGGCGTGCCGTCCGCGAAGACAATGCCGTTGAGGTTGAAATTGCTGGCGCCCCGCCGGTCGCCGAGGTCGCCCCCATACGCCGTGTAGATTTCGCCGTCCTCTGTCTCCGCCCAAAGGCCCTGGTCGCGCCAGTCCCAGATGAAGCCGCCCAGCAGGCGCTCATGGTGGCGAATGCGATTCCAGTACTCCTTGAGATTGCCGGTGGAGTTGCCCATCGAGTGGGCATATTCGACGAGGAGGAGGGGCCGCCCGCTCGGGTCACTTTCGACCAGCTCCACGATGTCCGACGGCATCTCATACATGCGGCTCATCACGTCCACGTAGGACGGATCGGTGGGGTCGTAATAGTCCTGTGCGCCCTCGTACTGGAGGGGGCGCGTGGGGTCGAGGGCGTGGGTCCACCCTGCCATGGACTCGTGGTTGGGACCCGTCCCCGACTCGTTTCCGAGCGACCACATGATGATGGACGGATGGTTCTTATCCCGCTCTACCATGCGGATCATCCGGCTCATGTATGCCGGATTCCAGGTCGGATTGTTGGACAGTTGCGAGCCCAGTTGGTGCGTTTCGAGGTTGGCCTCGTCTATCACGTAGAGGCCGTACTCGTTGCAGAGGGCGTAGAGCTCGGGGTTGTTTGGGTAGTGTGCCGTGCGCACAGCGTTGACGTTGGCGCGCTTCATCAGCTGGAGGTCGCGGATCATGTCCTCACGGGTCACGGCCTTGCCGCGCACCGCGCTGTGGTCGTGCCGGTTCACACCCTTCAGGAGGACCGGCTCGCCGTTGACGAAGAGTTGCCCGTCGCGGACGGCGATTTCCCGGAACCCGATCTCTATCCGCACAGCTTCAACGGTGCGTCCCTCGGCATCGCGAAGCGTCGTAATGAGCGTGTACAGGTGCGGGGTCTCGGCCGACCACTTTTTCGGAGAATCGACCGTCGCTTCGAGCAGGGAGAACGGGACGTTGCCCGGCGTCGGATAGCTCTCATTCAGGAGATCGGACGCGGCCATCATCGTGAGCGTGCTGTCCAGCACAGGCGTCTCGCCGTCGAACAGCTGCGCCTCCACCTGCCAGCCTCCGAGGTCGCCCTCGGTGTGGTTGACCAACGTGGGGCGGAGTTGGAGTTCTGCGTCGTCGTAGGTCGAGTCTAGATCGGTGCGGACGGCGAGGTCGGCGATCCGCGCTGAGGGTCGCGCTTCGAGGTACACCTCGCGGTGGATGCCGCTGAGCCGCCAGTGGTCCTGGTCCTCCAGGTAGCTGCCGTCGCTGAAACGGAGCACCTGCACGGCCACCACGTTCTCCCC
>CAZBIB010000203.1:1841-5895 GCA_964491575.1 uncultured Salinivenus sp. | reverse complement strand
AACCCGGCGCCGCCGGTCACGAGAATAGTCATAGGGATTGGGGGTAAGTGGACGTGATGGGAGGGTTCAAGAAAGTGGGGTGCTCGAATTCACCGTCGAGAGTGCCGTTCCATAGTGACCGCACACGCGGCCTGCCTCCCGTTCCGAGCGTCCTCGGACTTTCCCGATTCGTCCGGGAAGGTGCCCCTCTCACGAGGGAAAATCAACATACCAGCCGTCGGGACCCGACGGGTAATTGATGGGGAATGAATAGGGAATCGTCTCCCAAACTTTCGGGGGCGTTTGGGATATAACTGGAGTGCTGTACACCCATCAGATCCCTCCGGCGGCCCATGCATCTCCCATTTGCTGTTGCTCGTGTCGATCGGTCTCGCTTGCACTCGGTCGTAGGTATTGCCCTGGCCGTCGCTTTTCTCTGGGCAGGTCTCCTCCGCCCCGACGCCCACGCCCAGCGAGCCAACCGCACGCCAGAACAGCTCGAAAACGTGGGGGTTGACCAGCAGCTCGGCGCGACGATTCCGAAGGACCTGTCATTTCTGAACGAGCAGGGAGAGTCGGTTCGTCTCGGCCGGTACTTCGACGGGTCGACACCGGTGATGCTCACCCTCAACTACCACCGCTGCCCGCAGCTGTGCCGCATTCAGCTTCAGAAGTTTGCCAAGTCGCTGAGTGGCATTTCGTGGACAGCCGGCGAGAAGTTCAAGGTTTTGACCGTCGACATCAACCCCAAGGAGGGGCCCAAGATGGCGCGCAAGGCCCAGAAGCGATATGCCGCGTCGCTGAAGAACCCCGAGTCGACACTCGACGGCTGGCACTTCCTCACGGGCGAACAGAACGCCATCCAGACGCTGGCCGACTCCGTGGGGTTTCGCTACAAGCCCCTCAAGAACAAGACGCAGCAGTTCGCCCATCCGGCGGCGATCATCTTTCTCAGTGGCAACGGGACCATCAGCCGGTACTTTACGACGCTCGATCCCGCCTCGGGCAACCTGCGCACTGCGCTCGTGGAGGCCTCGAACGGCACGGTGGGAAACGTTTTGGACAAGGCCTTCCTGGCCTGCGCGCAGTTTAACCCCAATTCGAATTCCTACTCGGCCAGCGCCTTCAAAGTCATGCGGTACGGGTCCATCTTCGCGGCCCTTCTCATAGGCGCCACACTGTTCGTCTTCTGGCGGCGGGAGAAGGAGCAACTCGACGCGGCGGCGGAGCAGGGCCTCGACGCGGTGCTCGACGAGCGCACGTGACCGACTCCGGTTCTCACTCCTCTCGCTGCTCGTCCTCATCGGCCTCGACGAGCCCCGTCATCTCCCGGCTTACCTCCCAGAGACGCCGCTCCGCCTTCTCGTCGTAGGCTTCGGGAGAGGGGTTCACAATCTCGGTCTCCTTGAAGTACTGGCCCGTCACGCCCTTCACCTCGGGAGAGGCCGCGAGGTAGACGACGCTGTGCGCCCCCTCCTCGGGCCGCTTGTAGAGCCAGGAGAAGAGCCGGGCGATGCGGGAAATCCAGCCGGAACCCCGCCACATGTTGGTATTCACCACGCCGGGATGCACAGCGTTCACCAGCACCCCCTCGTCCTGAAGCCGGCGGGAAAGCTCGTGGGTAAAGAAGATGTTGGCGAGTTTCGACTGCGCGTAGGCGTGGAGGGCATTGTAGCCCGTCTCGGCGTTAAGGTCGTCGAAGTCGATGCTCGTACCGCGATGCGCCTCTGAGCTGACGGTGATGATGCGGGCCTCCCCGGCGCGTCCGGCCGTCTCCCGAATCCGGGGCAGGACGAGGTGGGTGAGCAGAAACGGGGCGAGGTGATTGACCGCAAAAGTGAGCTCGATCCCGTCCACCGTCTCCTCCCGCGTCTCGCAGAAGACGCCCGCATTGTTCACGAGCACGTCGAGGCGGTCGTAGTCGGCCCGAATGGTTTCGGCGAGGTGGTAGATCTCCTCCTGCACGCTCAGATCCGCGATGTGCAGGTCTATAGTGTCCTCGCGGCTGGGGTGTGCTGCCTGAGCCGCCGCCCGAATCTCGGCCTGGGCGTCCCGTCCCCGCCCCTCATCCCTGCACACCATCACCACGTGGGCGCCAAGGCGAGCCAGTTCCGTCGCCGTAGCCTTGCCAATCCCCGAGTTGGCTCCGGTGATTACGCACACCGTGTCGCTCATGTCCTTCAGCTCCGAACGGGGAGTCTCCATGGTGCCTGCCGGGTTCGGTGATCGGATCCCCGTGAACGGGTGCCCCGACGACTGCCGGAGGCCGTTGTGCCCGAATCACACCTTGAGCGTCAGAGCATTTTGCAGGGCGTCGATGTTTTGCGCTACGGATCGGTCTCCTCCAAACACGGCACTGCCGGCCACCAGAACCTCGGCCCCGGCCCGAATCAGTTCCATGGCATTGCTCGGCGCGACCCCTCCGTCCACCTCCAGGTAGGCGTTGGAACCCAGGGCATTGAGCTGACGGCGCACCCGCTGGATCTTCGCCGTCGACTCTGGAATAAAGCTCTGCCCACTGAAGCCCGGGTTGACCGACATGACGAGCACGAGATCGACGAAGGGCAAAATGCCTTCGAGGTGCCCGAGGGGGGTCGCGGGGTTGAGGGCGACCCCCACCTTACAGCCGGCGGCCCGGATCCGCTGGGCGACGCGGTGGAGGTGGGGGCACGTTTCGACGTGGACGGTAAGATGGTCGGCCCCCGCGTCGGCGAACGCATCGACGTACTCCTGCGGCTCCTCGATCATGAGGTGCACGTCGAGCCGGGCGTCGTGCTCGTCGGCCACGGGCCGGAGGGCCCGCACCACGTCGGGGCCGATGGTGATGTTGGGGACGAAGTGCCCGTCCATGACGTCGACGTGGAGCCAGTCGGGGCCGGCCCCGAGGGCTTCGTCGGCGCAGGCGGCAAACCGCCCAGGATCGGACGCGATGATCGAAGGAGCAATCGTGGGCATCTTGACAGGCGCAGGCATGGGAACGGTTCACAGTCGGCAGTGGAGGGGAGCAGGTCCTACTAGAATAAAAGGCCCACTCCGGTGAACAAAAAGGGGGGACACAATCTTTCTTTCTTGCCACGGGCCAGCAAGCTCTACCGCTCACCCGGCAGCCAGTTCATCGAAATCAGCCTGGTCCCGACTTCGATTTTGCACTCCTCCAGTCTCAGGGACTACGTCCAGAAACAACCGTTCCCAGGGGGAGTAGGGGGGTACCCCATGTAGAACCTGCCCTCTTCTCGGCTGCTTCCCAGGCGTTAAGTCCCTCCGAGCCGCCTTTTCCGGCAACAGGAGGCTGGAAATTCAGAGAGGAGCGCGAACAGCGCCGGGACACACTCACGAAGACTCTCTCATCATCAGCGTGATTTTCTATGCCGGTTCGCGACGCCGACCGCGACGACATTACCTCCCGTCTCAGCCGCATCGAAGGCCAGATCCGAGGCCTGGAGCGAATGGTGGAGGAAGATCGTTACTGCGGCGACATCCTCGATCAGATCCATTCGGTGCAGCAGGCCCTCAAGTCCGTGGGGCGGGCCATCACTCGGAACCACCTGGAGACGTGCGTGACCGACGCGATCCGATCGGGCAACGAAACGGCCGCTCAGGAGAGCTACGATGAGATCATGGGCCTCCTCGAAAAGGAGTTGTAGTCGGCATCAGATCCATCCTCTCCGATACCCCGCGCCCCGACTCTGCTGCGGCGTCCCCTGCCTCGTCCCGACCGACTCGAATCGCCGAACCTGCTTTCTTGGTGCTAATTTTATTTGTTGGCTAACTGGGTATGTTGACTAAATCGGAGGTAGGATCTACGTTCGTTTCTGAGTTGGCAATTTCATCGTGAGCGGTTCGGTCCCATGGAGGAGCTCGTCAAAAACCGAAGCAACCTTGGCCAGAAGGCCCCGTCCAGCCAGGGAAAGCGGTCCGTCCACACCAAGTTTAAGCTCAGTGAGGATGCGCTCCAGGCCAAGGAGACGTTGGCTGAGCACTGGGGCGTAACGCAGAAGGAGGTCGCCGAAATGGCGGCCCAAATCGCCGCCTCCGTTCTGGAGGATGAGGACGAGGAGACGCAACGCTGGTTTGT
>CAZBIB010000203.1:0-1741 GCA_964491575.1 uncultured Salinivenus sp. | reverse complement strand
GCCGTTGATCCTCTCAATCCAGCCATCACCTCGGTCCGGAGTCGGATCGAGGCGATCGTGGATGACATCGAGGACGAACTGGAGCGGGGCGTTCCGCTCGGTCGAAACCACGAATTTACCAGAGGAGGCTCTTGAGCCTCGGTCGCGAAACACTGCTCGGTGAGACCGTCCGGCTCGGCGCCCGGACGAAGCGGCTGTACCGCCGTGTTTAGCTGCAGAGCGACGTCATTTCTTGCGAATACGACGCGCGGTCATCCAGAGAATTTGCGCCAATTCGCCCTCTCCACCTCGGGACTTCTCCCGGCGAGACGGCTCGTCGAGGAGGGGCGACAGCTTCGGGTACACAAATTCGTCTTCATTTCCCTCCGTCCGGCGCGGGGCAAACTCCTCGTCCCGCGTTGCGATAAACCGAAGCACCCGAAGCTCCACGCCCCCCTCCTCAACGCCCCCTGTCTCGACTAGGTCGCGGATCCGCCGATTGATCGTGGTCGCGTGCTCCTGGAGCGCGCTGAGGGCGTCCCGATCCGTTTCCGGCGTCCACGTTCCGTCGACGTGGGCGGCGACCGGCGACTGCTGTCCCGGAGTCCGCCGCCAGAAGACCGGCTTCAGATAGATGGTCGCCTCGGGATGGCGCCGAATGCGTTTCAACAGCCGGTAGGGCTGCTTCCCGCCGCCCCGCAGGAGAAAGGCCTCTGCCTCCTGGGCACGGGGCGCCGACAGGTCCTCTACGGAGATCGCCGCCGAGGTGTCGGTTGGCGAATCGGTGACCCAGAGAAATGAAGAATCGGGCAGAGGGAAACAGGATGACGTCTCTTCCGATGCCGGGGTCTCTTTGGAAGAGTCCTCCCTCTTGGCAGCACGCCCTCTCTCCGAAAGGGCCCTGCGAAACTCGGGAGCGAGGTCCTCGGGCGAGCAGGTCTCCGCCTCCTCTGTTCTTTCCTCATCTTCTTCTGCGTCCGCAGCCTTTCTCGTCTCGTCCCCGGCGGGCTCCTCCGTAGAGCGCGTCTCAGAGCGCTCTCCTTCCTGTCGTTTCTCTGCGCGGCGCTTCGCTGTTCGGCGCGCCGCCTTTCGAAACGCAGCGATCGTCTCCTTGACCATTTCCGCTGGAGAGCACGTCGGCGTCGATGACATCTCCCGTACTGGTTCGGCTGCGGAAGGACGTTCCGGTTCTGTCTTTTCCATCCGGTCCTCGGTGATCTTTTGAAACGCAGCAGTGACAGTTTCGGTCAAGGAACGCGACTCTTCAGCCTGCCCCGCCTCGTCGGTGTCCTGAAACAAGTCGTCCATAGTCTCAACGTGATCTCAAGGTCGAGAACGCCCGGTGGGGTTGCTTTTATTTACAAAATGAAGCCCATTGCAAAAAGTTGTAGGCCCGTTCGGAAATCGCAATGCAGGCATCGCGCAGACCTGTGCACGCATGCTTCGCACCGGAAGTCCGCTTGCAGGAATCATCCGTTTCTTTGCCCATTTCATGCACGTGAGTTCCAAGAGCCCTCGAACGAGAACCGTGCGTCTTTCTGGATGAGAGCCCACGTTTTCCTTGAGGTGTCCCCTTCGAGGAGAGCGCCCGCACCGGTCCGCTACGCCCAGTTCAGGCTCAACCTGTACCCGGATCGAGGGCTTGACGGCATTTTCAGGTACACGCTCCCCGTGGACGGAACCGTCAGGCGTTCGCAGCGTCCCATACGAACCGACATTTCGCGGGGATTCCCCGCACCGACAAGGGCAAGTCCCGCACGGC
>CAZBIB010000202.1:0-5901 GCA_964491575.1 uncultured Salinivenus sp. | reverse complement strand
CTGTCCCGCCGTGGCAAGCCACGCCGGATCCGTGTCTAGCGCCGCGCAAAAGCGGCGTCGGTTTTCCTCCACACAGCTCGCCGCGTCGCCCACGTGACGGCCCAGGGTGAGAGTGTCGTAGGGCGGGCTGCTCACGCCCCCGTGTCGGGTGCTCATCCCCGCCGTGACGGACGGAACGTCCGCGAAAATGCGAGGGCGAAGAAGGGGGGACCGGTCGGTGGTAGGGGTGGGCGGCACGGCGGTGGACGACGAACGGTTCGAGAACGAAGTCATCTGATCAACAAGGAGCGCAGGAATCGGTTCGCTGAGAAAACGTCAGCAATGCAACCTTTGCCCTCCTTGCACGTCTCACAAAACGTTCGCACCGGTGTCGAAAGCCGGATGCCTGCAAAACGATTTTTTCGTCATGGAACTGGATCCGGTTCTTCTCACGTGGGCGTTCATCGGCGGCGGGCTCGCGCTCATGCTGTTGGAGACGCTCGTGCCCGGCGGCATCGCGTTCTTCCTCGGTGTGGGGGGACTCGTCGTGGGAGGAGCCCGCACGATCGGCCTGCTTGGTGACCCGATGACGGCCGCGGTGGCCTGGATTTTTCTCTCGGCCGGATTGACGATTGCCCTGCGGCCCCTCATGCTCCGCTTCGTTCAGGGGGAGATCTCGCTGGCTGTGACCGACGAGGATGCCGAGGCGATGGGCCAGACGGTAACGGTGCTCGAACCGGTAGGGCCGCACGAGCCGGGCCGCATTCGCTTTCGCGGGGCCACCTGGGACGCCCGCACCCTCGAAAGCCGGCTGCCGAAAGGGGCCGAGGCGCAGATTCTCTACCGGGACAACCTGACGTGGGTCGTGGTGCCCGGCGACCACGCCGACCTCGACGCGGAGCTCTCGGAAGCCCTCGGAGAAGACATTTCGAGCCGAGACGACGCCGGAGAGACGGACTCGACGGATCGGTCGTCCGATTCTTCGGGGCTCGGCTACGATCCCTCGGCCCACCGGTCTAGCTAGCATCCGGACGCCCATCGCCGTTTTCGCTTCGTCGCACTGACTGCCCTTCGCCCCATGTGGACCCTCCTTCTGCTCGTTCTCCTCGTTGCAGTCTTCGTCGTCTACAACACCTTCATCATTGTGGAGATGCGCGAGAAGGTGATTGTCGAGCGCTTCGGCAAATACCACGATACGCTGGAGCCCGGCTTCCACTTCGTCATCCCGTTCGTGGACCGCGTGGCCTACCGCCACGAGACGCGCGAGCAGGTGCTCGATGTGCCGCACCAGAAGTGTATCACCAAGGACAACATCGAGGTGGAGGTGGACGGCATTGTGTACCTGAAGGTGATGGACGCCTACAAGGCCAGCTACGGCATCAACGACTATCGCATGGCCGCCGTCAACCTCGCGCAGACGACCATGCGCAGCGAGGTGGGCAAGATTACGCTCGACGATACGTTCAGCGAGCGGGACGCGATGAACGAAGCCATCGTAGAGGAGCTCGACGAGGCCTCCGATCCGTGGGGCGTGAAGGTGATGCGCTACGAGCTGAAGGACATCCAGCCGTCGCAGGACATCGTCCACACGATGGAGCAGCAGATGGAAGCGGAGCGCGACAAGCGGGCTGAGATCACCACCTCGTCCGGCGACCGCGACGCCCAGATCAACACCTCGGAGGGGGAGCGAGAGGCGTCTATTCTAATGTCGGAAGGCCGGCGTCAGCAGCGCATCAACGAGGCGGAGGGGGAAGCCCGCGAGACGGAGCTCCTGGCCAAGGCCACAGCCAACGGCATCGAGCGGGTGGCCGACGCCATCGCCCAACCCGGCGGCTCTTTGGCCGTGAAGATGCGCCTGACGGAGCAGTTCATCGACCGCCTCGGCGAGGTCGTGGACGGCGCTAACGTGAGCGTGCTCCCAATGGAGGCAGCGAACTTGAAGTCGTTCTTCGAAGGGGCCTCGGAAGTGACGAATCCCTTGCAGAACAAGTAGCGACCTGCTCTCCGCCCACACCCCCATACGCAAACACGCCCATACGTCATCATGGACGCTTCGCCCTTCGAATTCCTCAACACGATCAGTCTCGGCATCCTGTCGCTGTTGGCCCTCTACGTGGCCTACAAGTTTCTGCGGGCCATCCGATTCGTGCCGCAGCAGAGCGCCTACGTGGTCGAGCGGCTCGGCAACTACCACAAGACGCTTGGGGCCGGCTTCCATGCCCTCGTACCGTTCGTCGACCGGGTGGCCTACACGCTCAATTTGCGCGAGCAGGCCATTCCCGTGGAGCCGCAGGAGTGCTTTACGATGGACAACGTGCGGGTGGAGGTAGACGGCATCATTTATCTGAGCGTAACCAATCCGGAGAACGCGGCCTACGGCGTGACCGACTACCGGCGGGGGGCCATTCAGCTGGCGCAGACGACCACGCGCTCGGTGATCGGACGAATGGAGCTGGATACCACCTTCCAGGAGCGGGCGGCCATCAGTCGGGCGGTGGTCGACGTGCTCGATCAGGTAGAGCAGGCATGGGGCATCAAGGTGCACCGCTACGAGATCAAGAACATCGAGCCGCCGCGCACGGTGCAGAAGGCGATGGAGCGGCAGATGACCGCCGAGCGGGAGCGCCGCGCCACCGTGGCCCGCTCCGAGGGGAAGCAGCAGTCGACGATCAACGACGCCGTGGGGGAGAAGCAGGAACTCATCAATCAGTCCGAAGGGGAGAAGCAGCGCCGGATCAATGAGGCCGAGGGGCGGGCCAAGGAAATCGAGGCCCTTGCCGAGGCGACGGCGGAGGCGATCGAACGGATCGCCCAGGCGGTCTCGTCGCCGGGCGGGGAGGAGGCGGTGAAGCTGCGGCTGGCCGAGCAGTACCTCGACACGATCGCGAAGCTGGGGAAGGAGGAAAACAAGGTCCTGCTGCCGGCCGACCTCACGAAGTACGAGTCGGTGATCGACGGTCTGTCGCTCGACGAGTTCACACTGCGGTCCGACGGGGAACCCTCGCGACCATCCGGCGACGGGGCGCCGGAGAGTGCCTCCGATGAAAACTGACTCCCGCCTCCTTATAAATAGTAGGTTCCGCTACGAGCTGAAGCGGAACGGTTTTCCGAAACGTACCGCTCGCTCAGGGGGCTACAACTGGCTCTGCGCGCCGTCTTCGGTGTTGCTCGTTCTAGACCTCCTTTCCTCGGGGCAACCAAAACGTCCAGAAAGGCCACTGGACGCGAACGTTCTCAGCGGGCCGAAAGCCCTTCCACAAAAAAGCCCTCCACCGGGGGAGCCGGAGGAGGGCTTTTGCTTCAGAAAGTGTGGATCGCGGTCTACCCAATCAACTTCTTGCGGTCCGTCCGCGCGAAGCGGCGCTTCGATTCCAGGGCGCCGCGGTATGCCGTCTCAACGCGCTCCCGAAGCACGCCACTCGTCGCCGAGATGGCGAATGAGACGGGTGCGAGGAGGGTGTGCGTAATAAGAAACCCGACGAAGTGGGGCCGGGATTGCGGACGCGCAAACACGTACGTTTCGAGTGCCATGTACAGCATCCAGAGCAAAGAGAGTATAATATATACCGTCATATAAACCTCAGTTTTCTTGATGGAAATATTCATCTTCGAGTGCGTCGTGTCCCGGATCAAGTAGCGCCGGGATGCGAGACGCAAGAGGATTTTCAGCGTCTGAGCGCGGATGTTACAGACAAAGCCCTCAGAAAAGCCACAGTATCAACGAGATGAAGGGGGAAGCAGTTTTGTCCTATAGAAATCTTTACGGCGACGATCATTGGATGAAGGAAGCGCTCCCGGTTGTGGATGCTGTGTGAAGAAATCAGTGCAAAAGCCTCCATATGTTTGAGGATTCGACAGCGAAACGTACCGGCGGGATTGTGGATGGATCGAATGCGCATTTGCAACTCCTGAGGTGGGTCGGACCTCGGGCACGGTCGTGGGAATTCTATGACAAACGGTGCCTCGCGGGGCGTCTCCAAAATACGGAGACCAGATGGATCCGGTCGGCAAGGTAGAACCCCATCTTCCCGTGTGCATTGGATGGATGTAGGTCCGCCGACGATGCAGACGGGCGCCACCACCGCGTCCGAGTTCTGCCTGTCCGTCGTGTTTTCTTCACCACCCACCAGTACTCATGTCGCTTCTCCGGTCGAGTCGCATTGTTCAGACTCTGCTCGGCATCCTTGGGGTCGTGCTCACCGTGTTGCTCTTTGCCCCGGGGCTCGTCGTCGAGTATCTCTGGATGGGCGAGCTCGGCTACTCGGGCGTGTTCTGGACCATTCGGGGCACGCAGGTTCTGCTTTTCGCACTCGTGTTCGTGGTGACGGGCCTCTACTTCGGGGGCAACTTTTACTGGCTGGTACGCAACATCCCGCCCCTCTGGGCCTCGCGCTGGGCGCAGGAAGGGGAGGCACCCCAGGTGGGGGGCAAACCGCTCACGCGAGATCGTCTCAAGCGACTGGCCTACGTCGTCGCGGGCGTGCTCAGCCTTCTCTTTGCGGCCGGATTTTCCGGACGATGGAATGAGCTGCTCCGCTTCTGGTACGCTGGATCCTACGGGCAGAGCGACCCCATCTACGGCGTAGACCTGGCGTACCACATGCTGGAGCTTCCGTTTCTGCAGGCACTCCAGAGCGGGGTCGTCGGCCTGGCATTTCTCGGCCTGCTGGCGCTGGTGACCGGCTACGTCATCGCCGGTCAGATCGGCATTCAAAACGGCGGATTCGAGGTCGATTCAGGGGCCCTTCGACACTTGGGCGCCAACCTCATTCTCCTCCTGCTGGGGTGGGCGTGGGGCTTCTATCTGGACCTGTACGAGATCCTTCAAGAAGGGGGCGGGGCCGTGTACGGCGCCGGGTATACGGACGTGAACGTCATGATTCCGGCGCTCTGGATTATGGTGATTGCGACGCTCGTGCTCGCCGGGCTGGTGGGCCTCAATTTGTTTCGTCGACAGCTCCGGCTTCTGGGGATTGGGGCGGTGGGATATGTCGTCCTCCTGGTGAGCGGACTCGTCCTGGCGCCGTCCCTTGTGACGCAGCTGACCGTATTGCCCAGCGAGCTGCAGAGGGAGCGCCCGTACCTGGAGCACAACATTGACATGACCCGCGAGGCATACGGTCTCGAAGACTTCAAAGAGCGGTCCTATCCGGCCGAGCCCACCATGCCGGCGGGAGCGGTGGAGGACAACGAGGAAACGATCGACAACGTGCGGCTGTGGGATCCGCGTCTCCTGATTGACACGTACCGGCAGCTACAGGAAATCCGACTCTACTACGAGTTCTACAGTGTGGATGTCGACCGGTACATGCTCGATGGGAAGTACCGTCAGGTGATGGTCTCCCCGCGCGAACTGACTCAGCAGCTGCCCGAGGATACCTGGGACAACCGGCACGTCCGCTTTACGCACGGCTACGGGTCGGTGGCCAACCTGGTGGCGCGAGAGGGGACGGAGGGAAGCCCGGAGTTTCTGGTGCAGGACATTCCACCCCAGGCCGACTACGAAGCGCTCGACGTAGACAACCCGGCAATTTACTACGGAGAACGGACTCCGCACTACCGCATCGTGCCGGCGGGGGCCCCGGGCGATTCGCTGGAGCTGGACTATCCGCGCTCCGGGGAGAACGTGTACACGCGGTACAGTGGGGACGGAGGCGTGAACGTCGGGAGCTTCTGGAAGCAGTTGCTCTTCTCCTACTTCATGGGCGACTTCAACATTTTGCTCACCGATTACATCCAGGACGACAGTCAAATTCAGTTCTGGAATCGGGTGCGAGAGCGAGTGCGCCGGGTCGCTCCCTTCTTGAAATTTGACCGCGACCCGTACATGGTGCATGGCGACGACCGCCAGTACTGGATTCTGGACGCCTACACGTCCAGCACTTCGTTCCCCTATTCCGAGCCCATTCGGGATCAGCAGGG
>CAZBIB010000201.1:0-5943 GCA_964491575.1 uncultured Salinivenus sp. | reverse complement strand
CACTTCTACCTGGAATCGAACTTCGCCACGGACAAGAAGGCTTCGCAGGTCAATGTGATGCGGACGCGGGGCAAGCGCGTGACGGCCGAGGCGACGATCGACCGGGAGATGCTCATCCAGCACATGCGCGTGGAGCCCGAGAGCCTGCACCATCACTGGAATGTGTCGACCGTGGGCGCCTTCCTCTCCGGCGCCAACAACAACGGCGGCCACTCGCCCAACGCCATCACGGCCCTCTTCATCGCCACGGGGCAGGACGTGGCCAACGTCTCGGAGTCGTCGGCGGGCGTGCTCTACACGGACCTGACCGAGGATGGCGACCTCTACGTCTCGCTCACCATCCCGTCGCTCATCGTGGCTACGTATGGCGGCGGCACGGGCCTGCCCACCCAGCGCGAATGCCTCGAAGTGATGGGCTGCTACGGAAAGGGGAAGGTGCACAAGTTCGCCGAAATTGTGACGGCGGCGACGCTGGCCGGCGAGCTGTCACTGGGCGCTGCCATCTCGTCGTCCGACTGGGTCTCCAGTCACGAGACGTACGGCCGAAATCGGTGAACGCGGGCGATTGGGCGCGTGGGAGCGAGAGGAGAGACCTACTTCTGCCCTTGTGAACGCCGAACGTTCCACCTTCAACGCTCCAACCTTCAACGCCGATGCTTGCGGTGCTCGAAATCGCCATTCCGGCGCTGTACG
Source organism: uncultured Salinivenus sp. (assembly GCA_964491575.1). Lineage (GTDB taxonomy): Bacteria > Bacteroidota > Rhodothermia > Rhodothermales > Salinibacteraceae > Salinibacter. The sequence goes on along the minus strand of CAZBIB010000201.1, from coordinate 5,250 downwards.
CGATTTCGATCGCGGCCCTCACGGCCTACGGCGGCAATCTGCTGTGGCTGTCCCTCGTCTACGCCAACAGCGAGACCCTCCGCGACGGCCCCGTTCCGAATCCCGACGATCGTCCCGCGCCTGATGATTCCTGGCCGGTCGTGACGGTGCAGCTGCCCCTCTACAACGAGGCCAAAGTGGCCCGCCGCCTCATCGACGCCTGTGCGACCCTCGACTATCCACGCAGCCGGCTCGAAATCCAGGTCCTCGACGATTCGACCGACGAGACGACCGAGCGGGTGGCCCGGCGGGTGGCGTATTGGCAAGATCAGGGCGTCGACATCACCCACGTGCATCGCGACGACCGTACCGGCTACAAGGCCGGCGCCCTCGCCAACGGTCTGCACCTCGCCCGGGGCGAACTCATCGCGATCTTCGATGCCGACTTCGTGCCGAACGCGGACTTCCTGCGGCGCATGGTGCCGCACTTTTTCGGGAACGACGACCTCGGCATGGTGCAGGCACGATGGGGCCACATCAACCGAGACGATTCGCTGCTGACGAAGGTGCAGGCGTTCGGGCTCGACGCCCACTTCGCCATTGAGCAGCGGGTGCGCGAGCTGGCGGGCTGCTTCATGAACTTCAACGGCACCGCGGGCGTCTGGCGCCGCGCCTGCATTGAGGACGCCGGCGGGTGGGAGCACGACACGCTCACCGAAGACCTTGACCTCAGCTACCGCGCCCAGCTTCAGGGCTGGGACTTCAAGTACGTGCCGACCGTGGAGGCTCCCGCCGAGCTGCCGCCCGACATGAATGCGCTCCGCTCCCAGCAATTTCGGTGGGCAAAAGGAGGCGTGGAAACCGCACTGAAGCTGACGGGCCGTCTCTGGCGCTCGGACCAGCCGTGGCGCGTCAAGCTCGAAGGCACGTTCCACCTCACGGCCCACTTTGCCTTCCCCTTCATCCTTCTCGCCGCCCTCACCCACGCCCCCCTGCTGCTGCTAAAGGGACTGGGCCACGGGCCGGGGGAGGTGTATTTTGCCCTGATGGGCCTTGGCCTGTTCGGCTTCGCCGGATTTTTTCTCGCTCAGCTGTTTGCGCAGCGGGCGCTCTACCCCGACTGGCTGCACCGCTTCCAGCTGTTTCCCGCCTTCATGGCCGGCACCATGGGCCTGTCTCTCAGCAACACGAACGCCGTCTGGCAGGCCCTCCGCGGCACGGACACCGCGTTCATCCGCACGCCCAAGTACGGCGCCGCATCGGACGATAGCTGGTGGGAGAGTCGCTATGCAATTGCCGAGGTGCCCCGGGTGGTGTGGGGCGAGCTGGGCCTCGCCGTGTACTCGACCGCGGGCCTCGGCATCACGGTCGCCCTCGGCGAGTGGGCGGCCGTGCCGTTTCAGACCCTGTTTGCGCTCGGGTTCATCCTGGTCACCGCATCGAGCCTGCGGCAAGTCCTCACGGTGCGCCGGGATCGAACGGTCTCCGCCCCTGCCTCCTCGCCCGCGGCCTGAGAACCTGTTTGGTGGATGGATACGAGGCCGACACGAGCATAGCGACTGACGAGGCGCAGCCGAGTAAACACAGTGGTCGAAGCCGCAATGAGCCGCTCAAACGAACCTTGTAGCGGAGCTACCAGATGATGTGCCGAAGGCTCATTGCGCGAGATCCACGCAGTCGCAGGCCGTAGACAGTCCGCCAAACAGGTTCTGACACCCGCATTCGCGGGATCTCCAGTAACAAACTCATGGGTTGCCCGTAGAGCGGAATCCACTTTTCAGTTACGACCTCCGTCTCACCTAGCGGCCCGCTTCAAGTCGCCATGCCTCTCCCCGACCTCCAAGAGCCCCTCACCTTGCTTGAGCAGAAGGATGTTGACGCAGCCGTTGAGGTGCTCGAACAGAAGACAACCGCACTGCCGGCCCACCTGGGAGCACACGTGCTGCTGGCTCGTGCGTACGAGGCCCAGAAGCGCTGGGACCAGGCCCTGAAGGCGTGGGCAACTGTGCATTTCCTGATGCCAAACAGCCCGATCGCGGAGGCGGGAAAGCGGCGAGTCCTCCGGCGCATGGACGGCATCGAGGACGAGAATGAACGATCTGCCGCCGAGGGCCTTCCTCCCCGACCCGACCCGACCGCCCCCACGTCGGGAGCACCGTCCGAGGACGAGGAGACTCCGTCGGAAGACGAGTCGTCACCGCCGGATGATGACTTTGGGCTGACCCAGCTGCGGCGGCAGGCCGAGCGGGAAGCCCGTCAGGGCGGCGCCCGCCCCGGCCTTGCCGACGAGCCCCCAGAGCCCTCTTCGGCCGATCCGTCTCCAGAGGAGTCGTCATCGACCCCCGAGGAGCAGATCGAACAACTCGATGAGGAGGACGAAGAGGACGACCTCGACGATCTCATCGACAAGCTGCAGTCGGCTCGGATCGACCCCGACCCGGACGCTGAGACGGAGACTCCTCCTCCCGTCCCCGACGACCCGGAGGAGCATTCCGCCGACGAGCCTCCCGGTGAAGAGGTCGTCTCCGAAACCCTGGCGAAGATCCACGCGGGGCAGAACGATTACGAGAGGGCCGCGCACATCTACGCCCAACTGGCCGAGCAGGAGCCCGACCGGGCCGACGAGTTTCGAGAAAAGGCAGCCGAAATGCGCGAGAAGGCCGACACCTCTGGCAAGAATACTTGACGCGTGCGGGGTCAAACGGCAAAATGCGGGGGATCGACGTCATCCCCTCTCTTCCCCTCCTCCGCTCCCCCCTCGCCCTTCAACACGCATGGACGCTCTCCTCGACCTCCATCACCAGTCGTCGCGCACGGTCGTCGGACTCATGTCCGGCACCTCGCTCGACGGAGTCGACGCCGTGCTCGTCCGGCTTGCGGGCAGCGGTCCCGACCTGACGATGGAGTCGAAGGCGTTCGTCCACGTGCCGTACCCCGAGGCGCTGCGGGAGTTGATCCGACAAAACACAGAGGCGACCTCCTCGTCGGTCCAGGCGCTCACCCGTCTCGACGCCCGCATCGCGGAGGCATACGCCGAGGCCGTGGATCGCGTACTCAGAGAAGGGACCGCGAGTCTCGACACGCTCGATCTCGTGGGCGCGCACGGGCAGACCGTGTGCCACCTCCCCGAACCGGAAGATTGTGCGGGAGCGCGGGTGCGGGCCACGCTTCAACTTGGCAACCCCTCGACGCTCGCCACGCGGCTGGGGGTGCCCGTCGTCGGAAACTTCCGCGCGGCGGACCTGGCGCTGGGGGGGCAGGGTGCTCCGCTCGTGCCGTACTTCGACTACGTTACCTTTACCGATGCAGACGAGTCCCGCGGCCTGCTCAACCTCGGCGGCATCGCCAACCTCACGGTGCTGCCCGCCGGGGGAGCCCCAAACGACGTGCGCGCCTTTGATACCGGCCCGGCCAACATGGTGATCGACACCCTCGCCGAGCGGCTCTTCGAGGCCCCGATGGACCGCGACGGCCGGCACGCCGACGCTGGCACGCCCAACCACAACCTGCTGGCTGATCTTTTGGAAGGTGACTTCTTCCGCCGTGAGCCCCCCAAGTCCACCGGCCGCGACGACTTCGGGGCGGACTATGTGGACCGCCTGCTCGGCGCCGCCCAGTCCCGCGGTCTCTCTGCCGAGGACACGATGGCCACAGCCACCCTCCTCACCGCCGCCTCCGTCTACCAGGCCTATGCGCAGCACGTGCGCCCCAACCAGTCCATCGACATGCTCATCGCCAGCGGGGGCGGCGTGCACAATGACACGCTCATGCGGATGCTGCGCGACGCCTTCGCCCCGATTCCGGTCCACACCGCATCGGACTACGGCGTGGATGCCGATGCAAAAGAGGCCCTCTGCTTCGCCGTCCTCGCCCACGAGACCGTCAACGGTGTGCCCACGAACCTGCCGTCGGTGACCGGGGCATCGGACCGTGCGCTCCTGGGATCGATCAGCGTGCCGGGCTCGTGAACCTCCTCCGATCCTTCGCCGCTTCTCCTCGTAAGACAGAGTGACTGACGCAGGTCCTACGCACTGGCTCCCCAGATCCCGAAATGCCAAAAGCGACCATCACCATTGAGGTCCCCGAAGACGTTGCCCGGGCCTACGAGCAGGCCTCCCCGTCCGAGCGGCAGCGCGCCGAACAGGCGATGGCGTTCTCTCTTCTGTCTCGCAAGGAGGCAGCAAAAGAGCTACGAGAGATCCTGGACCGGATGGGAAAAACTGCACAGGAGCGTGGATTAACAGAGGAAAAGCTCGAGGAGCTGCTCGATGACTCGTAAGCCACGCATTGTACTCGACACGAACGTCCTGATCAGCGCGGCCTTGTCCCCCAGCGGAAAACCGCGGCGGGTTCTGGATTGGGTCGCTGAATACGGAGTGATCCTTTCTTCTGATGAGACTTTCAAAGAGCTGGAAACCAGCCTCCGACGTCCAAAATTTGAGCCGTACGTCGATTCCGACGAGCGAAACGACTATATCGAGTGGTTCGACACGCACACCCATCCCGTTGAGGTCGAGGAGCAGGTTTAGATGTGCCGCGATCCGGACGACGATAAATTCCTGGAGCTGGCCCTCAGCGGCGACGCAGACGTGATCGTCAGTGGAGACGACGACCTCCTGGTGCTCCATCCGTTTCGGGGCATTCCAATCCTGTCGTGCGACGCGTTCCTGGAGAGCGACTTCGTAGACGCGTAAGGAATTCTTCCGCTGCCCTCCGCCGACTGCCGTTCCCCAATCAAAAAGCCGACGAAAGGCCCCTCTATCCTCCCCCGACCGCAAACACACCCCCGTCACCGGGATATACGTAGGTCTACCGTCGACGCTTTTCCCGAATCCACAGCCCCGGCCTCCATGGAAACCCAGGAGCAGCCTCAGCAGACCGCCCTCGCCGAGATCGGCGAGTTTGGCCTCATCGCCCTCATGCGCGACACGCTCGGCGAGCCCACGGACGAGACCATCGTGTCGGGCATCGCCGACGATGCGGCCGTGTACCGCGTCGACGAGGACCGCGCCCATGTGCTCACGACGGACACGCTCGTGGAGGGCGTCCATTTCGACCGCGCCTTCAGGCCCCTGGAGCACCTCGGCTTCAAGGCCCTTTCGGTAAACGTGAGCGATGTCGTGGCGATGAACGCCGCGCCGCGCTACGCCACCGTCTCCATCGGCATCCCCCAGAACATTTCCGTGGAGATGGTGACCACAATCTACGAGGGGCTGAAGCAGGCCTGCGACGCCTACGACATGCACATCGTGGGGGGCGACACGAACGCGT
>CAZBIB010000200.1:0-5962 GCA_964491575.1 uncultured Salinivenus sp. | reverse complement strand
CTTGGCCCAGATCTCCTTGCCCAGCTCCACGGCCTTGCGCCGCTCCTCGTTCGTCCACTTCCGGATGCGGCTTCGGGCCTTGTGGGTGACGACGAAGTTGATCCAGTCTGGACTGGGGTTCTGTTTCTCGGAGGTGATGATCTCGACCTGATCGCCGCTCGTGAGCTCCTGGGAAAGCGGCACCATCTTGCCGTTCACCTTCGCCCCAATGCACTGCATGCCCACTTCCGTGTGGACCTTGAACGCAAAATCGACCGGCGTGGCCCCCTGCGGCAGCGTGAGCAGGTCGCCCTGTGGGGTGAAGACGTAGATCTCCTCGTCGTACAGGTTGAGCCGAAACTCCTCCACGAACTCCGTCGCCTCCTCCGGCTCCGGGTTTTCGAGCAGGTCCCGCACCCACTCCAGGAAGCGTTCCATTTCTTCGTCGACGTTCTCGGTCCCCTCCTTGTACTTCCAGTGCGCGGCCACGCCCCGCTCGGCCACCTCGTGCATCTCCTGCGTCCGGATCTGCACCTCCACCCGGCGACCCTCAGGGCCAAACACGGTGGTGTGCAGGCTCTGATATCCGTTCGACTTGGGCACCGAGATGAAGTCGCGGAAGCGCTCGGGAAGAGGTTTGTACAGGTCGGTCACCAGGGAGTAGATCCGCCAGCAGTCCTCCTTCCCCTTCTTGCCCTCGCTCTGCAGAATCACCCGAATCGCAAAGATGTCGTAGATCTCCTCGATCGGCTTATTCTTCCGCTGCATCTTGCGATGAATGGAGTAGACGTTTTTCACCCGCCCATTGATTTTGAAGGTGAACCCCTCTTCTTCCAGGTGCTCCGCGAGCGGCTCCACAAAATCCGCGATGTAGGACTCTCGCTGTTCGGCCATCTCTTCGAGCCGGTCCACGATGTGATTGTAGGCCTCGGGATCGAGGATCTTGAAGGCGAGGTCCTCGAGCTCGCCTTTGATTGTGAAAAGGCCGAAGCGGTGCGCGAGCGGAGCGAAGAGGTCGAGCGTCTCGCTGGCCTTCTGGAGCTGCTTTTTCTTCGGAAGGGCCTCGATGGTGCGCATGTTGTGGAGCCGATCCGCAAACTTCACTAGGATGACACGGAGGTCCGTCGCCATCGAGAGCATCAGCTTGCGAACATTTTCGGCCTGCCCCAGCTTCTGACTGCTGAAGACGCCCTCGATCTTCGTGAGGCCGTCGATGATGGTCGCCATGGTGTCCCCAAACTCGTCCCGGATCAGATCCAGGGAGAGCTCGGTGTCCTCCACCACGTCGTGGAGCAGGGCCGCGGTCACGCTTGTGTCGTCGAGCCCAATGTCGCGGGCCACGATGGTCGCCACGCGGAGCGGGTGGCTCACGTACCGCTCCCCCGACTCGCGCCAGTCGTTGCGGTGGGCCCAGTAACTGAGGCGGAAGGCCCGGCGGATCATGTCCTCGTCGACGGCGGGGAGATGGATCCGGCACACCGACAGAAGCTCGTCGAGTTGCTCCTGGTACTCCGGATCGATATCGATCTCCCCTTTCCGCGGAACGGTCGACGCCTGGATCATAGATCTGAGGCTCGGGCCATCTTGGGAATCGCACTCACGCTGGCTTTAAATTCCTGATGTTATACAAGTTTCCCGCTGCGTCTCCACCAACAAAAAAGAGGCGCCGCGATCCACTCACGACGCCTCGCATCTCTCATAGCATAGCCCCCCGACCCTCACAGTAGCCTACTCCTCCTTCTCCCCAGATGTCGACTCGGAAGAATCAGCGGACTCCTCCTCAGAAGCCTCCCCTGTCTCTTCCTCGGTTCCGTCCTCCGATCCCTCTTCCTCCGCCGACGGTTCGGCAGATTCGGCTTCAGGCTCTTGGTCGGTTTCGGCCGACGTGTCCGTCGTCTCGGACGCCTGCTCCTCCCGCTCGGAAGACCTGCGACGCCCCTTCCCGCTGCCGCGACGCGTGCCGCCGGAGCCTCCTCCCGTGTCGGCAGGAGGGACGTCGTTGTAGTCTACGAGCTCAACCATCGCAAGCTCGGCACCATCGCCGGAGCGCTGCCCCAGCTTGATGATGCGGGTGTAGCCGCCTGGACGATTCCCCACGCGCTCGGACACCTCGCCGAAGAGCTCCTCGATCGCGTCATTGCTCTGGAGGTGCCGAAAGACCTGACGCCGGTTGTGCTGCGTGTCTTCCTTGGCGCGCGTGATGAGCGGCTCCACGAACGGGCGCAGGGCCTTCGCCTTCGCCACTGTCGTGGTGATGCGTTTGTTCTCGATGAGCGCGTTGGAGAGGGCCTGCAGCGTGCGCTTGCGATGGGACGACGTGCGCCCGATCTTTTTTCCTTTCTTGCGATGTCGCATTGGCGATCCGAAACAGGTGACGAATTGAAAAGCGTCGTGGGGCGAGCTCTGCGAGGCCTGGACCGACCCCGCGTTTCACCGGACGGACAGGGACTAGGTAGTTTGCTCTTCGAGATACTCCTCGACGTCCATGCCGAAGTGGAGACCTCGCTCATCGAGCACCTCCACGAGTTCCTGCAGGGACTTGCGGCCGAAGTTGCGGAACTTGAGCATCTCGTCCTCCTCGCGGCGCACCAGATCCCCGATCGTCTTGATGTTGGCCGCCTTGAGGCAGTTGTGGGAACGCACCGACAGGTCAAGTTCGTCCACGGGCTGGGCGAGCAGTTCACGAATGCGCTTGACCTCCTCATCGACTTCCTGCTCCTCAACTACTGGCTCAGGTTCCTCTTCGAGCTGGATGAAGAAGCTTACGTGATCCCGCAGAATTGAGGCCGCCTGCGTGATCGCTTCTTCCGGCGTCAGCGACCCGTCGGTCTCCACGTCGAGCACCAGCTCCTCGTAGTCGATCTTCTGCCCCACGCGGGTGGGCTTCACCTCGTACTTGACGTTCTTGATCGGGGTGAAGATGGAGTCGACTGCAATGACGCCGATCGGATCATCCTCGCGCTTGTTCTCCTCGGACGGAATGTAGCCGCGCCCGTATCCGACCCGCAGGTCAACGTTCACGACGGCATCCTCGGCCAGCGTGGCAATGTGCTGATCCGGATTCAGCACCTCGTACTCCGCCGTGGCCTCCCCAATGTCCTCAGCCGTCCAGTTCCCTGGGCCTTTGAGGTTGAGATGGAGGTGCCCTTCCCGCATCTCGTCGGCCTTGAACCGAACCTCCTTGAGGTTCAGAATGATGTCAGATACGTCCTCCGTGACGCCTGAAATGGTGGAAAACTCGTGCTGGACCCCGTCGATCTTGACGGCAGTAATGGCCAGCCCGCGAAGGGACGACAGCAGCACGCGACGAAGGGCGTTGCCGATGGTCACGCCGTAGCCCCGTTCGAGCGGGCCCATCACAAACTGACCTTCGGAGTCGGAGACTTCCTCGACGTGAACGCCGTCCGGCATTTGAAGCGCGTGGTTACTCATACGCTCAGATCAACAATTTGGTAAATGTAGCGATCGTGGATGAGAGCGAGCGCGGAACAGTGCGCTCGCGGCAGCGGGAGTGCCCCGCGTACAGCCGACTACTTCGAGTAAAGCTCCACAATGAGCTGCTCGTCAATGTTTTCTGGAATTTCCTCCCGGTTGGGGTGGTCAATAAATTTCCCCTTCATCTTCTGGCGGTCCACCTCTACCCAGGAGAAGGTGCGCTGGCGGTGTTCCACGTTCGTCTGGATGACCTCCAGGTCCTGACTGCTCGGCTTCACGGACACGATGTCGTCCGGCGACATCTCGAAGGACGGAATGTCGACGACCTCATCGTTCACCATGATGTGCCGGTGCGCGACGAACTGCCGGGCCTGCCGGCGCGTCCGGGCAAAGCCCATCCGGAAGACCGTATTGTCGAGCCGCGACTCCAGGAGAATTAGGAGCTTCTCGCCCGTCACGCCCTGCGTGCTCGATGCCTTGTCGAAGAGGTTCTTGAATTGGCGTTCGAGCAGCCCGTACGTGTATTTTGCTTTTTGCTTCTCCTTCAGCTGCACCGCGTACTCGCTCTCCCGGCGGCGGCGCGACTGTCCGTGCTGGCCGGGCGGATAGGGCTTCCGCTCCAGGGCCTTCGAGGGCCCAAATATGGGCTCCTTAAAGCGGCGGGCAATTTTTTGCTTCGGACCTCGGTATCGAGCCATGCTATGCAATGACGAGTTGCGAATTACAAATTACGAACGGGAGAACGGAGAGCGGAACGTCGAGATCAGCCCGTAGCCTCACTCGATATTCGACACTCGCCATTCGGCACTGATCAGACGCGGCGGCGCTTTGGGGGGCGGCAGCCGTTGTGCGGAAGGGGCGTTACGTCCCGAATACTTGCCACTTCAAGCCCCGCCTCGGACAGGGCCCGGATGGCACCTTCCCGGCCGGATCCCGGTCCCTTCACGTACACGTCCACGCGCCGCAGGCCCAGATCGTGGGCCTCGTTCGCCGCAGCTTCCCCCGCCTTCTGCGCCGCATAGGGCGTGTTCTTACGGCTCCCCTTAAAGCCCATCTTGCCGGCACTTGCCCATGAGATGGTATTGCCGTACTGGTCGGTAAGCGTAACGATCACGTTGTTGAAGGTGGCCTTCACGTACGCCCGACCGTTCGACTCAACAACAACATTTTTCTTGCGAGGGGAGCGCTTGCCCCCTCTGTCATCTCCATCAGCCATAAGAATGCTCGGGGTTTATTCTAGAGAAGAAACCGGCATTGGATTGCGCTCGCCGGTGTGGGAATGCCAATACAGGGAGCTACTTCTTTTCGGTCGACTGCTTGCGGCCCGGTACCGTCTTGCGCTTGCCCTTCCGGGTCCGGGCATTCGTGCGTGTGCGTTGGCCGCGCACCGGCAGGCCCTCGCGGTGCCGCTTGCCCCGGTAGCACCCGATGTCCTTGAGGCGCTTGATGTTCATCTGAACCTCGGTGCGGAGCTGTCCTTCCACGGTATAATCTTTCTCAATAATGCGCCGCACACGCTTGGTCTCGCTCTCGGTCCATTCCCGGGGCCGCTTGTCCTCGCTAATCTCGGCCTTTTGAAGGACCTCGTTGGCCCGCGAGCGACCGACGCCGTAAATCTCGGTGAGCGCAATCTCTCCGCGCTTGTCCTCCGGTACGTCTACTCCTTCAATTCTCGGCATGCCTCAATCTGTTGAGTTCGTTCAATAATTTGCGCAACCATACGCAACCCTCCCGAAAACGGTCATCCCCCTCCGCAGTCGGGAAGGCCGCAGAAGGTTTCGACAGGATGTCTCAGTTCTTATACCGATATACGATTCGTCCCTTCGACAGGTCATACGGGGACATCTCGACCTTGACCCGATCGCCCGGCAAAATCTTGATATAGTTCATCCGCATCTTCCCGGACAGCAGGCCAAGAATCTCGTGTCCGTTCTCAAGGCGAACACGAAATTGCGCGTTGGGAAGTGCTTCGATGACTTCCCCATCTTTCTCGATGGCTTCTTCTTTTGCCATTAGCGAGTGGTGGTCTCTGTGAGAATGTCGAACTCGTATGGGGGCTCAATCACGTCTTCGATGTATCCAAAGTCCGAAAGCACCTCGGCCTCTCCGTCTCGCACCACAACCATGTGCTCGTAGTGGGCCGACGGAAGGCCGTCGGCGGCCCGAACGGTCCACCCGTCCGCGTCTGTGGTGACCTGGGCAGTCCCACGGTTGATCATGGGCTCAATGCAAACGGACAGCCCGGGCTTGAGCAAGCGCCCCTGGCCGGACTCTCCAAAATTGGGGACCTGCGGATCTTCGTGCAGGCTCCGGCCGATGCCGTGGCCCACGAGATCCCGCACCACGCTGAAGCCGCGCGATTCGCAATGGGTCTGCACGGCGTGGCTGATGTCCCCTACCCGGCGATCGGCGACTGCCTGTTCAATCCCCTTCAACAGCGCCCCGTACGTCGCGCGACAGAGCGCAGCGTCCTCCTCGGCGATGGTGCCCACGGCAAACGTGTATCCCCAGTCGCCATAATAGCCGTTCAGCTTCGCGCCGCAGTCGA